>JBPCVZ010000001.1:0-2864 GCA_051010015.1 Hyphomicrobiaceae bacterium
GGCCGGCCCATGCGCCCGCGCGGCAGAGCGCTGCCGTCGACCAGCGAGCCGGCCGTCATCGCCGTCTCGATCGGGCCCGGCGCGACGCCGTTGACGAGCACACCGCGCCCGACGGCGTTGCGTGACAGCCAGCGGATGACGACGTGGACGGCGCCTTTCGAGGCGGAATAGTCGAGCGGCGTCGAGAGCGCCGTGCCGCCGGTGCGCCCGGCGACCGAGCCAACCATGACGATGGCGCCGCCACCGTGCGCCGCCATGTGCTCGGTGAACGTGAAGCCAAGATCGATCGGCACGCGCACGTTGACGTCCATGGTGTCATGAAAGCGCTGGCGCAGGTTATCGGCATCCTGCAGCGGCGTGCGCGCGAGGATGCCGGCGCAGTGCGCGAGGCCGTGGATGGTGCCGCCCTTCTCGATCAGTTTTGCCGCGAAGCCATCCGCGGTGAGGTCGCCCTCGAGGGCATCGACCGTCGCGCCCTTGGCGGCGAGATCGCGCTCGACGTCAGCGAGCGGCGCGCGGTCGGTAAGTAGCAGCGTGGCGCCGAGTTCGGCGGCGGCCGTCGCGGTGGCCCGGCCGATGCCACTGGCAGCACCGGTGACGCAGATGCGGCGGCCTTCGAGGCTGAGGGCGGTGGGAAGTGAAACGGTCATGGTGGCAGGCCTTTGCTGAGCAGGGGTCGATGATATCAATCCAGAGCATGCACCGGGCGCCGCGAAAAGCAAGATGACCAGGGCCACGCGCCTAATGCGTGTCGCATAAAATGCTCCCCGCTTTAGTTTCCTTTGGGCTCACGGCTATTCCCTCGCTCCGCTCGGGGCCTCCGCCATGCACGCGTTAGCGTGCGTTGCACGCGGTGGGCGACGCCCACTGTGCGATTTGCGTGCTTCGCACGCGGGGCCGGGCCGCGGTCGCGGCCTTGATGTTGAATCCGATTGGATGCGACATGCTTGTCTTAGAGCTGCCAGATACGCCATCGCGTAGCGATCGCTGGCCTCTCACCGGACCGGCCGGCGCAAATTAATCATCCGCCATCAGATTCGCCTGTTCTCGCAGCCACCGCCGGCAACCTGCTGCGGCATCTCACGTATTGCGCGACAGCGGAGCAGTTTGTTCCGGCTCCGGTTAAATATCGCCGGGGCATTTTTCATCTGCGGTTCAGAGTGCGCATAGGTCGCCGTGCCTATCGTCCGTGCATCCCCATTCACGGAGCCGCGGCTCCCTGTGCCGACGGAGCCCCCCATGTTCAGCGTTCGACTGCCCCTCATCGCAACCGCCCTGCTCGCCACCGGGTGCAGCGTGCAAACCATGCCGCATGGCAAGCGGACCGCCGCCGCCGTCGCCGGTACCACCAAGATCGTCAACGTCGTGCGCTCGGCGTCGACCGATGCCGCGCCGAAAACCCGCACGACGATCGGGCGCTGGCGCATCGGCAAGCGCCCGGTCACGATCTACCGGATCAACGACGACACGTTCATTCGCCAAAACCTCGGCAACGGGCGCAGCGTGACGAAGCGCGTCAAGCGGTTCCGCCACAAGCTCGGGCCGGCCTACCGGCACAAATCCGAAACCTGGATCATCGACCGCGACGGCGACCTGCAGAGCTGGCGCAACGGCGATTACCTGGCGGCCGCCAAACCGGCGAACTGATGCGGGTGATGGCGCTGCGCAGCGGCGGGAGCAGCATCACTCGCAGTTGATCTGCCACGACACCCCGAAACGGTCCTGGACCCATGCGAAGCGCTTGGAAAAGCCGTAATCGTCCGGTGGCATCAGGACGTCGCCGCCGGCGGCGAGGGCCGTCGCGTAGCGTTCGACGTCGGCGATATCGGGCGTCGCGATGACCAGCGAGAAGGCCGGCGTGAAGGTGAAAGCGTGCTCGATATAGGAGTCGAAACAGCGCACCAGTTGGCCGGCGACTTCGAACGTCGCGGCCTTGACCTTGCCGTCTTCGCCATCGTCTTCGGCCGTGAAATGCTCGATCGAGACGATGCGGCTGTCGGGCACGACGGAGACGTAGAAATTCATCGCAGCTTCGGCGGTGCCGGTGAACATCAGGAACGGGTAGACGGTGACGGACATGCTGTTGGTCTCCGCAAGGCGGGGGTGGCGGACCTGGCGGCGGCGCGCCATCGTCACCCATAGCGCCCTTTGTGCTTGGGCGCACGCGTGTTCGGCGGAGCAATTCGCTCATCGAAGCACGTGTCCGTGGCAAGCCTGCCTTTGCAGCGCGATCGCTGCAACGGACGCTTTTCAAGTGACAAGCGACAACGGCAAAATTGTCGCTTGCGCCTCGTCGTCCTCCATTGCACCACGTTACTAACCGTTAGAGACTAAAGACGCGTCCCCAGTCACGCAATGTAATTGGCGATCGATGGTTCCGGTAATCAGTTGGAACGTCACCTGCAATAGGAAATGGTACGAAGACAGTTTTTCTCTGCGAAACACACGGCACACGCTGTCCCGATCGGAGATCAAGGGGCTGCACTGAGGGCTCCCGTTCAGCGAAGTCAGAATTTCTCAATCCGACCAGTGTTCGCGAAGAAGGGCCGCACCGGTCCGTCCTGCGTCGAGAACCCGTTCAGCATCCGCTCCAGGCTCCTTCAAACGGGCGAGCGTAATCGTGCCCACGAGAAGCGCCATCATCGCGATGCCCTGGCTTGTCGAGCTGCCGTGGCCTGTCGCGAGCAGATCGGCCATGCGTTCGATTGTTGCTGAGGCGGCGCCCTTCGCGTCCTCCTCAAGCAAAGCAATCTCTGCCCCCATCGCCGCTAGCGGGCACCCTTGACCGCGATCCTCCGCGTGTTCTCGAGAGAGGTACATGGCAATGTAGCGGTCACGAGCCGCGTCACGTTCGGTTTCCGATT
>JBPCVZ010000002.1:0-6035 GCA_051010015.1 Hyphomicrobiaceae bacterium
TCGACGGGCCGTCGGTGATGGTCGGCCTCGCCGACATGCGCTGGATGTGCCGCAACGTCATGGCCAAGGAAAAGGTGCTGTTTTCCGGCCACCCGGTTGCAGCGGTCGCGGCGACGTCGGCGAGCATTGCCAAGCAGGCGTGCAAGCTGATCGAGGTCGAGTACGAAGTCTTGCCGCACGTCATCGACGTCGACGAGGCGATGCAGCCGGATGCGCCGATCCTGCACGATTTCATTCGCGCGCCGGGAGACACGTCGGACAAGCCGTCAAACATTTCCGGGCGCCTCGAGCACAAGCTCGGCGACGTCGAAGCGGGCTTTGCCGAAGCCGATGTCGTCGTCGAGCGCAGCTTCAAGACCCAGCCGGTGCACCAGGGCTACATCGAGCCGCACGCGTGCCTGGTGACGATCTCGCCTGAGGGCCAGGCAAAGGTATGGTCGAGTTCGCAGGGCCACTTCATGGTGCGCGCGATGACGGCGCATCTGACCGGCCTGCCGCAAAGCAGCATCGTCGCGGTGCCGGCCGAGATCGGCGGCGGTTTCGGCGGCAAGACGATCGTCTATCTCGAGCCGCTCGCACTGATACTGGCGCAAAAGTCGGGCCGCCCGGTCAAGATGCAGATGTCGCGCGAGGATGTGTTCCGCGCGACGGGGCCAACGTCGGGTTCGTCGAGCACCGTCAAGATCGGCGTCAAGCGTGATGGCACGATTACGGCGGCGTCGGGCACGTTCAAGCTGCAGGCCGGTTCGTTCCCGGGCGCACCGATCCGTGGCGCGGCGGGCTGCGCGTTCGCGCCCTACGACATCAAGAACGTCCACGTCGTCGGCATCGACGTCGTGTGCAACCGGCCGAAGGCGACGGCCTACCGGGCGCCGGGTGCGCCGATCGGCGCCTATCCGGCCGAGGTCATGCTCGATGAGGCGGCCGCCGCGATCGGCATGGACCCGCTCGAGCTGCGCCTCAAGAACGCCGCGAAAGAGGGCACGGTGGCCGCCTACGGGCCGACCTATCCGAAGATGGGCTATCAGGAATCGGTCGAAGCGGCGCTTGCCCACGAGCACTACAAGATGCCGCTCGGGCCCAACCAAGGACGTGGCGTGGCGAGCGGCTACTGGTTCAACGCCGGCGGCGATTCCAGTGCCCAGGTCAACATCAACGAGGACGGCACCGTCGTCGTCGTCACCGGCCACCCGGACATCGGCGGCAACCGCGCCTCGATGGTCAACATCACGGCGGAACTGCTCGGCATCCACTTCTCGAAGGTGCAGGCGCTGATCGGCGACACCAGTTCGATCCCGTTCAGCGCGGTGACGGGCGGCAGCCGGGCGACGTTCGCCGCCGCCATGGTCGTGACGCAGTCGACCGAGCAGGTCATCACGATCCTGCGCCAGCGCGCGGCGATGATCTGGAAGATCGATCCGGAAGCCGTCGTCTGGGAGGATGGCCATGCCAAGCCGGCCGGTGCCAACGCGGGCGAGTTCGAGCCGCTGTCGCTGTCGGATATCGCCGCCAAGGCGAGCGCCACGGGCGGGCCGATCAACGCGCGCGCGTCGCAGAACACGGCGGGGGCAACCGGCGGTTTCGCAACGCACATCTGCGACGTCGAGATCGACCGCGAGACGGGCCACGTCAAGCTGCTGCGCTACACGTCGGTCCAGGATGCCGGCCGCGCGATCCACCCGAGCTATGTCGAAGGCCAGATGCACGGCGGCGTCGCGCAGGGCCTCGGCTGGGCGCTCAACGAGGAATACATCTACGACAAGGACGGCGTCCTCGATAACGCGAGTTTCCTCGACTATCGCATCCCGGTCGCCTCCGACATGCCGATGCTCGACACCGTTATCCTCGAGATCCCGAACGACAAGCACCCGCAGGGCATTCGCGGCGTCGGCGAGGTGCCGCTGGTGCCGGTGCCGGCGGCCTTCTCGAACGCGATTCACAACGCCACTGGATTGCGTCTCGAGGAACTGCCGATGTCACCGCCGAAGGTGCGCGCCGCGCTCGATGCGGCGACGCCGAAGATGGCAGCGGAGTAGGCAGCGGCGTGTCGCCAACGAACTGTAAAGGGCTCCGCCCTTTACAATCCCGCCAAAGGGCCCGCCCTTTGGAAACCCAGTGAATCATGGCCGGCATGGAAATGCCGGTCGTTCTTTTGGGGCCCGCAATGTCCGATGAGATGTTCGACAACGACCTGTTTCAATCATTGCCGCAGGCGCAGGACCTGCGCGAGTACGTCGAGGATGGCCGGCCGACCAATCATTTCCTGACGGCGCTGCTGCACAACGATCTGATGTCCTGCATTGGTCGCGCCGACAAGCACAACAAGGCGGCACTCGAAGACTACGTCATCTGGCTCAAGAGCTATGCGCCGGGCCAATGTTACGGCGGCCGCGAAGAAGTCGCCGCCTGGATCGCCCATCGCGGCCTGCGCGGCGAAACGCGCGAATCGTAGCACTTCGACGCGCGTTGTTCGGGCCCGCTTTGATCAGCGCAAGAACCAATCGCGCACCAACTGGATGTGCGCGTCTTGCACCAGCCCCGGGGCATGACCGCAGCCCTCGATCTCTGCGACATCCGCCTTTGGGCCGCGCCTTCTTCGGCGATTTCGGGCAGGAGCAAATCCGAGTCGACGCCGTGCAGCACCAAGGTCGGGCACTCGATCGCGTCGTAATGCGCCCACAGCTCGTAGTCGCCGGGGTTGACGAACATTTGGCGCACGATCGCCGGGTCGTAGTGCGTCGTCACCTTGCCGTTCGGCAGGCGCCGTGTCGACGTCTCGGCCATGTGGCGCCACTGCGCATCCGTGTGATGACCGAAGGGCAGGTAGATCTCCTTGAAATAGGCCTCGATCTCCGTGATCGTTGCGAACTCGGGGGGATTGCCGACGTACTGCTTGATGCGCTCGAACGGTGCTTCGGGAAAGGTCGGGCCGATGTCGTTGATGACCAGCTTTTCGATGCGCCCTTTGAGCGTCGTGGCCGCAACGCGCATGGCGAGCGAGCCGCCCATCGATGTGCCAAGCCAGTGCATCGTCTTGAAACCGACGGCATCTGCGAGCGCCCGGGCGTGTTCGGCGTAGACATCGAAGCAGTAGTCCGCGTCCGGGTTGTCGCTCCACTGTGAGAGCCCGCGCCCGATCGTATCCGGACAGATGATGTGGAAGCGATCGCTGAGCCGTGACGCGATCAGGTCGAAATCGCGCCCCGACCGCGCCAGCCCATGCCACATCACCAGTGGGGCGCTGCCCGGCGTGCCCCATTCCGTGTAGTGCACCTCGCGGCCGTGTACCTTTGCGTACTGGGATCTGGGTTGGGCGTTGGACATCTCTATTGCCTTTGTCTCATCGTCGCTGTTGCCGTCGCCGCGCACTCCGCACGATCTTGCATCGATACCGCGCAACGACATTTGAACCAAAATGCAACGACCGGCCCAGCCATGCAATGGGTCCGGCGGTAGGGGGCGGGACGAACTATTGCGACGTCACAACTAACCGCCTGCCGCCGTCTTGCGGAGCTGGGTTTCGCGATAGAAGACGTAGAGGCCGGCGGCGATGATGATGGCGGCACCGGCAAGCGTGTAGTGGTCGGGCAGTTCGCCGAACGCGACGTAACCGATGACGATCGCCCAGAGCAGCGACGTGTACTTGAACGGTGCGACGAGGCCGGCCTCGCCACGGCGGAAGGCGTCGATCATCAGGTAGTGGCCGGCGGTAACGAGGGTGCCGCTGACCGCGAACTTGATGAGGTCGTCGCTGTGGAATGGCGACCAGCCGAACGGAATCGAGATGACGCCGGCGACCATGATGGCGATCGTCGTCATCGCGAGCATCGCCAGCGTGTTCTCGGCCTGGCTGATGCGACGCGTGATGAGATCGCGCAGGCCGCCGCACATGGCGCCGGTGATCGGGAAAAGCAGTGCCCACTGGAAGGCGTCGGTGCCGGGGCGGACCATTACGAGAACGCCGAGAAAGCCGATCGAGACGGCGGCCCAGCGGCGCCAGCCGACGCGTTCGCCGAGGATCAGCGGCGCCATCGCGGTGATGAACAGTGGTCCCATGAAGATCGCTGCGATGGCATTGGCAAGCGGCAGGTACTGCAGGCCGGTGACAAACAGGAACGTGCTTGCGATCACCAGGAAGCCACGCACGAAATGACCCTTGGTGCTGTTGAGGCGCAGCACCCGGAGGCCGCCCTGGCGCCAGGCGAAAAAGAAGATCCACGGCCACACGAAAAGACTGCGGATGAAGAGCAGCTGGCCGACCGAATAGGTGTTCGACATCGACTTGATCAGGGCGTCGCTGGCGGTCAGGCTGGCGACGGCACCGACCATGCAGGCGATTGCCGGCAGTGCCTGTTCGGCGGACGCTGCGATGGGGGTCGGTGATCTGGCCACGGGGGTCCGTTCGGTTGCAGGCGGCGGCGTTGGTCAGGCACTGGCGGGGTATTCGAGGCGTGCGCGGCGATCGTTCACCACGGAATTATCTCGTTGCGATAGTCGACATAGGCGTGGCCGCCACTGCCCCAACGCTGCTCGATAACATCGGCGACACCGGCGACGCTGGTTTCGATGTCGAGGGGCGCATCGGTGCCGCCCATCGCGGTGCGCACGACGCCGGGATGCATGATGAGGACCGTTGCGTCGAGCTCGGGGTGGCGGGCGCAGAACGAGCGCACGAGTGAGTTGAGTGCCGCCTTGCTCGCCCGATACAACTCGATGCGCCCGTTGTCGTTGGTGCCGACGCTGCCGAGGATCGACGACATGAACACGATCATGCCGCCGGGGTGGACGTTGCCGATCAACTTGTCGGCGACGCGCACCGGGCTGATCGCGTTGGTCATGAACATGGTGTTGATGTCGTCGTCGGCGATGTCGTTGATCGTGGCGTCGCGGCCGATCATGATACCGGCGTTGATGAACAGCAGGTTGAACCACTGACTCTCGAGATAGCTGGCAAGGCCGGCGACCTGCTCGACGTCGGTGATGTCGACGGGGGCGATGATCTCCATCGCCTCGCCGACACTGTCACGCAGGGCGTTGACCTCGGGCGTCGGGCTGCGCACGGTCGCGGTGACCTGCCAGCCGCGGGCGAGATGTTCGCCGGCGAGGCCGAGGCCGATACCGCGCGAGGCGCCGATGATGAGGGCGTGTTTCATGACATGATGTATCCCGGATTGAACGCGCTCCAGCATGACCGGTCACTGGGCTTGGTCAAGGGCCGGATTGTACGCGTCGTGCGTGACCATCAGGACGGGGGCATCGATATATCCGCTGCTTGCTTGAATTGGCGCAAGGTGCGCCTCATCCTGGCGAACCGATCCGAGTATCCACGCACACGGCGAACGAGGGCGCGGCATGGCGACGATGAACGTTTCAGGCGTTGAGCTGGAGATTGCCGAACGCGGCAGCGGCCGTCCGTTGCTGTTTCTGCACGCCGGCGAAGGTTTGTGGGCGGACCGGCCGTGGCTCGATTTGCTGAGCGCGCAGTTTCGCGTGATTGCGCCGACCCATCCCGGATGGGGTGGCGGATCGACCCTGCCGGACTGGATCGGCACGGTCGACGACCTCGCCTACCTGTATCTCGACCTCGCACGCCAGATGGAGCTTGACGATGCCATCCTTGTCGGCGCGAGTTTCGGCGGCTGGATCGCGGCGGAAATGGCGGTGCGCAACACCGCGGCGTTCGCGAAGATCGTGCTCGCAGCCCCGCTCGGGATCAAGGTCGGTGACCGCGATACGCGCGATATCGCGGATATGCATTCGATGACGCGCGAGGCGTTTGTCGAACGCGCGTGGGCCGACCCGCTACGCGATCCGTTCGACCCGAAGGCGCTCAGCGATGCGGCACTCAAGGGTATCGTCGAGGGCCGCGAAGCGCTCGCGCTGTTCGCCTGGAAGCCGTACATGCACAACCCGCGCCTGAAGAACTGGCTGCACCGCATCGACAAGCCGGTGCAGCTTGTGTGGGGCGCGCAGGACCGCATCGTGACGCCGGCCTACGGCGAGGCGTTCGCCGCGGCGATACCGGGCGCTCGCTT
>JBPCVZ010000003.1:0-7481 GCA_051010015.1 Hyphomicrobiaceae bacterium
AGGTCTGGGTCGAAGCCGTTGAGCTGACGCCAAAAACCAGCCTTGATGAGCAACAAGGAACTGGAGACGATATCGACGACACGCTCGCTGTCACGCAACCAGCCGCCATAGACTTCGCCATTGAAGAGGCTCCTGTCCGGGAACAGCGCTGAAAGACCGAGGGCCTGGCACAGAAGACGCCACGGAGTCATCTGCCCCGCGCACGACCGCGTGGTGACCGAGCCATCGGCAGCCAGCGAGCGCCCGCCCCAAACCCGCGCGTCAGGCGTACAATCGGCAAACGCAACAAGCCGGTCGATCGCGCCGTCCTGGACGACGGCGGCCGCGTCGAGCACCAGGATATAGCGGCCCTTCGCCTGCCGTGCCGCCTGATTGCAGGCCGCGGCGAACCCGACCGGCTCGCGTAGCGCGATGACCATCGCCTCGGGCTGGCGTTCACGCAGGGCGCTCGGCGAACCATCCGACGATTTATCGTCGACGACGATCAATTCATAGAAGACCTTGGAAGTCGCCGCGCGAACCGCATCGAGGCAGGCCAGCGTGTGCTCGCGGCAATCCTGGTTGACCACTATGATCGAGACGTCGGGAGCCATTTCACCGGGCCTTGCTGCGCGAAACACTATGCCGCGCAGATTACGTGGGACCGCTTAAATGCCCTTTAAATGGGATGGTTAATCAACGGTATCGATCCTCTCCCTGCATGATCGGCGTGCAATTTCGCTTGACTCTCGGCCCGACCGCTTGATGCCGGCTCGGATTCGCTTTAACCAACGGGATGGATTGGGCGTCGCGGACGGATCGCGGCGCCATTTGACCATCGGATACAACAGCGAAGCCGAGCGGACGCCCCGGGCTAGGGCCAGGTTGCATAGGCAGTCGACACGCCGCAGCGGCACACATTGTGGGAGAATTAGGACATGGCGCGCGCGAAAATTGCACTGATCGGTGCCGGCATGATCGGCGGCACGCTCGCCCATCTGATCGGGCTCAAGGAACTCGGCGATGTCGTGATGTTCGATATTTCCGACGGTATACCACAAGGCAAAGCGCTCGATCTCGCTCAGTCCGGCGGCCCGGAAGGTTTTAACAGCGCGCTCAAGGGCACCAACAGCTATGCCGACATCGAAGGCGCCGACGTCTGCATCATCACCGCCGGCTTTCCACGCAAGCCCGGCATGAGCCGCGACGACCTTTTGGCCAAGAACCTGCAGGTCATGGAGCAGGTCGGTGCGGGCATCCGCAAATATGCACCGAACGCTTTCGTCATCGTCGTCACCAACCCGCTCGACGCGATGGTCTGGGCATTGCAAAAGGCGTCCGGCCTGCCCTTCGAGCGCGTCGTCGGCATGGCCGGCGTCCTCGATGCCAGCCGATTCCGTCACTTCATCGCCGATGAGTTGAACGTGTCGATCGAGGATGTCTCGGCGTTCGTGCTTGGCGGCCACGGTGACGACATGGTGCCCCTGGTGCGCTACTCGACCGTCGCCGGCATTCCGCTGACCGACATCGTCAAGATGGGCTGGATCAGCCAGGCACGGCTCGACGAGATCGTACAGCGCACACGCAGCGGCGGCGGTGAAATCGTGGCATTGCTCAAGACCGGCTCGGCATACTACGCGCCGGCTTCCTCCGCCGTATCGATGGCCGAAAGCTATCTCAAGGACAAAAAGCGCGTATTGCCGTGCGCCGCCATGCTCAATGGTGAATTCGGCATCAAGGGGCTTTATGTCGGCGTGCCAATCGTGATCGGGGCCGGCGGTGTCGAGCGCATCGTCGAGATCGACCTCAACACCGCCGAGCGCCAGATGTTCATGAAGTCGGTCGAGTCGGTCAAAGGCCTCGTCGAGGCCTGCCAGCAGATCGCCCCCAACCTCGGCGCTTGAGCATCTTCGCAGCGGGCAGCCGCAGCCGGCGATTGCCCGCTGTCTTTTGACACTGGTACTTTCGTCGTGCCCGGACTTGCCCGACGTCGAATAATGACATTTGTATAGTGGGCGATCGCCGCACCAAACAACCATTGCAAGCCACCAAGGCCCAATCCGGGCAAGCATCCCAGACAAACCGCCAGGCAAACCAAAAAGACAGCGAAGGACATCTGCCATGACCAAAACGGCCCTGAAACCCGAAGGCATGAGCGGTGTCGGACCCTACTCGATCGCCATCAAGAGTGGCGGCGTGGTCTATCTTTCAGGCCAGGTCCATATGGACCCGGAGAGCGGCAAGCTGGTCGAAGGCGATATCGGCAGCCAAACCCGGCAGTGCCTCGAGAACCTGAAACGGGTGCTCGCGGCCGACGGCCTGACCTTCGCTGATGTCGTCAAATGCACCGTCTTCCTGGTCGACATGGGCGATTTCGCCGACGTCAACAAAGTCTACGCCGAATACATGGTCGAGCCGTTTCCGGCACGCTCGTGCATTCAGGTCGCGGGATTGCCGCTCGGCGCCCGCGTCGAAATCGAGGCGATAGCTACAGCCAAGGCTTGATCATTAAGTTCCGAACGAGAAGTCGGCCCCGGCCGGTCTCAGAAGATGGGAGGCTTCGCCCTCTCGCAACCGAAACAACCGCGGATAGGGCGTCATGAACATCCACGAATACCAGGCGAAAGAACTTTACCGGCAGTATGGCGTCCCGACGGCTGAGGGCTATGCGGCATTCAACGTCGATGATGCCGTGGCCGCGGCAGGCAAGTTGCCAGGCCCCGTCTGGGTGGTGAAAAGCCAGATCCATGCCGGCGGGCGCGGCAAGGGCAAGTTCAAGGAAGCATCCGCCGGTGATGCCGGCGGCGTGCGGATCGCCAAGTCCGTCGACGAGGTCAAGACCTTCGCCGAGCAGATGCTCGGGAGCACGCTTGTCACGCTGCAGACCGGCGAAGCCGGCAAGCAGGTCAACCGCCTCTATATCGAGGATGGTTCGGCAATCGACCGCGAGCTCTACCTGTCGGCGCTGGTCGACCGTGAGACGTCTCGCGTCGCCTTTATCGTCTCGACCGAGGGCGGCATGGACATCGAGCAGGTCGCACACGACACGCCGGAAAAGATCCTGACCATGGATATCGACCCGGCCGCCGGCTACCAGGCGTTTCATGGCCGCAAGATCGCGTTCGCCCTCGGCCTCGAAGGCAAACAGATCAAGCAGTGCGTTGCGCTGGTCGGCAATCTTTATCGGATGGTCGTCGAGAAAGACATGAGCATGCTCGAGATCAACCCCCTGGTCGTGACCAAGGACGGCGATCTCACCTGCCTCGACGGCAAGATGGATTTCGACTCGAACGCGCTGTTCCGCCATCCCGAGATCATGGAATTGCGCGACCTCGACGAAGAAGACCCGATGGAGATCGAAGCCTCGAAGCACGATCTCGCGTTCATCAAGCTCGACGGCAACATCGGCTGTCTCGTCAACGGCGCCGGCCTTGCCATGGCGACACTCGACATCATCAAGCTCTACGGCTGCGAGCCGGCAAACTTCCTCGATGTCGGCGGCTCGGCCCCGAAGGAGCGCGTCACTGCAGCGTTCAAGATCATCCTCAACGACGACGCGGTGAAGGGCATCCTGGTCAACATCTTCGGCGGCATCATGCGCTGCGACATCATCGCGGAGGGCGTCGTCGCGGCGGCCAAGGAACTCGGTGTGACGGTGCCGCTGGTCGTGCGCCTGGAAGGGACCAACGTCGAGCGCGGCAAGGAAATCCTGGCCCAGTCGGGGCTCGCGATCGTGCCGGCGGACAATCTCGCCGATGCAGCCAAGAAGATCACCGACGAAGTCAAGAAACTGGGCTGAGACCTGATTAGATCGAGGGACACACGAGATGGCAATACTCGTTGACGCAAACACCAAAGTGATCTGTCAGGGCATCACCGGCTCGCAGGGCACCTTCCACACGCAGCAGGCGAAGCTGTACGGCACCAACGTCGTCGGCGGCGTGACCCCCGGCAAGGGCGGCTCGACCCACCCGGAAGCCGACCTCGCCGATGTGCCGATCTTCGACACCGCCGTCGAGGCACGCGAAAAGACCGGCGCCGACGCGACGTCGATCTACGTGCCGCCCCCGTTCGCGGCCGATGCCATTCTGGAAGCCATCGACGCGGAATTTCCGCTGATCGTGTGCATCACCGAGGGCATTCCCGTAATGGACATGGTCAAGGTCAAGCGCGCGCTGAGCGGCTCGTCGTCGTTGTTGCTGGGCCCCAACTGCCCGGGCGTCCTGACGCCGGGTGCCTGCAAGATCGGCATCATGCCGGGCAACATTTTCAAGAAGGGCAACGTCGGTATCGTGTCGCGATCGGGCACGCTGACCTACGAAGCGGTCAAACAGACGACGGACGCCGGCCTCGGCCAGTCGACCGCTGTCGGCATTGGCGGCGACCCGGTCAAAGGCCTTGATTTTATTGAAGTTCTGGAGATGTTCCTGGCCGACCCGGAAACCACGTCAATCATCATGATCGGCGAGATCGGCGGCTCGGCGGAAGAGGACGCTGCCGCCTTCATCAAGCGTGAGGCGGACAAGGGCCGCAAGAAGCCAATGGCGAGCTTCATCGCCGGCGTCACAGCACCTCCCGGCCGCCGCATGGGGCATGCCGGCGCCATCATTTCCGGCGGCAAAGGCAGTGCCGAAGACAAGATCGAAGCCATGAACTCCGCAGGCATCGCCGTCGCCGACAGTCCGGCTTCGCTCGGCACGACGTTGGCCGGGGTGCTGAAAGGCTAGAGCGCCGTTCATTGTTGGCGTTCGACAGGTACAACCAGTTTTTACTTGCGCCAATGCCGAAACCGTTCTTTGACAAGCCGGCCCGTTTGTGCACCGCATAATCGGGCCGTTTTGCAAGCGAAATGCTCCATCCGGGGCAACAGTCTTTCGTCGGTCGACGGGGAATTTCGACGTGGACCAGAGTGTGCGGTGACTTAATTCGAAGGGTGTTCTCTACTAGATTCACAACGTTGACTGATTTGTTCTCGAGGGCATCCGACAACGACACCTTTCGCGGCTATGGAGTTGAATGAACCAATGGCACGCCAAGCGCTGAACGACGCATTTGCTCGCACTTCCTTCCTACATGGCGTCAACGGCGCCTACGTCGAGGAGATGCAGGCGCAGTACGAGCGCAATCCCGGTTCCGTCACCGACGAGTGGCGGCTTTTCTTCGAAAGCCTGCAAGAGGATCGCGGCGCTGCCACGGCCGAAGCCGATGGCCCCTCTTGGGCGGTGCCGATGTCACGCATCGAGAGCAATGGCAACGCCGATGTCATCGCCGCACTGACCGGCGACTATGCCGGCGCCGAGCAGTACATCAATGAACGGATCACGGCACGCGCCGTCCAGGGTGGCCAAGACCTGTCGATGGCCGCCTCGCTGCGCGCGACACAGGACTCGATCCGGGCGCTGATGCTGATCCGCTCCTACCGTGTGATGGGCCACCTCGCCGCCGATCTCGACCCGCTCGGTCTCACCGAACAGAAGGTGCACGCCGAACTGATGCCGGAGACGTACGGTTTCACCGAAGCCGACTACGATCGCCCGATCTTCATCGACTATGTACTCGGCCTCGAGACGGCGACGATCCGCCAGATTCTGCGGATCGTGCAGCGCACCTACTGCGAGCACATCGGCGTCGAGTTCATGCACATCACGACGCCGGCGCAAAAAGCATGGATCCAGGAGCGCATCGAAGGCGAGGAAAAGGACATCACCTTCACTGCCGAGGGCAAGAAGGCGATCCTCAACAAGCTGATTGAAGCCGAAGCGTTCGAGAAATTCTCCGACGTCAAGTACACCGGCACCAAGCGGTTCGGGCTCGATGGCGGGGAATCCATGGTCCCGGCGCTCGAGCAGATCATCAAACGCGGCGGTCAGCTCGGCCTCAAGGACATCGTTTTCGGCATGGCCCACCGTGGCCGCCTCAATGTACTTGCCAACGTCATGGGCAAACCGCATCGCGCGATCTTCAACGAGTTCAAGGGCGGTTCGTTCAAGCCCGACGACGTCGAAGGCTCCGGCGATGTGAAATATCACCTCGGTGCCTCATCGGATCGCGAGTTCGATGGCAACAACGTCCACTTGTCGCTGACCGCCAACCCGAGCCACCTCGAAATTGTCGATCCGGTTGTGCTCGGCAAGGTCCGCGCCAAACAGGACCAGCACGAGGACCGCGACCGCTCGACGGTGCTGCCGCTGCTCATCCACGGTGACGCTGCCTTCGCCGGCCAGGGTGTCGTTGCGGAGTGTTTCGGCCTCTCCGGCCTCAATGGGCACCGCACGGGTGGTTCGATCCACTTCGTCATCAACAACCAGATCGGCTTCACGACCAACCCGCGGCTGTCACGGTCATCGCCGTACTGTTCGGACGTCGCCCGCATGATCGAAGCGCCGATCTTCCACGTCAACGGCGACCACCCCGAGGCAGTCGTCCATGTCGCCAAGATCGCCACCGAGTTTCGCCAGCAGTTCGGCAAGCCGGTCGTCATCGACATGTTCTGCTACCGCCGCTACGGCCACAACGAAAGCGACGAGCCGGCGTTCACACAGCCGATCATGTACCGCAAGATCAAGTCGCATCCGACAACGGCCGAGATCTATGCGCGCCAGCTGCAGGACGAGGGCGTCGTCACGGCCGAGGAAGTCACCGGGATGCGTGCCACGCTACGCAACCATCTCGACTCGGAATTCGAAGCGGCCGACAGCTTCAAGCCCAACAAGGCGGACTGGCTGGATGGCAAGTGGTCTGGCATCGGCTTTGCCGAGGATGAGGCACGGCGCGGCAACACCGGCGTCGAGGTCGAGCGGCTGCGTGAAGTGGGTCGTGACATCACCACGCTGCCAACCGACTTCAATGCGCACCGCACGGTCAAACGCCTGATCGACCGGCGCCGCCAGATGGTCGACGAAGGCGCCGGCATCGATTGGGCGATGGCCGAGAGCCTGGCGATCGGCACGTTGCTGCGTGAAGGCTTCCCGGTCCGGTTCTCGGGCCAGGACGTCGAACGCGGCACCTTCTCGCAGCGCCACGCGGTGCTGATCGACCAGCAGGACGAGCGTCGTTACAATCCGCTCAAACATATGGCGGCGGATCAGGCGAGCTTTGAAATCATCAATTCCATGCTGTCGGAAGAGGCCGTGCTCGGCTTCGAATACGGCTACACGCTGGCCGAACCCAACACGCTGACGATCTGGGAAGCGCAGTTCGGCGACTTTGCCAATGGCGCACAGGTCGTGATCGATCAGTTCATCTCGTCCGGTGAACGCAAGTGGCTGCGCATGTCCGGTCTCGTATTGCTGCTGCCGCATGGCTACGAAGGCCAGGGGCCGGAGCATTCATCAGCGCGGCTTGAACGTTATCTGCAGCTTTCCGCCGAGGACAACTGGCAGGTCGCCAATTGCACGACACCGGCCAACTACTTCCACATCCTGCGCCGACAGCTGCAACGCAAATTCCGCAAGCCGCTCGTCCTGATGACACCAAAATCACTGCTGCGCCACAAGCGGGTG
>JBPCVZ010000004.1:0-22770 GCA_051010015.1 Hyphomicrobiaceae bacterium
TCGAGGTAGATGTCGACAGCGCGCGTGATCCAGTCCTTGGCCGGCAGCTCGTATTTCGGCAGCGGGCCGAAACGTTGCTCGATCGTTTTCTCGATGCCGGGCGGGCAGGACGCTTCGGGACGGCGCATGGTGTAGCGGAAGGTGCCGTCGGCGGCGGCGCTGTGATTGATGAGGCGGCCGCCGCCCTGCGTGCCGGCGCTGAGGCTGGCATACGTCTTGCCCGCCTGCTTGAGAAACTCGCCGAGTGTCGGCACGCCGATCAGCTTGCCGCCAGCACGCGCGAAGGCGGGCTCGAGCGCGGTGTCGTCGCCGGTGTTGAGCGGACGCTCCGGCGAAACGTCGGGCGCGACGAAGCGGTTGGCAACCAGGCCGTGCTGATAGGCCATGCAGCCGGATGTGACGGCCGACTGGTTGACGCGGGTCTCGGTGAAAAAGGTCGAGTGGCTGTTGGTGCACCTGACACCGCTCGCAGCGAAGGCGCTCAGCGCCGGCATCAGCTCGGGCGTGACGAATTGCGGTTTGAGCGCGTCGAACACCACGACGAGCACGCGCTTGGTCCGGGCGTTGGGCATTTGCGGCTATCCGTGTTGGCAGCGATTGAGCGCGACATCGAAGGCGTCGAAGTTGCGCAGGTGCTGGCCTGGTGCAGATAAGGGGCGATTGGCGATCATCGGGACGACGGGCTTTGCCAGCAGGTTGGTACCCGAGGCCACGATGTGCTTGCAGTTGGGTGCCAGGCCCGCATCGATAGCGGCCTCGATGTATCCTGACCGAGGGCCATCGATGTAAACGACAACCGCCGGTTTTGCGGGGAAGCGGTTGTCCCGCCCGTTGCAGGTTACGGACGCTGGGCGCGTGGATGGTGACATGAGGCTGTTCCTTGGCGGCGGCAGAGCCAGCGAAAGGGTACCCCGCCGCCGTGAAGCAAACTATCCTTGATTATTCGTCAGAACAATCGTGCCGGCGGCGCCGAACATCGAGCCGACGCCATGGACGACGGAGATTTCGGCGCCTTCGACCTGGGCGTCAGAAACGCCGCGCATTTGCCGCACGCCTTCCTGCAACGCATACATGCCGTACATGCCCGAGTGCATGTAGGAAAGGCCGCCGCCGTTGGTGTTGAGCGGCAGCTGGCCGCCTGGCCGCGTGTTGCCCTCGGCAATAAAGGCGCCGGCTTCACCCGGCTTGACGAAGCCGAGATCCTCCAGGCCGTAGATCGGCAGATGCGCGAAGGCGTCGTAGATCATCAGGTGGTCGACATCGCTGTGCTTGATGCCGGCCTCCTCGAACGCCTGCTTGCCGGAAACGCGGAAAGCGCGTGACGAGGTGAAATCCTCCATCTGACTAATCAGCGGGGTTTCAGCGCTTTCACCCGTGCCGCGCACGTAAACTGGTTTGGTTGGGAAGTCTTTGGCGCGCTCGGCCGACGTCATGATCAGTGCACCGCCACCGTCGGTGACGAGGCAGCACATGAGCAGGCGGAACGGGTAGCAGATCATTTTTGACGACAGCACATCGTCGACGGTGATCGGGTCTTTGAACGATGATCGTTTCTGCTTGCCGGCCCACTCACGCTGGACGACGGCGACCATGGCAAGCTGTTCCTCGGTGAGGCCGTATTCCTTCATGTAGCGCATTACGGGAATCGTGAAGCGCGTTGGTGGAAACGTGACGCCATAGGGCTGTTCGAACTGCGTCTGGAAGAGGGATGGGAAGATCGCGCGGTTGAATTGGCCGATCCTGTTCCGGCCGCTTTCGCCATGCGTGATCAGCACTGTCTCGCAGAGGCCGGAGTTGATCGCGGCTGCCGCGTGGCGCACATGCAGCATGAACGAGCAGCCGCCAACAGCGGTGCTGTCGATCCACTTCGGCGTGATGCCGAGATAGTGCACGACCTCGGTGACGTCGTGGCCGGCTGTGGCGACACCGTCGATGTCCTTGATCGTCAAGCCGCAGTCGGCCAACGCGTTGAGGGCCGCGTCGGCATGCAGGCCGATCTGGCTGAGGTTCGGGATCTTGCCAAGCTCGGTGGTCTCGGCGGCGCCGACGATCGCAACTGAATTCTGTTTCATGGGTCGCGCTCCTATTTCGCCGGCTTGAACTGGGGCAGGGAGATCTCGTCGGTGAGCTTCTCGAAGGTCACCTCCAGCGGCATGTCGAGCTCGATTTTTGCTGGATCGGGTTCGACCTCGAGGAGATTGCTCATCAGGCGCACACCTTCTTCGAGTTCGACAATCGCGACGGTGAACGGCGGCGTGTAGCCGGGCGAGGGCAGGTGGTTGATGATGTAGCTGTAAAGCCGACCCTTGCCGGACGCCTTGACGACCTTGACGTCGCGCGAGCCGCATTTCGGGCAGAACTGGCGCGGCGGGAAGTAGTATTCGGAGCAGCTATTGCAGGCCTGGATGCGCAACTCGCCTTCCCTGGCGCCGTCCCAGTAGTGCTGCGTTTCGGGCGTGGGCTTGGGAATGACCCGTCCTGGTTCAGCCATATCGATTGTCCGTTCTTAGTTGGTTGTAAAGGGGATGATTGTTTCTGTTCAGCCAATCGTGACTTTGCCGTTGTTGAGTACAACGACATCACGTTCGACGACGCGGGCGCGGAATGAGACAACGTCGCCGTCCTGCCAGATTTCCGTGCGGATCGTTTCGCCGGGATAGACCGGGGCCGAAAAGCGCAGGTTGAGTGATTTCATCTTGGCGGGGTCATAGTCGCAGACATCCTGGAGGATGGCGCGGCCGGCGACACCAAGGGTGCACAGGCCATGCAGGATCGGCATTTCGAAGCCGGCTGCCTTGGCAACCGAGGGGCTCGCGTGCAGCGGGTTGTGGTCGCCGGAGAGGCGGTAGATCAGCGCCGACTGCGGCAGTGTCGGGATATCGACGGTGCGGTCGGGATCGCGATCGGGGAGCTGGTGGACGTCCTTGACCGGACCGGAGGGTCCGCCGAAGCCGCCATCGCCGCGTGCGAACGTGGTCGATGTGGCGGTTGCCAGAAGGTCACCGGATGCTTTGTCGTGCAGCGTCTTCTCTGAATAGATCAGCGCGCCCTTGCCTTCGCCCTTGTCGATGATGTCGATGATCCGGGTCTGGCCGATGACGGTCGCGGCCGGCGGCAGCGGCTTGTGCCAGACGATGCCCTGCTCGCCATGCAGGACCTTGACCCAGTCGACACCGCTGTCCGGTTCGCGCACCCAGAAGCCCGGTCCGGCCAGCACGATGGCAAGTGTCGGTACGGCGCTGAAACCTTCTTCCTCGAAGGTGAAATGCAGCTGCCTTTCATCGAAGGGCGCGTCGCCGAAGCCGAGGCCGAGCGCGTAGAGGATGGCCTGGTCGGTCGTGTAGGTCTGCTCGACGGGAGCGAAGGGGCGATTTTTCAGCTTCTCGTAGTCGATCGTCATGGGGCAGGACCTCGGAATTGTCTTGGCGTGCGCACGTCACGGCGCGTCGAATGAGCGCTGTGGCCGTTGAGCAGGGTCGTGATTGTTCGAACAGGCCGCCGCTCTGCGCGCGGTGATTGTTGCGCTTGATGTTAAATAGCGAATAATTGGGCGGCCAACGAATTCACACACGCAAAGGCGCTCTATCACGTGTGAAATCGCTTGGCTGAAATAGAGGAGTTCCCATGCTGCCACGCCCGATGTTTTCCGACGACCACGAGATGTTTCGTGAGCAGGTGCGCCGTTTCGCCGAAAAGGAGATCGTACCCTACCACGACCAGTGGGAGAGGGATGGCATGGTCAGCCGCGAGGTGTGGGCGGCAGCCGGCGAGTCCGGCCTTTTGTGCTGCACGGTGCCGGAGGAATACGGCGGCGCCGGCGGAGATTTTATGCACTCGACGATCGTGATCGAGGAACTGGCGAAAGTCGGTGCGTCGGGGCCGGCGTTTCATCTCCACTCCGACATCGTCGTGCCCTACATCATGGCCTACGGCTCGGAAGACCAGAAGCGGGAGTGGCTGCCCAAGCTGGTACGCGGGGAGACGATCTCGGCCGTTGCGATGAGTGAACCGGGCGGCGGCTCGGATTTGCAGAACATCCAGACCCGCGCGGTCCGCGATGGCAATCATTTCGTGATCAATGGCCAGAAGGTGTTCATCTCGAATGGACAAATCGCTGATCTCGTCGTGGTGGCCTGCAAGACCAACCCGGACGAAGGTGCCAAGGGCGTCAGCCTGATCCTCGTCGAGCGCGGTCGCGACGGGTTCCGGCGCGGGCGCAATCTCGAAAAGGTCGGCTACAAGGCGCAGGACACCTCGGAGCTGTTTTTCGAGGATGTACGCGTGCCGATCACCAATCTGCTCGGTGAAGAGGGCCGCGGCTTCGCGCAACTGATGACCGAGCTGGCGCAGGAGCGGCTTGTCGTGGCGTTGCGCTCAGCGCAGATCATCGAGACGGCGCTGCAGTGGACGATCGACTATACGCGCGAGCGCAAGGCCTTTGGCCGGACCATTGCCGAGTTTCAGAACACGCGCTTCAAGCTGGCGGAAATCAAGACCAAGGCGATGGTGACACGTGCGTTCATCGATCAATGCCTGGCGCTCCATCTCAAGGGAGAACTCGATAGCGAGACCGCCGCGGCGGCCAAGCTACACGCGACGGATACGCTTTGTGCAGTGCTGGATGAGTGCGTGCAGCTGCATGGCGGCTACGGCTACATGTGGGAGTATCCGATCGCGCGGGCCTGGGCCGATGCGCGCATGACCCGTATCGCCGGCGGGACGAGTGAGATCATGAAAGAGATCATCAGTCGGGCGCTATAACTACGAGCCAAGTGTTGAGGTTGGATGTCGATCGCGCGGTGTTTGTTGGCGGCGATCAGTGCGCTTGTGCTGGTGTCCGGTAGTGCCCGGGCGGAGACGGCGCTCGTCGCGGCGGCATCGAACTTCGCCGAGGCGGCGGCCGAGATCGCAGCCGTGTTCGAGGCCGGCAGCGATCATCGCGTGACGTTGTCGTTCGGCGCGACCGGCAAGATCTACGCCCAGGTCCGGGCCGGTGCGCCGTATGACGTGTTCTTGTCGGCGGACCGGCGACGCCCGAAAATGCTCGAAGGTGAAGGGTTCGCGATCAAAGGCTCGCGCTTTACCTACGCAACCGGTCAGCTGACGCTGTGGAGCGCCGATCAGAAACGCATTGCCGGTGATCCAAAGATGGTGCTGACCGCGCAGACGGCTCGCGCGATCGCGATTGCAAACCCGGCCTTGGCGCCCTATGGCGTCGCCGCGCAACAGACCCTGCAGAAGCTCGGACTGTGGCGCGCGTTGGTGCCGCGCCTCGTCACGGGTGAAAACATCGGGCAGGCCTTCGCGCTGACGGCGACGGGCAATGCACAGCTTGGGTTTGTCGCAAGGCCGCTGCTCGAGGGGCAACGCGGCAAAGCGCTGGGCGGCAGTCGCTGGGACGTGCCGTCCGATCTGCACGCGCCGATCAGGCAGGATGCCGTGCTGCTGAAGCGCGCCGGGACCAACAAGGCGGCACACGCTTTTCTCGATTACCTACGTGACCCGAAAGCACGCGCAATCATGGCGCGGCTCGGGTATAAGGTGGCGAACGAATAAGGATCCGCCGCTTGGGACCGATTGCCCTGACATTGCTGCTCGCCGGTGCAACCACGCTGGTGCTGCTGATCGTTGGCACGCCTCTCGCGTGGTGGCTGGCGTTTACCAATGCGCGCGCCAAGCCGGTCGTCGAGGCGATCACGGCGCTGCCACTGGTTTTGCCGCCGACGGTGCTCGGGTTCTATCTGCTGATCGTGATGAGTCCGACAGCGCCTTTAGGCGGGCTTTGGGTGAGCATCACCGGCGATGCGTTGACGTTCTCGTTCACCGGGCTGGTGGTCGCATCGGTGCTCTATTCGCTGCCGTTCATGGTGCAACCTCTGCAGGCGGCTTTCGAGGGTGTCGGCCGGGGGCCACTCGAGGCGGCCGCGACGCTGCGGGCGTCACCGTTCGATGCATTCGTTACGGTGGCGATTCCGGCGGCGGCGCGCGGGTATCTGACGGCCAGCGTTTTGACGTTCGCCCATACGATCGGTGAGTTCGGCGTTGTGCTGATGGTTGGCGGCAACATTCCGGGACGCACCAAGGTGATTTCAATTGCGATCTACGAGCATGTCGAGCGCATCAACTATGCTGAAGCGCATCTGTTGTCGGCCGGCCTCCTCGCCTTCGCCTTTCTCGTGCTGCTGTTCGTCTACGCGGTCAATCGCCATTATCCCGTGCGGGTTGGATGACGATGACCGCTGCGCGCAACGAGCTCAAATTTCAGGCCTCACTGGCGCGCCCGAAATTCGCGATCGATATCGATCACGTGCTGCGCTTCGATGGTATCGTCGCGCTCTACGGCCAGAACGGTTCGGGCAAGTCGACCCTGCTGCGCATTCTGGCCGGGCTCGAGCCGGCGGCGCGCGGCCATATCCAATTCAACGGCGAAATCTGGCAGTCGGCAGACGCAAGGACGATGACGCCGGCGCACAAGCGTGGTGTCGGGTTTGTGTTTCAGGATCCGCGGCTGTTCACACACCTCGACGTCGCCGGCAACCTTGCGTATGCGGCAAAGCGTGCGGTACCGGCCGGCGGCAGCAATCACCGCATAACGCACGCCGCCGTCGTCGATGCGCTGGATCTGGCGCCGCTGCTGGAACGGTCGACCACAGCGTTGTCGGGCGGTGAGCGCCAGCGCGTCGCACTCGGCCGGGCGCTGCTGTCGAACCCGCGCCTGATGTTCATGGACGAGCCGCTGTCGGCGATCGACAATCGCCGCCGCCATGAGATCCTGAACTACATCGCGCGGCTACCGGCGTTGTTCGGCATTCCGACGATCTATGTCACGCACGCGCTCGATGAAGTGGTTCGGCTGGCCGACCACATGATGGTGCTCTCGCATGGCAAGCTTGCCGCGAGCGGGTCCGTCGAAGACATTCTCGAGCGCCTCGACCTGGCCCCGGCGACGGGTCGTTTCGAAGCCGGCGTGTTGCTGCGCGCGCGCGTCAAGGCGCATGACACGACATACCATTTGACGGCGCTGGAACATGCCGGCGACGGTGGCGTGACGCACACCTTGTGGGTGCCGCTTGTCGAAGCCGGTCCCGGCACCGAGGTGCGGCTGCGTATCCGGGCGCGCGACGTGACGCTGGCAACCGCCGAACCGCAAGGCATTTCGACGCGCAACGTGTTGCCGGGCAGGCTTGTCGAGGTCAACGCGGAGCCCGATACGGCTTATGCGGAAACCCTGGTCGACATTGGCGGGTCGCGCCTGCGGGCACGATTGACGCGCAAGGCGGCCGAAGAACTGGGACTGGTGCCCGGTGCCAGGGTCTATGCCCTGATCAAGAGCATATCGCTCGATCGGATCGTGCCACTCGACTGATCATTCGGGCCTGTGCATTGATCTTGCCGCGCGCATTGGCGATGGTGCGTGACAAACGTTGTTCGCAGATCACGATAGGACCGCCCATCATGGAAAAGATGCACATCCAGTTCACGCTGTTCTCAGCATTCTATTCGCCGCTCATCTCGACCATGTCCGGCGGCTTCCTGAAGGAAGAAGGCATCGATGCGAGCTATTCGGTCGCCCCTCCCGGCGTCTCGGCGATCAAGGCCCTGGAGGCCGGAGAAGCACAGGTGATTCAATCGGCGCCAAGCCAGGGCTTCACGTCGCTTGGCAAAGGCGAGACGCCGACCGCGATCCACTTCGCACAGATCAATGAAATGGATGGATTCTTCCTCACCGGTCGCGAACCGGACGCGGCCTTCGAGTGGAAAAAGCTCGAAGGTGCCAACGTCGTGATGTTCGGTGGCGGCCAGCCGCTCGCAATGTTCAAGTACGCCTGTCACAAGGCGGGCATCGATTTCGACAAGATCAACGCAATCACGCCGGGTGGCGCGGCCGATATCGACAAGGCGTTCCGCGCCGGCGAGGGCGCCTACGTCCAGCAACAGGGCCCGTTCCCGCAGCAGCTCGAGGCTGATGGTGTCGGTCATGTCGTCGCGCTGGTTGGCCCCAAGATCGGACCGAACGCGTTTTCGAGCCTCGCATCGACTCGCGAATGGCTGGCGACGGATCAAGCCAAGGCGTTCACGCGCGCCTATCGCAAGACACGGGTCTACATGAACGAGACGCCGGCCGCCGATATCGCGCGCGCTGAGAAATCCTACTTCCCGGACATCGACGAAGCCGTGCTGGCGAAGTGCATCGAGACCTATCAGCAGCTCGGCTGCTGGACGCCGCATGTCGAAATCACCAAGCCGGCCTTCGAGGTCGCACTCGATGTGTTCGAGCACTTTGGCACGCTCAAGGAGCGCTACGCCTATGAGCAGGTTTGTGTGCTGCCGCCGCAATAGCTGGTCACCGGGCGGGTTTCCAAAGGGCGAGCCCTTTGGCGGGTGCTCGAGGGCGGCGCCCTCGTACTGGTGCCGGAGGCACCAATGGAAAGGAAAAAAACGTGCGAGCTTGGGAAATCATATCCGCCGACGGTGTCGATGCGCTCAATTTGGCCGACCGCGCCGCGCCACAGCCAGGTCCGGGGCAGGTCGCGATCAAAGTGCATGCCTCTTCGATCAACTATCGCGATTTGACGACGATCGAGGACCCTGTTTCGCGCGGTCTGCCATTTCCGACCGTACCGAATTCGGATGCTGCCGGTGAGGTCATTGCCGTCGGCCCGGGCGTGACGGCATTCAAGCCGGGTGACAAGGTGATGAGCTGCTTCTTCGAGGACTGGGCCGGTGGTCCGATCTCGCAGGCGGCGATGGATTCAGCGCTCGGCGGCGCGCGCCAGGGTGTTCTTGCCGAGCATGTCGTGCTCGACGCGGGCGGTGTGATCGCGATGCCCGCGCACCTCGGTTTCGCCGAGGCCGCAACGCTGCCGTGTGCCGGCCTCACCGCATGGCATGCCCTGACGCGGCCGGCCCCGGTGATGCCGGGGCAAACGGTGCTCCTGCTCGGCACGGGCGGTGTATCGGTGTTTGCACAGCAGTTCTGCAACCTGATGGGCGCGCGCACCATCGTAACGTCGTCGAGTGATGAGAAGCTGGAGCGCATGCGTGAGCTCGGTGCAGCGGAGCTGGTGAACTATCGCGCGACGCCGGAATGGGACGCCCGCGTGCTCGAATTGACCGATGGTGTCGGTGTCGACCGTGTCGTCGAAGTCGGCGGCCCGGGCACGCTGCAGCGCTCGATCAATGCCGTGCGCGTTGGCGGTGCCATCTCGCTGATCGGCGTGCTGACGGGGGCCGGCGGCGAGATCGTACCGACCAGCCTGATGCGCAAGTCGATTTCGCTACGTGGCATCTATGTCGGCTCGTACGACATGTTCGTTGAGATGAACCGCGCGATGGAGGCGCACGAATTGAAGCCGCTTGTCTCCGAAACGTTTGCCTTCGAGGAGGCCAAGGCGGCCTACCACCGCATGCGCGGCGCCGGACATTTCGGCAAGATGGTGATCAACGTCGCGTGATGGCGGCTTTAAAGCGTGTCGCATAAATTGCTCCCCGCTTTAGCTCCCCTTGGGCTCGCCGCTATTCCCTCGCTTCGCTCGGGGCCTCCGCCATGCACGCGTTAGCGTGCGTTGCACGCTGTGGGCGGCGCCCACTGTGCGATTTGCGTGCTTCGCACGCGGCGCCGGGCCGCGGTCGCGGCCTTGTTGTTGAATCCGATTGGATGCGACATGCTCTAGGATGTGCCTTTTGCGGCGGCTGACGCATCGAAAACACTCAAATTGAGCGGGCGCACCGCGCCCATCCACATGGCGTGATCGCGGTGATCCTCCAACGCGCGACCGGTGTTCGGATGGATGAACACCACAAGGCCGTCGCGATTGAGCGTAAGCCAGGTCGCGACGTCCGCGAATTTTTCCGGCCCGAACCTCAGTTGGCAGCTGCCGTCCGGGTGTGGTCCGACCGGGTTTTCATGCACGCGGCCCATCTCGACGCCGAAGATGTCACGGCAGGCCTCGCAGATGCCACGCGCTTTGGCCATGTCGTCGCTGCCGAAATAGACGTGCGCATGGAAATCCTGAACGTCGACCATTTTGTTTCCTTGCTCTTTAGGGCCTGTGGACACTTACCGCGCGTTGCCGGCGCGCGTCGGCAGCGACAGGATTGGTATTATCTCACTCTTTTGGCACTTTGCGCATCAACAATACCAAGGGAACGGCGAGAGCCGAGGCAAATGTGAACAGATAGAACGCGTTGATATAGCCGATCATTGCCGCCTGGCGCTGGATTTCACCTGATATCGCGACGAGACCGTCGGTGGATTGTGTGCTCCATTGACCGGTGACGCCGGGTAAGCCCAGGATCTTGTTGAACGGCGAAATGTGCTCGGTCATGTTGGCATAGTTCTCCGCGGTCGATCGGATCAGCAGGATGATCGACGCCGATATGAACAGGCTCGAGCCGAAATTGCGCATCAGGTGGAACAGCGGCATGCCTTCCGTGATCCGGTGTGCCGGCAGTGTCGCGAAGGCGAGCACCGACATCGGCGTGAACGCGAGCCCGAAGCCGAACCCCTGCAGCACATTCGACCAGAAGACGTCGCCACTCGACATGTTGAGGTCGAGCTGGGCCATCCACCAACCCGAGACGGCCTGCAGCAGCATGCCGACGGCCAGGCCGATCCGTGGGCTATGCTTCGTAACCGGCACGACGATCATGAAGGACAGCAGGTTGCCAACGCCACGTCCGGCGAGCAGGACGCCGATGAGGCCCTCGGGGTATCCTTTGAGGTCATTGAGCAGTCCGGGAAACAGCACGATCGGCGTGTAGCTCAGCATGCCCATGACGAACACGAAAAACAGGCCGACGGCGAAATTCCGGTCCTGCAGCAGCCGCGGGTCGATCAACGGCGCTCGCGACGTCAGGCAATGCACGACGAAGATCCACAGCGCGATCGCACCGGCGATAGCTTCAAGGACGATTTCTGTCGACTCGAACCAGTCGAGGCGCTGACCGCGATCCATGATCAGCTGCGCGGCGGCGATTGCAATCGACAGTGTGAGAAAGCCCGTCCAGTCGAATTTCGTAACGCGCTTTTCCGTGAACGGCGCAAGCGCGAACCAGACCAGTGCGGTCGCGGCGATACCGGGCGGCACGACCATCAAGAACGCCGCGCGCCAGTTGTAGGCCTCCGACATAATTGAACCGAGCAGTGGCCCAAGGATCGGGCCGAAAACGCCGCCCAGGCCCCACATCATCATTACGAGCGGATGCAGTGCGCGTGGAAACGTCGCCAGCAGAATGCCTTGCCCCATCGGCATCAGCGGCGCTCCGAGCAGGCCCTGGCCGACGCGATAGATGACCAGCGATTCGAGGTTGTGGGCGAGTCCGCACAGCAGTGAGAACAGCGTGAAGCCGCACATCGAGGTGAACAGCATCTGGCGCCAGCCAAAGCGCGTCGAGAGCCACCCGACGACGGGCGTTGCAACGGCAGAGGCAACCAGATTGAAAGTGACGACCCAGGCGATCTGGTCCTGCGTGGCGGACATGGCGCCCTGGATCTGAGGTAGCACCACGTTGGCCGATGTGATCGTCATGCCAAACAGCAGCGTCGTGAGCTGCACCATGACGAGGATCATCCACTGCCGCGGCGTGATTGACGAGAGACCCATCGGTGCGGTCGGGACGGACATGTCGGTCGGGCTCGGTCGATCGCGGGCTGTAGGGAGGGCGTGCCTGTGCGGAGGGGTGCGATGTGCTTCGCCACCCTAGACCGGATATCTCACCGTGTCGCGGATGACGCGTTGGTCATTTGCCGACGAAGTTGGTAGCACCGTGGCGGATTGCCAGATCGATCATTGCCGTCAGCTGCGCCAGGCGGACACCGCTGGCGAAATGCAGATGCACTTCGGTGGCACCGAGCAGGGCGCCTTGCTGGCGAATATCGGCGCGGTTGAGCGACGGCGCCTCGTGCTCGACCGTCATCGCCTTGAGAATGACCCGGGCAGCGTCCGGTTCATCGCGTTTGACGAGTAGAACGCTGGCCGGCGGTAGTTCAGGGCAGCCGGCAAGCGAGTAGACCGTGTGGACGTAGGCATGCCCCGACGCGCCGCGCCAGACGGTGATGGCGCAATCGAACGGGCCCAAACGGTGAAGGGCGGCGCGTGGCAGCTCAACGGCGGCCTTATCCGCCGGCGGCTTGTCGGTCATTTCGATCGTCGATGCCATGTCGCCTTCCACTCTGACGGCCCATGATTCCGGACGATGATCCTAAACGGCGACCTGCTGTGACGGCCGTCAGGCAGGATGCGTCGGGCCAATGATGCGGGTTCGTCATGGTCCATTCGAGTTCCGATCGCTCGGATTCATCTGCAACTCTAAGCTGCATAAGATGGATAAATCGTTTCACCTCCCGAGGACTGACGCAAATGTGTGACGCAGTGTGGTTAACGCGCACCAAGCGCGCTCATTCCGCCCGGCAAGCCCGGCAAGGCCGCCATGGTGCCGCTTTGAGACATCATCCGCAGTGCGAATAGCCGCATTCGAAGCATGTCCAGCACCCTTCCAGTTTTTGCAGGCGAGCGTTGCCACATCGTGGGCACGGACGACCAACGGGGACCTGAGAAGCCGATGATGCAGTTGATGCGTCGAACGCGCCGCGCCCGGTCGCTGCTTCGGCGCCAAGCGACAGCGCGTGAGCCGGTGGTGTCGCGGCCGCGTCGTTACTCAGGAAGCCGATGCGGACCATGTGCTGTTCGATGATGTCGCCGATGGCGGCAATCAGGCTCGGTACATAGCGCCCATGCATCCATTGCCCGCCCTGCGGATCGAAAATCGCCTGCAGTTCCTCGACAACGAATGAAACGTCGCCACCGCGCCGGAACACGGCGCTGATCATGCGCGTGAGGGCAACAGTCCAGGCGTGATGCTCGAGGTTCTTGGTATTGATGAAGATCTCGAAAGGCCGCCGCCGCCCGTCCTGGTCGATGTCATTGATGGTGATGTACATGGCGTGCGCGCTACCCGGCCATTTGAGCTTGTAGGTATGGCCGGCGAGCACCGTCGCGCGCTCCAACGGCTCCGTCATGAAGATCACGCCTGGCGTCTCATGGGTGTCGCTTCGAGCCGTGGCAAACTTGGCGACGGGATCATCCTCGGCCTTGCCGGCGGCAGACGCCGTGTCAACTTCCGTCAGCACCGCACCGGTGACGGCATTCGGCCGGAACGTCGTGCAGCCCTTTAGGCCGAGGTCGTAAGCTTTGAGATAGATGTCCTGAAAGGCCTCGAACGGCATGTCGACGGGGCAATTGATCGTTTTTGAGATCGAGCTGTCGACGTAGGGCTGCAGCGCCCCTTGCATCTTGAGATGAGCATCGACGCTGAGCTCGCCGGCCGTGACGAAGACGCCCGGCAATGGTCGATCGGGGTGGTTTCGGCGGAACAGGGCGGCGGCATAATCTGTCACCGCTTCCTGCCTTTTGGCGCCGTCCGGCAACAGAACGCGCCGCTCATACTCGACGGCAAACATCGGCTCGATGCCGCTTGATACGTTGCCGGCAATCAGCGAAATCGTGCCTGTCGGCGCGATCGACGTCAGGCAGCCGTTGCGGATGCCGTGCTTTGAGATGGCGGCTCGGGCCGGCGCCTCGAGACGATCGACATTGGCACTTGCGCCGAACCCATCCGCTTCGTAGAGCGGGAAGGCGCCGCGCTCGGCCGCCAGTTCGGCGCTCGCGAGATAGGCGGCGTTCTGGATGGCGGCCATCCATTGTTCGGCACGCTGCCGTGCCGCGTCACTGTCGTAGGCAAGGCCGCTGAAGATCAGCGCATCGGCGAGGCCGGTCATGCCCAGCCCGATGCGCCGTTTTGCCTTGGCCTCCTGCTGCTGAGCGGGCAGTGGATAATGCGACACGTCGATGATGTTATCGAGGAAGCGCACGGCGGTCCGTACGTGCGCCTCCAGCGCGGCGATGTCGAGGCTGGCATCGTTCGAAAACGGGCGGGTGACGAGACGCGCGAGATTGATCGAGCCAAGCAGACACGCACCGTAGGCCGGCAGCGGTTGTTCGCCGCACGGATTGGTGGCGTGAATCGTCTCGCAATACGTGAGATTGTTCTGCGCATTGATGCGATCGATGAAGATCACGCCGGGTTCGGCATAGTCGTATGTCGCGCGCATCAAGCGCTGCCACAGGGCGCGGGCGCGGACAGTGCGATAGACCTTGCCGTCGAACACGAGATCCCAGTCCGCGTCCTGGCGCACCGCCTCGACAAAAGCGTCCGGCACCAGCACCGAAACGTTGAAATTCCTCAGATCCGCCGATTTGGATTTAGCATCGATGAACGTCTCGATATCCGGATGATCGCAACGCAGCGTGCCCATCATCGCACCGCGCCGCGCGCCGGCCGACATGATCGTGCGGCACATCGCGTCCCACACGTGCATGAAACTGACCGGCCCGGATGCATCCGCGCCGATGCTTTTCACAAGTGCGCCCTGCGGGCGTAGCGTCGAGAAATCATGGCCGATGCCGCCGCCCTTCTGCATCGTCAGCGCGGCTTCGCGGACATGCTCGAAGATGCTGCTGAGATCGTCCTCAACGGCGCCCATGACGAAGCAATTGAACAGCGTCACATCGCGGCTGCTGCCCGCCCCGGCGAGAATGCGGCCAGCCGGCAGGAAGACAAAGTCCGACATCGCATCATAGAACGTCTGCGCAGCGCGCGCCTTGACCGCCGCGTTGCCAGGTTCCGCCGCCGAGGCGGCTTCGGCGACCCGCTGCCAGCTATCCTCGATCGTCGTATCGATGACCGCGCCATCCACGCCGCGCAACTGGTATTTTTCCTCCCAGATGCGCTTTGAAATAGGTGAAATATCAAAGGGATGAACGTGCACGGCGACACTCTCGCAGACCTCATGTTGGGCTCAACAATAAGGTTTCAGTTGCTCCGCGTCAAGAAAATGTTCTCAATTTGTTCTTGGTCTGATTAACGCCTTTGGGGCGCTCTATTCGCCCGGCGCCAATCGCGTGTCGATCTGTTCGAGTGCGCGCTCGGCTTCGGAATCAAGCTCAGCTGTGCGGTCTTCAATCGCCGTGACCAGGCGACTGCGGAGCTCTTTGCGGGGCAGGCCGGCCGGCAGTGGCGGTAGAATTTCGACGACGATCCTGCCGGGCCGGCGCCGAAAACTGTTCCGCGGCCAGAAGTGGCCCGAGTTGAGCGCCACCGGCACACACGGTAATTCAAGCGCATCGTAGAGCAGCAGGATGCCGGGCTTATAGCTCGGTGGTGCACCTGGTGGACGGCGCGTACCTTCCGGGAAGACGAGAATCTGGCGATCGTCGGCAGCGCGCGCGCGGGCCGCCTTGAGCATCTGGCGCAGCGCGCTCGGACCGGTCTCCCGCTGGATCGGGATCATGCCGAATTTGGCGCAGAACCAACCGTAGACCGGAATCTTGAGAAGCTCGGCCTTCATGACCAGGGTCGGGTCGGGAAACAGGAGCGGCAGGGCGATGGTATCCCAGGCGGATTGGTGTTTGGCGGCGATCAAGTAGGGGCCAACCGGCAGATGTTCGCGGCCCCGGACTTCCATCTCCGTGCCGACAATTGCGCGCATCAGCCACAGCGTCGTGCGGGCATGGGCACGAAAACCGGCCATTGCCCAGGATCGCGGTGCGAGCAACAGCGGACTGCCGAGGATCAGAAACAGGGCCGTGGCAATGTAAAACGAAATGTCGAAGGCGATCGATCGGATCATTGTATCGCGACCGCTTTCTGGATGACGGCGGCCTTTTTCGGTTTGGGTGTTCCCATCAGCCGCCCCAGTCCGTATTGCGCCGCGGACGGCAGAAATTTGAGATATTCGGCGCCGAGCAGCAGGACGTTCTCGTGGTCGAGCCACCAGGGCGCATCGCGAAAGCGTTGCGGGACGACAGGGTGGGCGACGAGATCGACGGCGGGCAGCAGGTGGCCCAGTTCGGTCAGGCTGCGTGGCATGTGATAGCTCGACGTGACGACGATCAGACTATCGAATTCGTGCTTGTTCGCCCACTTGCGGGTCTCGACGGCATTGCCCCTGGTGTTCTGGGCGGCATAGTCGATGTCGACGCAGCATGAGAACAAATCCTTGTCGATCGCCAGCAGCCGGCGCAACTCGGCGCGGCTGACGACGCGGTTGACGCCGCTGATCAGCAATCGACCCGCTTGCTTGTTCTTGAGAAGACGGCCGGCAGCCCGAATGCGCTGCGCGCCTCCGGTCAGTGCCACGATCGCCGCTGCGCGCGGCGATGCGTCCGTCGGAGAGCGGGTCGTCGCGTTTGCGAAAAACAAGAAGCCGAGCAATGCCGCAGCGACGATCAACGCGGCTCCTTTGACGACGATGTGCTTCCAGATGTTCATCGTAGCGGCTATTCAGGACGAGTGCGGCACGATCCGTTGTCACAACAGGCACTGGCGCGGCCCGCAAACCAAGCTCGACGGGCGAACTATATTCGGTTCGGAGCACTTCCCACAACTCTATCAGATGATCATGGTTCAATTCTGATGATGAAGGATCCGATAGACACCAAAACGAGATGTCAGCATGCAAAGCGCCGCAATCACGATGACCACTGCCGCGAGCAGCATGTAGCCCAGTGCATCCAGCGAGCCAATGCCGACGAGCCGATTGAGTTCGTTCATGCTCAAACCGCCGCCGCCGAGCAGTTCCATCACCATCGGCATTAACCAGAACACCAGCATCGCACTTGCCGCCCCGACGACGCCGGCGCGGATGCCGAGCGTCAGGAAATGCTTCTCGAATTCGTGCGCAATAAACCGATCGGTGGCGCCGACGAAATTGAGAACTTCAACGATGTCACGATTGGCAGCCATGGCGCTTCCCGTCGCGGAAATGATGATTGCAACGGTCGCTGCGCCGACCAGTGCCAGAATAGCCAAGCCGCCGAGGGCGAATGATCGCGTCACTGTCGTGATTTGCTGGCGCCATTTGCGGTGATCATCCAGTGTGGCGTTTGGGAACTGCTCTTGCAGCGACACGCCAAGGCGCTCCAGGTCGGGTGGGGCTGACGCGTCGATTTCGATCGCAATCAGGCGCGGTATGGGGAGTTCGGCCAGTGCGGTCGTGTTGCCAAGCCAGGGTTCGAGTAGTTTTGCCGTGTCGGCAGTATCGAGTGGATTGACGGTTGCAATACCGGGGCGCAGGCGCAGGAACGACGCCACGTCGTTGACGGTTTGCTCGACATCGGCGTTTTCGCGCGGTTCGATCTGAATCGTGACCTCGTTCGACATATTGCGCAGCCAGACCGTCGCCGACTGGTTCATCATGTAGACCGCACCGGCTGTCAAACACGCCAGGAAGCACATGATCGAGATGACCAGCGTAAGCGAACGGCCGGTGACCGAGCCGGCTTCAACGATCGGCGCCGAGGCCAGATTGGCCGAGTGATCGGGTTGACGCGACGGCGCCAGCAACTCGGCAGGCGGTTCCTGCGGGCGGGTCGTGCTCGGGTCGTGATCGCGCGGCGGCTCGGGCGGCGGCGGCGGGTACTGTGGTGGCGCCGTGACGGGACCGTCGAGAGTGATGCTGCCCGGCGGTGCCGGCGGTTCCTGGCCGTAGGATAGCGCCGGCGGCTGCTGTGGGGCGCCGCCGCGCCGGCCACCATGGCCGCCACCTCGATTGTCATACGATCCGGACATGGCCCTCATGCAATTCTAAGCGTTTGGCATTGGTCTGGCGCATCAATTGATGATCGTGCGTCGCAATGACAACGGACGTCCCGAGGCGGTTGAGTTCGATGAACAGGCGCAGCAGGCGCCTCGCCATCTGCGGATCGACGTTGCCGGTTGGTTCATCGGCGAGCAGCAGCTCCGGCTTTCCGATAACGGCCCGTGCAATTGCTGCGCGCTGCTGTTCACCGCCGGACAGGACAGACGGGTAGTGGTGCATACGATCACCAAGACCGACCCATTGCAGCAGATCGGTGACGTCTTCGCGATAGTCGGATTCCTTTTTGCCGAGCACGCGTAGCGGCAAGGCCACGTTCTGCCATGTGGTCAAGTGGTCGAGCAGCCGGAAATCCTGCAGCACGATACCGATCCGACGTCGCACGCTGGCGCGTTTGCGCCCGGCCAGGCGGGTGACATTGTCGCCGAACAGGTCGATGCTGCCGCTGGTTGGCATCAAGGAAAGGAACAGCAGACGGAGCATCGATGTCTTGCCGGCACCGGAAGGTCCGGTCAGAAAGTGGAATGACCCGCGCTGCAAATGGAAGCTGACGTTCCTCAGAACTTCAACCGATTCGGCGCCGCGGCCGTACCGAAGTCCTACGTTCTCGAGTCTGATCACGGTTGCAAAGCTCTTTGCCTATCGTATCGATGTCACCGGCGCTGCTGTTATGAGTTACGGGAGGGTACTTATCAATCATTGAAAAATGTGGCGCAGCCAAGGGCGACTGTGCCGGGTATGCAGCGATTTGCTCAATCGTGCAAAATCTGCAGAGTACGGGCCAGCGTCAGCGTTGACGAAACCAACGGCTTCAGAAGCGCGCGGATTGGCTGCATCGCAAACTCTAAGCTGATGAAAGATATTGTATTCCTCGGCAAGGTCTTCAATCAGCTGATCTTTTACAGAGCGAGCCCGAACCTCCAGGAGAGCCAGCGGCATGACAGAGCACGATGTCAGCAACATGGAAGTGATCTATTCGCCAGAAGTTATCAACAAGCGCGTCCATGAGCTTGCCAACGAGATCAGAGACGCCGGGCTACAAAACTTGCTCGTGATCGCCATTCTGAAGGGGAGTTTTATCTTCGCCGCCGATCTGATTCGTGCGCTTCACGAGGCGGGATTGTCGCCTGAAGTCGATTTCGTAACGCTGTCGAGCTACCGCACGGGGACGCAGTCAACCGGACGTGTCGAAGTCCTACGCGATATCGACATGGACGTTTCGGGCCGTAACATATTGCTTGTCGATGATATTCTCGAGTCCGGCAGGACCCTGGCGTTTGCCAAGGACTTGCTCGCCGCGCGCGGTGCCAGCCGCATATCAACCTGTGTCCTTCTCAAGAAGAACGTGCATCGAGCCGTTGATATCGTAGCTGATTTTCATGCCTTCGATTGCCCGGAAGTGTTCGTCGTTGGCTACGGCATGGACGTTGCGTATCGTTACCGCCAGCTGCCGTTCGTCGGGTGTATCACGCGCGAGTGAACCACTTGGCGGCGCTGTCCGTGGAATGTGAGTTGCAATTGTCTCGCGGTCAGGGAAACTATCGTTCGGTTTCGCGTCGATGAAGGGGATGGGCCAGCGATGGCACGCATATTGGTTGCAGAAGATGATCAGTTTACCCGCGAAATGGTTCAGCGCGCGCTCGAGACGGACGGACATGAGGTCATCGCCGCCGAGGACGGTTCCGAGGCGCTAAAATTGTGTGATGGTGGCGACGCATTCGATCTGATCGTCACGGATGTCGAGATGCCGAATATGTCCGGACTGGCGCTGGCTGAAGCTGTTATTGCGAAGAACGCCGGCCAACGCATTATCATTATGTCCGGCCTGGCCGATGAACTGGCCCGCGCGCGAGCTTTGCTCGGCCCGACGGTCAAGATGGTTACGAAGCCAGTGACGCTGGAGCAGATTCGAGGCGAGAGCGCGGAACTGCTCGGGTAGATTTCTTCAGGAATCGGGACAGTTGACCGGCGGCAAAGCTGCTGACTTCGAGCGCGTCGAAGACCACATCAACGGGCCTATGATGGCGTCATTCGGTCTGGGTTTTCGCTGGCGGCCGCGCGCGGCGTCGACCACCGCAATCCTGCGCCGACGTCATCGGTTGCATCGATAAATTCGACGCCTGCTTCTTCCAGGGTGGTCTTGAGCTTGATCATGCTCGACAAGCGCGGGTCACTGAGGTGGCGCTCGTAGTTCTTGATCATCATGACCGCCACGCCGGCGGCGGTTGCAAGATCATCTTGCGACCAGTTCAGGAGCGCCCGTGCCGCTCTCAATTGTTCCGGGGTGAACATATGATGGTCGTACGACCGTTCGCTCGGCTCGGCAACAAGTTTGGTACTTTTCGTACGTCTTTTGGGCATCGGCGAGAAGCATACGTTCAGGATTGTCGCATCATGGCAATCGGCTATTCCCATATATGATACATGTGATTACCACATCGGTCTGCTTGCTCGGTCAGTTAATCTGTCTACTGATGACATGTCTGAGCAGTACGACAAGAGCGTTATGATCGATCTCGACGAAGATGACCTTGCGGTTCTATCTCTTCTGGCCCAGCGGCCGCTGCATGCGCCACCGCCGCTGATCCTCGGAATTATTCAGGAGCTGAGACCGAGTGGCCTGACGGTTTTTGCCGACGGCTGTTGGCATGCGACCCGCCTTGGTCGCAAGGTGCTTTCCGAGCGCAGGAAGGTGCCGTTGGGTTAGAGCCCGCCGCCAATCCGGATACCGGCGCGCTTGCTATGTCCAGCGTGCCTCGTCTTTCTCGTCGCGCGCCGTCAGCAGCGTCGTGGTGTGCACCGAGGTGGCGTCGCACAGGTCATAACGGCGGCTGAGCTTGTGCCGAACATCGGCTTCGGCAGCATTGGCAGGCAGTTTCGAGCGCTCCCACATGGCAAGGTTCGGGCGGCGCGTGAGCAGCAGGCTTTCGCGCATCTGAGGCGTGTCGTTGGCGATTTCCCAAAGGCCGATCACCTGGCTGTCGTAGGCCGCCTCGAAGCCGGGCCAAGCCGCGGCGCAGAGGTCAAGGAATTCCTCCCAGTGGGGCGCAGGCGTCTTGAAGGAGCGGAAGGCGTAGTTGCCCTGCCGTGTCGGTGGGGTGGCGTCGGCCGGGCGCAGCGTGGGCGTCATCGCGCGGGCAGTGTGGTCGGCAATATCGGCGGCGCCCTGCAGCCAGCTTTGCGATGCGGCAACGGCCTCGGTCGCATCGCATGTCCAGAAGGTGATGATGTTCAGCTCATCGCGCGGGCGGCCGATCTGACTGCGCCAGATGCCGTAGAGGGCGCCGCCGGCCGGGCCGAGCGCATCGCCGGCGGTGGCCGCCAAGTGGGTTCCGACAGCCTGCCACTGCCGTGGCGCGCACGTTGCCTGAACATGCAGGTAGCAGGTCGCGGATGTTGTATCGCTCATCTGCACTCATTCCCGGCTGAGGCCTTTTGCGGCGAGTTCGGCTTCGTAGTCGGCCCAACGGGCATCCTTTTCGCGGCCGAGCTCTTCGAGATAATCCCACGAGAACAGGCCGGTGTCGTGACCGTCGGAAAAGACAATGCGCACGGCGTAGCTGCCGACCGGGCGCAGGTCGCCGATCGTGACGTGGCGTTTGCCGCCGACGGTGACGCGCTGCGAGGGTGCGTGCCCCTGGACCTCGGCGGACGGGCTCATGACCCGCAGCATTTCGGCGCTGAGCTCGTAGGTGTCGCCATCCTCGAACTTGACCGTCAGCATGTTGTTGGCGGTGTTGACCGCAAGTTCCGGTTTGCGCAGCGTGCCGGCCGCCGCGGCGGTCTCGGCCCACACGCGGCTGGCGAGATCGCCGTAGATCGTGGCGTGCTCGCTTTCCGGCGCCGTGACGACGATCGGCTGCCCGGCATCGGATGTCGCGCGGATGTCCATGTGCAATGGCACGCCGCCGAGGAACGGCACGCCGAGCTTTTCCGCCTCGATCGACGCGCCACCGTGGCCGAAGATGTCGGAGCGTTCGCCGCAGCTCGGGCAAATGAAGTAGCTCATGTTCTCGATGATGCCGAGCACCGGCACGTCGACGCGCTGGAACATGGCGAGGCCCTTGCGTGCATCGATCAGCGCCAGGTCCTGCGGTGTCGAGACGATCACGGCGCCGGACAACGGCACCTGCTGCGCCATGGTGAGCTGCACGTCGCCTGTGCCGGGCGGCATGTCGATGAGAATGGCGTCGAGTTCACCCCAATTGACTTCGCGCAGCATCTGGTTAAGGGCCGACACGACCATCGGACCGCGCCAGATGATCGGCGTGCCTTCTTCGACAAGGAAGCCCATCGACATCGCCTTGAGGCCGTAGCCGCTCATCGGCTGCAGCTTGTCGTTGGCGCCCTGCTGCGGGCGCCCGGCGAGTCCGAGCAGGCGGGGTTGCGAGGGCCCGTAGATGTCGGCATCGAGCACGCCGACCTTGAGGCCGTTGGCCTGTAGGGCGAGGGCGAGATTGACCGTCGTCGTCGATTTGCCAACGCCGCCCTTGCCGCTGGCAACCGCTATCAGATGTTTGACACCGGGAATGCCTTCGCCGGCGCGGGCTTTCGGCGCAGCAGGCGCGGGCGCGGCTTGCGGATTGGGCGGCGCCTGGCCGCCCCGGCGGGCGGCGGCGACTCGGGGATGTTCGGTGCGCTGCTGCGGCATTGGCGCAGCACCACCGGCCGGCGCGTCGGCGGTCAGCACGGCGGTGGCGCCGGCGACGCCATCGATATCGGTGACGACTTTGGCGGCGGCCTGGCGCAGCGGCTCAAGTTCCTCGGCGCGCTTGGGGTCGATCGTGATCGAGAAGTAGACGCGGGAGTCCTTGATCAGGACTTCCGACACGAGACCGAGGTCGACGAGATTGCTGTCCAGATCTGGACCTTTGACGCGCTTCAGGGCTTCCAGAACCTGTGCCTCGGTTACGGACATTTAGGTGTTCTCCATCAGGGGGGTATGCATTTTTTCAAGGTCTAGCCCAGTTGCACGCACGTGGGAATAGCTGCGCGTGTGTTCAAGGCGGCGACGACCCGGCTCGGGGCTGTGGTGGACGCTGCCACGAGCGACGCGGTTGGATTGCAGGGGAGATACAAGTCGAGTAGGGATCGCGCTTCGGTCGCCGATC
>JBPCVZ010000005.1:0-17499 GCA_051010015.1 Hyphomicrobiaceae bacterium
ATTCGGCGGCGTTCTGGCTGATGCACACCGTGCGCGCCCGGATCCCTGAGGACCACGCGCTCGCAAGGTGCGACTTCAACACGCTACGCCTGCGGCTCTTGAAGATCGCCGCACGCGTCATTGAACACGCCAGCCGTATCCGGCTGCATCTGCCATCGAGCTGTGTCGAGAAAACCCTGTTCCGCGCGATCGCGCTCGGCCATTCGCCGTCAGGACCATAGCCCGCCGGGCATGAGCGCCCGAACCGCCGCCGAATGAGGCTGATAAACCCCGAACGCGTTGCACAGCGAGTTGCCCAAGACGGACCGCCAGGCCGAACGCCGGCGCGCGCGCCTCAGATCGGGCGACTTCCATCTGCCGCTGATGCATGATCCGGGCTAAACGGGCACTCTGGGTCATTCGCGTCGGTCGAGCATTGTTGGCCGTTGGTCCGCTTTACCACCTGATAGCGGCCGACTTGCTGCGCCGCAGTGCAACGTCGATATGGGTCATCTACGGACGAATGCAGTGCAGCATCTTCCGATCACGCCATCGATGCTCAGTCGCAAAGAGATCGATCTCGTTGCGAGGTGATGCATCGCGCACACGTCGAAAATCCACGAACCGGCTGCCAGTGCTTAGTCAGGCTGTTTCCGCATGCGAGCCGACTGGTGTCCGGTTTCTGAGAAAGAAGTGATCGTACACTGATTAGGTTGGGCTTCTGAGGGATTGAGTCGGTACGGCCTTCGCCGATTGGCAGAGGCCTGCTGCAAGCAACATAGAAAATGCGTGCGTGCAGGTGTTTTACCCTGCATATTTGGGCATTCAATCCTGCAGCCAGTTTTTAGGCTGCAACGGGAGTCCAATAAGAGATGACAGGGTATCTTACCGGGACAATCAATTCGCTCTTTGCGATCGTGTTAGCAGTGTCTGTGCCGTACTCAGCATCGCTGGCGGCAGAGCAGGCACATTTCAACTTCCGTCGTGTGCAACCGCAATTCATTGCAGCATTGGGAGACCCGAACGCCACGTCCGGTAGTGGTGCTCAGCGATGGGGCATTTGGCGCAAGGATCCCGGTCCTCGAGGTGTTTGGTTGCATCAGTTTCCGATTTTGAAAGCGGCAGGCGGCTTTGGCCCACACAACTGGCAATTCGATGACGCGGATTGGTGGCTGGATGAGAATGGCATAATTATGGAGAAGCCCGACTTCCCGGTTCAACCGGGGCATTACTTGGTTACGGGCGAGCGGGAAGTGACAACGGTCCTGACCATCCACCCGAAGAACGACAATGGTGAGCAGCGTTGGGAGTTGGCGAACGGAGCCAAGTTGTTTGACGTTACGCATTTGCCATGCCGTTCGGCACGATATACCGCTTCGTCAGGCTCTCGATCCTGCTCTCCGGCCATGGCGAATAAGTCGGCGTTTCCCGTTAAGCCTGGCGCAACGATGCCGCCAGTTAGCGGCTGCAAGAAGATGGATTATGCGGTCCTCATTGTCATTGGTCTTCCCTTGAAGAAATAAACTGACCGGCAGCATGCCGACTCACGTTTGGTAGCACTGGCCGAATGGCATTCGACGGTAGATTCTCGGATATGACTGATGCTTTGCTTGATTGCGGTCGGGAACTGGTTGGTGCACGCAGGACCAAACATCGAAGCATGGAGAATCACCAAGAATTTGCTCGCGAGGCAATGTCATGCTGCAACGAAACAAGCGATTGATCTTGGCCGGATGTTACATCTTAAGTGCGGTCCTGGCGACAGTCGCGCCCTCCGGTGCATACGCCAAGTCATCCAAGCAACAATGCAAGGAGGCATTCTGCCCGCCGGCCAAGAGAGTTGCGGCTGGCCTGTCCGACAGGGCTGATAATCCTGGCGGCGACTGCTTCCGCTCGAAACGAAGGATCATCGGCCTTTGCACGAAATATATGGACTCGGATGTTGCGACCTGCATCACGGTTCGCGGTAGATTGGCAGGCTGTCACCCCATAATGGGATCCGGCTCGCGACGCCTCCTTTACAGAACCATTGAAGAACGTCCAATTGATTTGCTGCTCCTGCGAAGCTTGAATTGCAGGATGGGGTGCAGCTTTGACCATCACATGTGTTCTGAGCGTTATTTCTCGAAAGAGACATTTGGGCAGTTATGTAAACTGGAGCAAACCAGATGCGAAAAAAAATGCGACCGGGAACTCCAGTAAACATAGGCAACGCCTAAAGATGACAACATTGACTTCCTCAGCAGACACACACGCAGGCCGAAGCCCGCATCATCATTGAGTAATAGCGTCGCCACTACATCAAGGTCAGGCCGCACAGCGCTTTGAACTACAGGCCACCGGCGCCGGAAGCTATCGTACCAATGGACCCAAGACCGACGATGCACTAAAAAAAATCAGATTGAACCACCCAATAGGCGCTCACCACTTGCGCCACTCGGAACTAACGAAATGCCAATGCCTGCAACGCCCGCGCGCCATTGGCACGTGACCAAAGTCGCCAAACAAAAGTAGGTGGCTCGTGAAAGACAGATGGAGAGAAAGTTGATGGGTAGTTCCGCGATGATGATCCGGTCGCTCGGACAGGTGGCGGCGACGGAGATCACCGGCGTTGACCTGGGTCGACAGCTCGACAAAACGAGTTTCGCTGAGATCGAAGCTGCGTTCGACAGAAGCGGTGTGATTGTAGTCCGAGATCAGAAAATTACACCGGAACAGCAGATCGCTTTTGCCCGTCGATTCGGTGACATCGAAGTAAACTACAACAGTGGCAAATACGGTCTGGCAGAGTTTCCCGAAATCTACAAAATCTCCAATATCACGAAGGACGACAAGCCGATCGGATCACGCCGTGCCGGCGAGAACTGGCACAGCGATATGATCTATTCGGAAAGGCCGCCACGCGCGACAATGCTCTATGCAATCGAGGTTCCGCAGTTGCACGGCTTGACGCTCGGGGACACTGCATTTGCCAATGCTGCCGCGGCCTATGACGCTCTTCCAGAGACGATGAAGCAACATATTGACGGCAAGATAGGTATTTTTGACTTCTCTCGCCGTAAGCGCTCCGAAGCACCGGATAGAGCCACACTCAAGCGCTATCCCCCTGTACAGCACCCCATTGTGCGCACTCATCCGAACTCTGGCCGCAAGAGCCTCTACATCAACCGTGATGATTGCACAGACATCGAAGGTTTGGCTGCGGAGGAGGCGGAAGCGCTGATTGTTGCGCTGTCCGATCATGTTACCAAGCCGGAATTCCTTTATCGCCATCGGTGGCGCAAACGAGACGTAGTCATGTGGGACAACTGCACAGTGCAGCACAAGGCGATTCTGGATTATGACCTGCCGCAACGCCGCCTGATGCACCGACTAACGATTGCCGGCAGTATACCTGTGTAAGCCGGCTACCTAGCCGAATTGCTGTTATCATGGATCAACCTGACAAGGGTAGGCAATCTGAGCAGGCTAGCTCCAACAGTGGCGAGGGACCTTGTTAATGCGATATGCCTCAGGTGTCGGCAAAGATGGACAAAACGGTCCGGATGAATTTGCTCAAAGCCCGTTGTCACAAGTACTCCGTCAACCCTTCATGCTTGGGCTCTTTCTGCCGATCCAGAGCGGAGGTTGGTCGCCCTCCACACTTGCGCGAACAACGGATTGGACGTTTGACTACAATGCCGCGTTGACCAAGCGCGCGGAGGCCATGGGTTTCGATCTCGTCTTCGGTCTCGCCCAATGGACACCAAAAGGGGGGCATGGAGGCAAGACGCGATATCGCGAAACTTCCATCGACAGTTTCATGACCGTATCCGCGCTCGCGGCTGTAACGTCGCGCATCTTGCTGATCTCAACAATTCACGTGCTCTACGGTCCTTGGCACCCGGTTCATCTGGCCAAATTCGGCGCCACGCTCGACCACATCTCCGGTGGCCGCTGGGGCGCCAACATCGTCACTGGCCACATTCCGCGCGAAGCTGCAATGTTCGGCATGGTCAGGCCGGATCACGCTAAACGCTACGACATGGCCGACGAATTCACGACACTCTTGAAAGAACTCTGGTCCGCATCTGAGAACCTGACGATCGACGGATGTTATTGGTCAATGCAGGACGCCTTCATCACACCGAAGCCGCAGTTCGGTCGACCGGTGTTGGTCAATGCGACAGGATCAGTGGACGGCATCGCTTTTGCTGCAAAGCATTCCGATATCGTGTTCATCACGAGCCCGTCAGGCAACCAGATGGCAGATGCTCTGGAGAGCCTGCCGCCTCATACTGCCTTTATCCGCAAGGCTGCCGCAGACGCTGGACGGCGGGTTCGTACAATCATCAATCCTATGGTTGTGTGTCGTCCGACAGAGAAGGAGGCGTTGCGATATCGCGATGCTATCCTGGATGCAGCTGACGATGGCGCCGTTGACGGCTTCGCGTCCGTTACTCGCAGTGGCGATGCGGTAGCGTGGCGTGACGCAAAACGTCTCAATCGTGCTTTGGGAGGCAACTTGCATGTCGTCGGCTCACCGGAACAGGTCGTTGAACATTTCATCGCGCTGCAGAAGTCGGGCTGCGATGGCGTGCAACTCACGTTCTTTGATTTCGCCCTGGACCTCGAGTATTTCGGCGAGGCGGTTCTACCCCTGATGCAACAGGCTGGACTTCGCGTCGGCGAGACCGGCTAATGCCCGCTACGGCGACCGCTTCAAGATAAGCATGTGACGTACGGTAATCGTTGCCTTCATCGCCGACCAGATAACCGGCATCGTCACTGCATTGGGCGCCGATGTCGAGAGCGTGACAGACGATGGCGCGCATGGCATGTCTTTCTTTCATGGCCTTTGTGGTAGGAGAAGCTTTGACAAGTATGGAAACAGTGGGATTTGGGTGCCTCGCCGGGCAAGGGTAAGGACCTGAGACCGTCGGTGTTTTGCGACCGTCTACCCTGACGCGTGCCGAGACGGGGAACAAGCAGCCCTGCCACACCGCTGGATCGCCGGCGCGGGTCGCGCAAGATGCCTACAGAGTCAATAGATCAAGGGAGCGGACATGCACGAGCAGTTCGAGCTGCGCCAGATCCAAACCAACGGCGTAGAGCTACGGATCGCCGAAAAGGGAGACGGCCCGTTGGTGGTGCTGGTGCACGGCTGGCCCGAGCTCTGGTATTCTTGGCGCCACCAAATTGGCCCGCTCGCGGCAGCGGGATACCGCGTGGTCGCGCCGGACGTGCGCGGCTACGGCGGCAGCGCTAAGCCCCATCCGGTCGAGGCCTACGCGATGACCGAGCTCATGGCCGATCTCACTGGCCTCATCGATGCGCTGGGCGAAGAGAAGGCCATCCTGGTCGGGCACGATTGGGGGGCACCCATCTGCTGGAACACCGCCGCATTGCGTCCCGACAAGGTCGCCGCAATTGCAGCGCTCAGCGTGCCCTACCGGAAGCGGACCGCGGTATCCCAGATAGACATCTGGCAAAAGATCTACGCCGGCAAGTTCTTCTACCAGGTGTACTTCCAGGACGAAGGCACCGTGGAGGCGGAGGTCGAGGCCGATATGCGCACGGCCCTTCGCAAGATCTACTATTCGATCTCTGGCGATGCCCCGTCCCTCGACAGCTGGCTGGACCGGCACGCAGAAGGCGGGCTGCTTGACGCCATGGTCGATCCCGACCCATTCCCGTCATGGATGACACCGGCGGATATGGACTACTTCGTGTCGGCCTTCGAGGCGGGCGGATTTCGCGGCCCGATCAATCGATACCGCAATCAACGCCGCGACTTCGAGAACTTGCCGGACATGAATGCAGCGCCGGTTCAACAGCCAAGCTGCTTCATCGCAGGAGAGAAGGATGTCGTACGGCGCTTCGTGCCGGGCCGCGACGTCTACGAGGGTATCGAGGAAAACTGCACGGACTTCCGTTTCAAGCGGATCATCCCAGGCGCCGGCCATTGGGTGCAGCAGGAGGCGCCCGCGGCGGTCAATGAGGCTCTATTGGAGTTCCTGGCCGGGCTCTAGCGCGCCAGTCGGAGTTGGGTATGACAGATCAATTCGCAGGCCGTACGGCGTTGGTTACGGGTGGGTCGAGGGGAATCGGCCGAGAGATCTGTTTGCAGCTCGCCGCGGAGGGTGCCTGGGTCGCAATCAATCATTCATCGAGTGCGGATGACGCAGAGCAGACCCTGTCGCAAATACGCGCGACCGGTCGCGATGGTGCGATTTATCAGGCGGACGTTGCATCGTGGGATGCCACGTCTGCGATGTTCGATGAGATTGAGGCTGATCGAAAATCGGCGGTCGATTTGCTTGTAACAAATGCAGGGATCGCGTCATTCCAAGACGATATGGAGATGCCGCCGGACCTGTGGCGCAAGATCTTGTCTGTCAATCTCGATGGCACATTCAATTGTGTTTGGCGCGCGAAAGACGGCATGCGCGAATCGGGCGATGGTAGAATCGTGACGATAGCGTCGATCAATGGCATTGCACCGAGCCGAATTCGACCGGACCGGTTGATCGCCTATGGTACTTCGAAGTCAGCAGTGATCGGCTTCACCCGCAACTGCGCAACCGCATTTGGCCCGGAGATCCGCATGAATTGCGTCGCGCCTGGTCTCATCCATACCGACATGACCAAAGACATGTCGGAAGAGATGCGCACCAGGATCGTTGAATCGACTCCTGCGAAACGCGTCGGGACGCCCACGGACGTTGCAGCATTGGTTGGCTTCTTGCTGAGCGATCAAGCCAGCTTCATTACCGGCCAGACGTATGTGACGTCTGGCGGCTTGGTGACGTTGCCCTAGACTGGTCGCGAAGGTCCCGCTGCTGCCGAACCGACAGCAGCAACCTTTCTTTAGGCGCGCCTGCTCAGGCGAGCTTGGCGAGAAGCTCTTCAGGAATGTGCGGGATCGGATCGGACTTCTGCCAACATGGAAGCGCCTCGACGCGAGCTATCCAACCACGAATGTTCGGATAGCTTTCAAGCGGTAGTTTTTGCGCGGCGTGCAAGTGCATCGGTGCCGCTACAGCGATGTCGGCAATCGTCGCGTGACCGGCACAGAGCCAGTCTCGGCCAGCGAGTGCATTCTCCAGTATCGACGCATTGCGATGAAACGTCGGCGCATAATCGGCGAGCATCTCAGTGTCAGGTTTGTCGTCCAAGATTGGCTTGACGACGTTTTCGACCAGATATGTGTAGCAGGTTTGGAACCACGTATTCGACTCCCAAAGCAGCCACCGCGCGATGTCACCGCGGATCTTGGCATCCTGGGGCCAGACATCCGTGTTGCCAGTTTTCTCGGCGGCATAGACCAAGATCGCGTTCGACTCCCAGAGTGTCAGATCGCCGTCGACCATCGCAGGAATCGCCGCATTCGGATTGATCGTCGTGTACTCCGGTTTCTTGTGATCGCCGCCAAAGTAACTCATCACTTCACTGTCGAAGGAAGCGCCGATGAGATCGAGCCCGGCAAGCACCTTGCGGCAGTTCACTGTAATCGGATCATAGTAGAGCTTCATTGTTTTCATCCATCGAGATTTATGCGTTCTTTGTTTCTCTTTAGTTCCAGATGACGGCGCATCGCACTTCGATACTCCAGCGATCCGGAGCGTCAGCCGGTGTCGTGGGGTCCTCGAAGGCGCTATGGAAGCTGAATGTGCACGGTTCGTCGCCCTCTGCAGGATCCGCCTGTGCCCCACGCGTCCGGGCCATTCGTCCCGCCGAGTCCCATTGTTTGATCAAGAGTGCCTCAGAGCGGGTCATTGACGGATAGAAGTACCATCGATGACCGGCGGCGTGCCGCGCGAAATAGTTCTCGCCAATGCGGTCGGCATAGTGGATCTCGAATACGACGAGGTCATCAGGCTTGACGCTGGTCGCATCGCACAGTGCCAATGGGTTCACAGCTACCGGTTCGTCAGCGATGTTGCGCCAAACATTGACAATGCCGTATCTCCCGGCAGCAAGCGCTGTCTCAGTCTCGTCGCCGTCGAGCAGTGCTTGCCCATCGGACAGGATGGCCCCCAGAGTGTCGTTCGATGTTGGTGGTTTCGTCAAATCACGCAATCGCTGTGGAGCGGACGTGAGCGTATAATCGCCATGCACAACGTGTGCAGGTCCTTGCACTTGTTGTCCGCCATCGATTCGCTGCCTGCTCTTTTTTCCAGCCGCCGAACGCACATTGTGATCAAAGGCAGAGACGATGCTTGCGCCCGTTGCCTCGCGGACGATCTGTTCGCAATGTGGATAGTACGCGTGAAGCACCTGCAGATGATCCAGAAAATCGATATCCTTCGACAGTGGTGCGTTGAGCAGTTCAAAACCATTTCGGCCGAGTGTTGGAGTTGCTGCGCCCCCGACGGTGCGGGCATCGTGCACCTTCATTTCTTGCTTGATGAGATCAACACCAACCCACTGGGCATCGCTACCGTCACCGTCACGTCGGGTTAATACTTTGCCATTGCGGATGAGTGACGGCTCCGCAGTTTCGGCCATATAACTGAACGTCCCTACACGAACATTGTCCGGATGTTTGGAAATTTCCGCGGGCATCATTGGCTCCTGGGAACTTCATGCTGTTTGTTGCACCAATAGAGCCTAGCCTGCCGCATCGACATGCACAACGAATACCCCATAGAACCGCGGGCATAGCGGTTTCCGTCAGGTCGTCGCATCCTCTCGGATCATATCTGCACCTTTTTCGCCGATCATGATCGTGGGTGCATTGGTATTGCCTGTGGTCAGCGTGGGCATCACCGAGGCGTCGATGATCCGCAAGCCTTCGATGCCGTGCACACGCAGGCGAGAGTCTACAACCGCTCGCGGGTCCTCGCCCATGCGGCATGTGCCGACGGGATGATAGAGCGAAGTGCCCGCCCGGTGAGCGAAATCTACCAGGTCGGATTCGCTGTGCAACTCGGGACCGGGCCGTAGCTCGCCCAGGCTGAACGGGGCAAGAGTTGGTGCAGCGAAAATCCGGCGCACGTGCCGAAGGCCGCCTAACAGTGCCTGTTGATCTGTTGCCGCGGTGAAATAGCGGGGACGGATTGCCGGCCGCGCAAAGGGATCGGCTGATGTTGCCATGATCGTGCCGCGACTGTCAGGCTTAACCACGCACACCACGCAGCTCATGCCCGGCTTTTCGTCGAGTTCGCCAAACTTTTCCGGATGGGGGCTGGCAGGGGTGAACAGCAGCTGCAGATCGGGAGAGGACAGCCCCTCGCGGCTGTCGGCGAAGACTTGCGAGGTGGTCACGCCAAAAGTCAGCGCGCCATTCCCAGTGACAAGGAAGCGCAGGATCTCGGGCACCACCCGTGGAAAGCGGGCGATCTCGTTGATCGTCTCCGCGTTCTGAACGCGATGAATAACTCGGATCACATAGTGGTCGATCAGGTTTGAACCGACGCCGGGCAGATCATGGACGACGGGGACGCCCAGTGACTGCAGGTGTTCTGCCGGACCAACGCCGGAAACCTGGAGAATATGAGGTGAATTCACCGTTCCGCCCGATACGATCACCTCACGACTGGCGCGGACCTCTTGAAGTTGGCCGCCTCGCTTGAAGGTAGTGCCCACGCAGCGCTTGCCCTCGAAGATCAGTTTCGCCGACTGGGCATCCGTTTCGACGCGTAAATTGGAACGGCGCCTGGCTTCGGCGAGAAAAGCCTGCGCCGTCGAAGCACGAAATCGGCCGCGACGTGTCATTTGCGAATAGCCGACGCCGTAACGTGTTTTGCCGTTGAGGTCAGGATTGAACGGAAAGCCCGCCTCTTGTGCCGCTTCGACGAAGCGGTGGGTGAGGGGCAGGATGGTGCGATAATCCTCGACCTTGAGCGGTCCTCCCTTGCCGCGCAGAGACGGTTCTCCGCCCTGCAGGTAGTCTTCCGACTTCATGAAGTAGGGCAGTACGTCCTCATAGCTCCATCCTCGACAGCCCATCTGCGCCCAGCCATCGAAATCAGCGGCCGCGCCGCGCACGTAGAGCATGCCGTTGATCGAGCTCGATCCACCCAAGACGCGGCCGCGCGGCCACTCCAGCCGTCGCTCCCCGGTTGACGCCTCGGGCTCGGTTGTGAAGTTCCAGTTGACCCGCGGATTTCGGACCAGGGAACGCATCCCTGCGGGAATATGGATCATCGGATGCCAGTCCCGCGGGCCCGCCTCCAACAGCACGACCGATGCGCCAGTTTCCGACAAGCGCGCTGCCACAACACAGCCGGCGGAACCCGCCCCGACAATGACGTAGTCTGCCTTCATCGCGTTTTTCCCTTCGATCACTGGCACGGGGCCATGACAGCACGCGTCAGTGCGACCCAATGGTGCTCATCGTCGCTGGCATTTGAAGAACTCTGCGACCGCGCTGTCACTCTGGTTGGGTCGAACGGACCACGCACCCAGATCCTGAAGCAATCGCCGTTCCAGTGCCTATGTTGTTTTGCCTGCATCTCGGACATCAGCCGGGTTTGGATTCGGAGCTAGCCCTTCTGTTGGCTTGCAGGGTCTGCTGCAAGAACGGCGGCGACGTCCTCGCGGGCTTCGTCAATCAAAAAACCAGCGCGTTCCTGCTGAAGAAGGAGATAGGCGCGGCTGTCACGCTCGCCCCAACCGCGATTGAGCGCCTCGCGCATTTCCTGTTGGGCCATATTGACGAGGCGCATCGGGACTTCGACGTCACGGCCGAGTTCGCAGGCAAGTGAGATGTCCTTGTGCGCAAGCCTCAAAGCGAAATCGGGTGGATCGTATTCATTGATGAGAAAGTGATCAGCAAGGCTGTCGAAGGTTCGAACGCGGCCACGCGCGCCCTGCCGGATGGCATCCCAAAGTGCCAGCGGTTCGACACCGGCTTTAACACCCGCGGTAAACACTTCGGCGATCGCCGCCTGAATGGCATAACCCGCAGCGTTGTGAACGAGCTTCGAGATCGCGCCAGCGCCGATTTCACCGATATGCTTGACTTGATCTCCGATCGCATCGAGGCAGGCCCGATGGGCATCGAAGACTGCTTTGTCGCCCCCCACCCAGATCGCAAGTTTGCCTGAGGCTGCGCCTTTGGGGCCACCGCTGACAGGGGCATCGAGCACATGCCCGCCGCGTTTCGCGAATTCACCGTGAATGCGGCGGATCAGGGTGGGCGAATTGGTCGAGAGGTCGAAGTAAACGCTGCCTTTTTCTACACCGCCGACAAGCCCAGTATCTGAGTTCAATGCGACCGCTTCAATTTCGGGCGGTCCAGGAAGCGAGGTCAGGACGATGCCGCATTGCTCTGCGAGAGCTCGTGGCGTTTCGACCCATGTAGCACCTGCCGCGATGTGCTGTTCAGCACGCTGGCGGGAAATGTCGTTGACAACGAGATCGAAGCCGGCCTTCTGGATATTGGTTGCGAACGGCCCGCCCATGGTACCGAGTCCGATGAAACCTATCCTAGCCTTCTTAGTTCCCATGGTTTTTCCTTTCGCAGCCTGTCTGGGCCATCGCGCCCGTACGTCGCGCAGGCATTGGGTCTACAGTCACGACCATTCGGCAACGGCCGAGGTTAAGGGGACGTCTGATCCTTGCCCTTGTCCGCCTGCCACACCGGCTTTCGTTTTTCGGCGAACGCATTCAATCCCTCCAAAGCATCCGGCTGTTCCATGATCAGGCAGATGGACTCCACGACGTTCTCGATGTTTCGGCGATACTCGTAGTCGTTTGCCCGCATGAAACTGTCGCGCGCAATGCGCATGATCTGGGGAGATTTCGCGGCAAAACCTTTGGCAAGGGCCAGAGCTTCTTTCGACAAATCACCGTGGGGCACGACGCGATTGATGAGATTCCATCGCTCCGCGGTAACCGCATCGATGGGTTGCCCGTTGAAGCACAACTCGAACGCCTTGTGACGACCAATTTGGCGAGGCAGGTGAACGTAGTGCATTGCAGGAATAACGCCGACATCAATTTCGGGATAGCCAAAGCTAGCGCGATCACTGGCGATGATGCAGTCGCAAGACACCGCCACTGTCACACCTGCTGCGCGGGCGGCGCCGTTGACGACGGCGATCGTTGGTTTGGCCATGCGGTATTGGGCCAAATGCATGTCGAGATAGAGCTTGTCCAGGTAATCCCGGATGCGCGTGCTGTCACCGCCGCGCATCATTTCGAGGTCCATGCCGGCGCAGAAGACCTTGGGTAAGGCGCTTTCGAGCATCACACAGCGCACATCAAGGTCTTCTTTGGCGAGTTTGTAGGCTTCCAGAATGTCGCGGACCAACTCGGTGCTGAGTGCGTTGACCGGGCCGCGGTTCATCACCACGTGCGCGATGTGGTCCTCAACACGATATTCGACAAATTCCAAATCCATAATGCACTTCCTCTTGGCAACGTTGCTTGCAAGGCGCAGAGTCGCTCTCCGCCAAGGCGACGCTCGGGTTAGACAGTCATTGACAGGGCATTGCGCACGCATGGTCGGGACAAATTGGAACACATGTGGGCAAACCGCGCATCAAAACCGGTCTTCTACGACACATCATCAATCAATCCGGAAGTGCATCAACCTCGGCGACAAGGTCGCGGACGATGGGAATGAGTTCGGCACCATATTGCTCCGTGTCTGGCAGTGGATCGTAGCCTCGTATCAGCAGGCTGGTGGCGCCGAGCTTGTAGTACTCGACCAGCGCTTTCGCGACTGTGTCGGGTGTACCAACGAGGGCGGTTGAATTGCCGCGCGCGCCAGTCGCTTCGGCGAGTTTCATCCAGAGGCACGTGTCGTGCAGTTCGTTTTCCGCCGCCGCTGCCAGCAAGCGCTGCGAGCCCACGTTGTTGCGCTTGTCCGGCGGTGTGCCGCTCCGTTCAATTTTCCCCAAGATATCGCGCGCCTTGTCCCATGCTTTGTCTTCGGTCTCGGCGAGTATAGGCCTGGTAGAAAGGCTGAACGTGGGCTTCCGATCATACTTTGCCGCTGCCGAACGCACGCGAGATATGAACTCTGCTGTCTTGCTGAGAGGCTCGCCCCATAACATGAAGGTGTCGACATGCGGTGCGAGTGCGGTGATGGCGGCATCGGAACCGCCACCTCCATAGAGCGGAATTCGCGGAGACTGATGACAACGAACATCGGCGAAGGCGCCTTTGATCGTATAGAACTCACCGTCGTGGTCGAATGGCTCCGGCTCCATCCAAGTGCGACAGAGGATCAGCGCGTATTCGCTCATTCGACGATAACGACCGGCATGGCCGACGAAGTCGCCATCCTTGGCCTGGTCCGTATCGCTTCCACCGGCAATAAAATGAAGAGCTAAACGGCCGCCAGTCAGCTGATCCAGCGTTGCGAGTTTGCGCGCTGCAAGTGTCGGCGCAATGAAGCCGGGCCGGTGCGCAAGCAAGAAACCGAGCCGTTCTGTGTGGGCGGCCGCGTGTGCAGCCAAAATGAAGCCATCCGGCGCATCGGAAAAGTAGCCGACGAGAACGCGGTCAAAGCCGGTAGCTTCGTGGACTTGCGCGGTCTTCGCGACAATGTCGGCGTTGAACGCGGGACCGGTTGCTTTGATGATCTCCGATGAGATTTGCGGGGCAACCCAACCGATCATTTCAACAGGCATAGAAGTTCACTCTCGGGCAGTTTTCCGCTGAATACTTCGGCGAAACTTTTACTATTGGTCATTGTTCATGCTTGCTTGCATCACCATACCCCCGCTCGATGGACTGTTCCAGATAGGTTCGACCCGACCCATGAGCTCGTTCCAAGCGGCCTGACAGAGCCTGAGTAGCAGATGCCGCAATCGCTTTTGGTCTCAGCCATATGTTTTTGCCCGTCTCTGCGTTCAACTGGAATGCGGGTCAGTACGGCCTGTCGCCGCGCACCAGCATGCGATACAGGCGACGCTGCTGACTGTGGTCGAAGTCAAAGCCGGCTTTGTGCAGCGAAGCGCGATCATCGACAATCAGCAGGTCACCTTTTTCGTATTCGTGCGCATAGCAGAACTGCGGCAGTGTAATCTTGTCGGTGAGGTCCTGCAGAAAATCCTGTGTTTCTTCCGGTGTCATGCCGACGATTTTCTCGGTCTTGCTCTTGTGGAACCAGACGGCCTTGGTGCCGGTCTCCGGGTGCGTGCGTACCAGCGGCTGTACCGTGGGCGGCGTGGTCGATTCCAGCTGTGCTTTCAAAATATCTGGGTTGGCGAGATGGAAACGCGCGCTGCTGATCAGCGTATTCTCGGTCTTCATACCAGTGATCTGCCGCTTCAACTTATCGGGCAGGGCTTCGTATGCAGCGCGCGAATTGCACACCGACGTGGCGCCGCCCTTGTCCGGTACGGCCACCGCGTATAGCATCGTGAACTTGGGCGGTCGCTCCTGGTTTGTGTGGTCCGTGTGCCAGGTCGCGTTGTTGCCCACTTTCGCAGGCTGGCCCTTGCTGTCCTTGTGGAAGTTGTCGAGTACGCTGATCAGTGGAAACCCGTCGACCAAATAGAGACGGTTCTGGTCTTCCATCAATTCGCCGAACAACTGGCCGGCGGCCTGAAGTTCGGCGGGCGTGAGGTGGGCCTGGCCACGAATGACGAGCACGACATTTTCGACGACGGCATCGTAGAGCGTCTTCTGAGTTTCCTCGTCGACCGGCTTGGCGAGATCGACTCCCGTCACGATCGCACCAATTTGCTCTTTGACCTTGGTGATTTCCATTGTGCTTGGTTGTGTGGATTGTGTGATGACGTTCATGACCTTACTTCCCAACAATGAGGACGTCAGTCGTTTTGACACGTTAGCCCCGGGCTTGAATTGTCGCCAGCGCGCAAGCCCTTCGGGTTTGAATCAATCTGACGATGATCGTAAATTGCCCCTCTTCCCGATCTTGACATCAGACTGAGCTGCTCGCTGCCGTCTATCCACCATTGACACTAATCCCGGTCCCCGTGATGTAGCGCGCTTCGTCCGAGGCGAGAACGCAACTTTACCCGTTAGGTCAAGCATCCATATTTCCTCATGCCTTGCGCGACGTCGGGTTGCGGGCGCCACTCACCGCGCCCGCGGAGAAATTATAGCGGTACATGCGAGCCAAACGGCATGGTCCGTGTTTCCAATGCCACATTGCGTTGTAGTAGTCGGGGACCCGCCTTGGCGCTCATATCGAAACAATCGATGTAGTTCGCGATGGCATAGAGCCCGCCGGCCCCACGCGGGTCGTGATCGACTCGGTGATCGACAAAATGCGTTTGCGCGATGTCCGGGCGCTCGTTCAGAACCGCGTTTACTCTTGGTGCGTTTCTCAGATTTGCCAATGCGCTGGCCATGACACGACCTCCATCTACCGACACAATCGAGCACGCGGACATTGCCGCCAGACTTCAAGCCTAGCGGACATTGCGCGCCGGATTCAAACTCTCGATTGCCTACGCTGGACAGCTTTTGGTCTATTTCCCCTACCTGATGGTCTCTCGCACCTTTTACTGAGCGGACGTATGCAGTTGCCGGGCAAGGGATGCACTCTGCGTGGCAGGTGGAAATGTCCGACAACGTCATGCTGATGACGACTGTCACGGCCAGCGGTAATGTTGCGGTTGCTCAGGACCGCTTTCGGTAGGGCACATCGGTGGTTGGCCGCAAAATGAGGAAGTTGGCGATGACCGAGTTCAGTCAACTTCAGCCGTCGCACGGCAGTCGAAGCCGTCAGCAGTACCCTCATAAGCTGCCGAACGCGGTTCGGCAAAAGCGGGCCATCTGTGGCCCTGAGCAGGTGCAGCATGCTCCGAGCATGCCATCATTGCTCATTCGCTAAAGCAGACGTCGCATCGAAGACTATCGCTGCAGCGCGTCAACGACGCTAGGCGGTCCACCGTCGACAATGACAACGTTCGGCACATACCTAATAGATTTCGCAGTCCTGTTGATGATTCTGCGCTCGCCTGCCAATGTGCTGATTGTGCTGTCGGTCTAATGCTGACTTGTCCCAAGAATGCCGGAAGCGGCATTGTTCATGAGGCCAGCTGTCGCCGCTCGATCAAAGCGGTGGATCAGATTGACTTGATTGGTTTGCGTGGGATGAAGTGACGGGCGGGGTTGAAATGGTTGTTGATTGAAGCGTCTACCGACGCAGACTTAGCGGTCGCGGCGCTGATTACCATCAAGCTTGATGGAAAAATCATTCCATTAAGCAGAACGTTTGGCGGTGATTTCGGATGGCACATCAGATGGACGATCACTCAACCTCGGCGTGATGCCGGGCGTTTTTGCAGTAAAGAAAGGAGACTTTAATGAACACAAACTTAAAGGCTTTTCTTGGGATGACGACGACGCTGGCAGGTCTCGTCATGCTCGGGTCTGCTTCGGTTGCGGGCGACATTCCAAAGAGATTGGTTTTCAGTTCCTACGACTTTGGCAGTTCCGGATTCGCTCAGGCATCCGGTGTCGCCAATGCCTTTAAGCAGGCACACAAAACCCGGATCCGTATTATCCCGTCAGGCACCAGCATTGGCCGCATACTGCCACTCGCACAACGGAAAGTGGATTATGCCTTCTTGGCCTCGGGCACGTTCTTTGCTTCCGAAGGCACATACGATTTTGCCGCCGCGAATTGGGGCCCGCAGGATCTGCGCTGCGTCCTGTCGCCACCGGCGGCCACCGGTATCGTGATGCGCGGTGACTCCAAATACACCAATGCCTCAGATATCAAGGGGATCCGCTTTGGTTTTGTGAAGGGAAATCCCTCGGTTAACGTGAAGACCGATGCCATCGCCGCATTTGGTGGACTGAAGGAAGGTGAGTATGTCCGGGTTTGGCATGGCGGTTACGGCGTGATGAAGACCTCGCTATTGACCGGCAAGATCGATGCCTTCCTGGCGGCGCCGACGTCTGGTTTCTCCAAGGAAATCGAAGCCTCACCCAAGGGTATCAAGTGGCTACAGTTCGACCCGAAGAACAAAGAAGCCTGGGCCCGGATGACCAAAATCGCGCCGATGTACGCCCCCATTACAACAAGATCGGGTGCCGGTATATCTGATGCAAAACCCTCCAACACCATGAGCTTCCGGTATCCGATGATGGTGACCTATGCCAATCGGTCTTTCGATGAGGTCTACACTATGGTCAAGGCCATGGACGAGCTTTATCCCAAGTACAAGAATGTTTCCTACGCGGCTCAGTTCTGGAGGCTGAAGGATGCCTCGACCCCGCCGTGTGAAGCCGCTTTCCATCCAGCCTCGGTCAAATACTTCAAGGAAAAAGGTGTCTGGTCCGATGCCGCTCAAAAATGGCAGGACGCCAGGCTGGCGCGGCATGCAGCGGTTATTGCTGCCTGGGACGAGGCGCTGGACTCCTATACCGCCATGCGGGCTGCGGAACGCAAAAAGGGCAATAAAATCAATGCCGGCAAAGGCTGGGCCGAGTGGTGGGCCAAAGCCCGCAAGGAAAAAGGCCTAGATTGAACATCAAGGCCAACTAGACTTCCACAATTGCGAAGGCGGCTGATGCGTATCGGCCGCCTTCCAATTATCTATGTCTTAGACGTCCAATGATTGCTATCGAGCGGATAAATTATGTCCCACGAATCAACTC
>JBPCVZ010000006.1:0-13188 GCA_051010015.1 Hyphomicrobiaceae bacterium
TCTGCCACACGTAGCGCACGTTGTAGAATGGCACGACACTCGGCGTGTGGGTGAAGGCATCGACCATCGGAACGAAGTCCTCGACGAACGATACATACTGTTTGTCCGGTATCCAGCCTTCACTGGCAACGACGGTGTCGCGCATCTTGGCGGGTGGCGCCTGAATGATGAACGTCTTGTCTCCGCTCTTGGGCTGGAGGTCGATGGAGAACTGCTGGGTGTCGAACGGATACTGCGAGAAATCCGGCTTGAAGCGGAAGCGGCCGGCGACCTTGTACATGCGCATATCCGCTGGATAGGCGTCGCTCTTGCCACCCGGGTGCAGGATGTCGATCGAAATCTCGCGGCCGTTGGTCAGTGCATCGCGGCTCGCACGGGGATCGAGGAAGGCGTTGGTGAACGTAATGTCCTCGATCGAGAAATTCGGGCTGACGCGCATCGCGAGATAGAATTCGGCAAAGAACGACTTGGCGTTGTTGTCGACGCTGTAGGCACGGATCAAGTCGATATCCATGTAAAGCGTCTCGATGGTCTTGAACTTGCCGTTGCGCAGACGCACGAACTGCGTCGGGGCCAGCTGTTTGCGCCCGATCGTGTGCGGTAGAATCACGACGAACGGCGTCAGCGAGCGCACGCGTTCGGGATGGAACGACCAGTTCTCGAAGATGCCCTTGAAGGCGCCGCTGCCGGCGGCGTAGGTCCTGCCGAGATCAGCCATGATGGCATTTCGGTATTTCTCGATCGGTGTTGTTTTGCCGCTGTAGGTGGAGCCCGTGTCGAGCGTATCACCGGACTTGGCAGCGCTGGACGCGACCAGTTTGACCATATCGGCGAACCGTGCGCCTTCCTTGGCCGCCGCGATGTTGCGGGTTGAGTAGGTCGATGGCACGTAGTTGCCCCAGAAGGCATCGCACTGGTTTTTCTTCCAGTTATCGACCGTTGCGGTGCGGCGGTCGGCGAAGACCCAGTTTTCCGGCGCGCCCTGCCCGAGCACGTTGAACAGGCGGTCGCTCTCGACTTCCGGCACCGAAGCCCAGTCGATGCCGTATACCGGCTGACCATAAGGATTCTGCGGGTCGAACAAATCGCGCGACAGGTAGCCCACCATGAACACCGGCAGTTCCAGATTGGCTCGCTGCAGGCGTCGCAGAACCTGCTTGGTGTGCGCCGTGCCGACGGCCAGCGCCAGCATGCCCGGCGGATCGGCCTCCATCCTGTCGATCGCCGCATCCAGTTGTGCGATGTCGAGTTTCCTGTCCGAACCGAGATCAACGCGAATGTCCGCAGTCATCTGGTCCTGCAGAATGTTCTTCAATCCCTTGCCGATGGTATCGATGTAGAGCACGCCGGAGCGGCCGAGAAAGGTCACCGTCTTGATATTGTTCGCCTTGAAGAACTCAGCCATCACCGGAACCCGTTCGAGTTCCTGATTGGGTCGTGTCGAGAACACGTTCTTGTATTTTTTGAACGTCTGACCGACCGACACATTCGAGATGAACGGTACTTTGTTGGCGCCCGATATGCTTTCCATCGCCTGAAACACCTTGGCGGCGCGGTCCTCATTGGAAAGCCCGATCATCGCCAGCAGGTCTGACATTTCGAGCGCCTTGGCGACGTTGCGCTTGGCGCGCTCGAGATCGTTCTTGTTGTCGTAGATCGTCAGTTCGATGGGTCGGCCACGGACGCCGCCGAGCGTGTTGATCCGTTCCGCGGCGAGATGGGCGAGCGTGCGCGTCGCCTGGATATGGCCGCTGCTGTAACACAGGATCGGGCTCGAATTGACGAACAATGCAATATTGAGCGGCGGGCCTGACGCGGCGACGGCCTCATCGGCGGCGTTGGTCGTTGCGACCTGTGAAAGGATGGCAACTGTGATCGCCCATAGTGCCGCGACCGCCTGAAAACATCGACGACCGATCATCGGAAATACTCCGCCACTGAATGTGCCAAAAAACTTTGGTCTCGGTTCACGAGAAGCCATCGTGCAGCATTCACGGTGCGGCCCAAAACGCCAGAGCCAACCGGAGTTACACCCAGCTGATCGCGTGCAGTGTGTCTATTGGATCACGATTGGTGTGCGGCCGCCGGGCTGCCGGATCAGGGATGAAGACGCGCGCCGACTGTCGGCTCGCCTTCGTTGCGCGACCGTAGTCTTTGAAACGGGCGGCGTTTTCGGTTTTAGTTCATCGACCAGGTGGCTTCCTGGTAGCCGCCTGGCACATAGTTGCGGTTGTTCATCGCCGGATTGCGATTGACTAACGGCCGAGCGTACATCGGGTGGCGCATACTGCGCACCTCGTGTTCGAGCTGGAAGACGGCCTTGCCGGTGTCGAGGTCAATGATGTCGATGAACCGATATTCGTGCTGATCTGACTCTCGAGAAATCAAGCCGCGCTCGAGCAGCTTGTTGTAAGGCCCTGAAAAATTGGCCAGATAGACGGCGACGTGATGACCGTCGAACTCGGGTTGCGGCGCGTCCGTTTCTCGGAAAATCAATTGCTGACCATCGCCGGCGGCTGCGCATGCAATTGCGGCGTCTCCGTCCGTAGCGGTATGCGCCGGTGCGCCGACGATCTCGTTGTAAAAACGCGCAATCGCAGGGGCTGAACCCAATGGCACGTTGAATGAAACGTAAGGAATGCCAAGCCTGACATGCCCGAACCGCTCGCCCGGCTCGTAGCAACGGATGACATTGCCCCAAGGGCACGTGACTTCGACATAACCCTGCCGCTCTTGGACCGAGAACTTCGTTCCCTCAAGCATCGGTTTGATTTCGGCGAGGCGTGCCAGTAGGGCATCGCGCCCCTCGATGATGAGGCCGGAATGGCCACGGACCACCTGGGGGTCGCCGCTTGGCAGGTGGAATTGGGCACGCCCGGCGTTCATCCACATGTTGGTCGTGCCGGTCATGATGTAAGGATCGCGCGTCAAGCCAAGGCCCATCACGTAGAACGCTGTGGCGAGCTGCTGATCCGGCACGCGCGTATTGACGTGCTCGAGGCACACGATGTTTCCGAGATCTTCGATGGAGCGGTCAAATTCGGCCATGGTTCGTTCTTTCCGAGAGACTGTCGGTCAACAAAATGGGTGCGCAACTATAAGAACATTGCCGTATCTGGCTCAAGGCCGAGAAGGCAGCGGCCGGTCGTGACGTAGTTGGTCGAGCGCCCCTGAACCTGCTGGGAAGCGGTCAGGGCATCGCGGAATCGACGCTCGAACGGGCCGCTGGGAAAAATCGCGCTAGCCCCAGCCGCGCGATAGGCTTCGACCGTCACGTCAACGGCGTCCTGAATGACATGCATCGTGGCGAGCTTGAGATTGACGCGATCGTCGAGTTCCAGCCAGTCGTCCCGCGACGCGGCGATGCGGTCGGCTTCGGCGGCGGCCGCGTGAAGATAGGCGCGCGCCGAGCGGTAGCGCGCTTCATTCTTGGCAAGGAGGGTCTGGAAAACCGGACTGTCGCGCAGGCTCGACGGTGCGCCGCGCGGCGTCTTGGTCATCGCGAGGTCGCGCAGTTCATCGAGCATCGCGCGGGCAACGCCGAGTTGCAGCGCGGAGAAACCAACACCATAGGCCAGTGATGTCGAGCAGCGATAGAGGCTGCCGCTTTCACGGCATTCGCTGTAATCGTCGCGATCGACGGTCTCGTCTTCGGGGACGAACAGATCCGTGACCTCGAAGGTGTCACTGGCGGTGCCGCGCAGGCCCATCACGTCCCAAACGTCATGGAACGTTGCCTTGTCGCGTGCCAGCAGCATGGTGCGGTCGCGCTTGCGCCCGTCCGGCCTGATCACCGGGGTCGTGCCGTCGGCCTCGAAAACGTAGCTGTGACCGCCGAGCAGCGTCGCATGACCACTGCCGCTGGCGAACGCCCACTTGCCGGTCACGCGGTAACCGCCTGCGACCTTGACGGCCTTTCCCTGAATGCCGGCCCCCCAGGCGAGGACCGCATCGGGCGGAGCAAACAGGCGTTGCGCGGCCTGCGGTTCGAGGAATGCAGCGGCCATCGCGCAGCCGGCGCCCTGGCTCATCGTCCAGGCCGTGCTGGCATCGAAGCTGGCGACGATTTCCAGGACCTCGGCGTGGGTCTTGAGGTCCAGTTCGTCGCCGCCGACCGATTTTGGCAGAAGCAGGCGGAACAGCCGCGCATCATGCAGCGCGGCGACGACATCGTCGGGAATGCGATTGGCGGCCTCGATGCGCGGCGCTGCGGCCTTGAGCAGGTCGCCGACGCTGCGTGCGCGTTCCAGGACATCGCCGGTTTGCACTATCCCATCCATATTCTGACCTCGTCGACCGGATGCGTGTGAGCCGTCGAGTCTACACCCAGACGTCGGGCGGTGCCATCCAGGAACGAATACCTGTTAAACGTCGAATTCCGATTACGCCTGCGCGTCGTCAAGGGCGCTGAGCCAGGCAAACAGCGGCTTCAATGTCTTGAAACCGGCAGCACTGGCGCTCACGATCGTCGGCTTGGCAGCCGCGGCCGGTCCGCCCGGCAGATCCATCCACGCCGTCAAGCCCTTGTGGCGCAGCAGCTCGGCATGCGGCAGGTCGGCGTCGAAGCCGGACGGTACGCGCTTTAACTCCGGTTCGCGGATGCGGATGCCGGCCTTGCGCATCTTCTCGAGTTGCTTCGCAAGCGCCTTGCCATCCGGGCCGGCTACCCGCTTGCGGTACCTGTCAATGGCGGTCTTCTCGAACCCGAAAATGCCGGCGCCGAGAACGAGCTTGTCCGGCTCCAGGCCGAAGAACCATTTCGGCGCATCGGTGGCGTCGCGCGGTTGAAACAGCATGTGCAGGTAGGTCTTGTAGGGTGTCTTGTCTTTCGAGAAGCGTATGTCGCGATTGACCCGAAAGATTTTCGAGCCATGCGGCTGGCCGGTCAGCCGCTCGAGCGCAACCGTCATGTGTTCGCAGAAATCCGCAGCCGGCTGCTTGACCATAAGCTCGTAGCGGGACTTGTTGGCGGTGAACCATTCCCGGTTGTTGTTGGCCTTCAAGTCACGCAGGAAGGCGACCGTGTCTGGCGGAAAGCTGAATTTGGGCGCTGCGGACTTGGCTGTCTTTTTCTTCGCGGTCATGGCTCACTCTCACTTTTTCGGCAGGTTTTGCGCGTTGTCGATTGCCAGCGCGATCCATTGTGCCATGACGTCCGGGCTGCAATCGTCTTCCTCGACAAAGAACAGACCGCTCATGCGCCGGCCACCCTGGACCATCGGCTGGGCGCCCGGCATGGCACGGCCGGTCTCATCGTTGTCCTTGCCGATACGGAACATGAAGCGGCCCCGACCATCCTTTGTGCGATCAGCGCCGCCGATCATGTTGCCATTGAGCATGAAGCACATGCCGCCCATCATCTTCTTTTCCGAGAGGCCGTCAATCTGACCCAGCGCTTCGCGGAACTTCTGGTTCATGTCTTCGTCGACGGCCATGGGCCACCTCACGCTTATCGTTCAATCAGCCATTCAATCGGTGGATTGAAGCTAAACATATGCCTGACGGTGTGTGAACCGTTTGGTTGAGTATTTTGTCCCTTGATGACCTTCAAGAATTTGTCGCGCAGCTGCCCGCACGAGCATGCTGGCGAGAATAGCGATGGTGCGTTACCAATGCGCGCTTGGGACTCGGCGCAAGGCAAACATCGATGACTGCGAACAATGGTGATACGTCGGCACGACGGTGCGCGCCATGAAGGTGCGATCGCTCACCTTGCTGTTGATTGCCGAAGTCACCGGCATGGGGCTGTGGTTCATCACCGCCGCGGTGCTGCCGGACCTCGTACGTGAGACCGGCCTGTCGCCCTGGCGCCAGGCAGCGCTGAGTAGCGCCGTGCAGGCCGGCTTTGTCACAGGTGCGCTGCTTTCGGCGATCCTCGGGATCGCTGACCGCTTCGACCCGCGTGGCGTTTTCACGATCTCGGCGGTCAGTGCCGGGCTCATCAATGCGTCGCTGCTCATCCTCGACCCGGCCAGTGACCTGGCGATCGCGGCACGGTTCATGACCGGTGCGCTGCTGGCCGGTGTCTATCCGGTCGGCATGAAAATCGTTGTCGGCTGGGGCGTGAAGGATCGTGGCTTCCTCGTTGGCGCGCTGGTCGGTGCCCTGACGCTCGGCGCGGCCGTGCCACACATCCTGGCGTACGGTGGCGGTACGGACTGGCGCCTGACGATTGCGCTTGCCTCGCTGGCTGCGATCGTCGGCGGGCTGCTTTGTTTGTTCATTTCGCTTGGCCCCCATCACAGCACGGCGGCACGCTTTGATCCGCGCGTCATCGGACAGGCCTGGACGAACCGGCGCGTGCGGCTCGCCTACGGTGGCTATCTCGGCCACATGTGGGAGCTCTATGCGATGTGGGCCTGGATCAGCGTCGCGACCGTGATTTCCTACAGCGCAACAATGCCGCAAGCCGATGCGCAGGCTCTCGCCAAGCTGACCGCATTTGCCGCCATTGCAGCCGGCGGTGTGGCGTCCGTCATTGCGGGCCTCGCGGCGGACAGGGTTGGCAAGTCGGAAGTTGCCATCGCTGCGATGGCGGTCAGCGGCATCTGTGCGGTTCTAACCGGCTTGACGTTCGGCGGCCCGGCGTGGCTGACGTTCGTCGTTGTTTTTTTCTGGGGTCTCAGCATCGCACCGGATTCAGCCCAGTTTTCAGCGCTCGTGGCTGACGCGTCGCCACCGGATCAGGCCGGCAGCCTGATGACCTTTCAAACCGCGCTCGGCTTCACGCTGACGTTTGCGACCGTGCAGCTGACACCTGTGGCAGCGGATCTTTTTGGCTGGCCGGTGGTGCTCGCCCTGCTTGGCCTCGGCCCGGCGCTCGGGATCGTTTCGATGTTGCGGCTTCGGGCGATGGGTCCGGCGACCCGGGAATAGCGATTTGTCGCCAGTCACCAGCGATGCAATACTCGGCGTGTTAATTTCTGAGCGCCCGCAGAACGGCGCCATTAGATCATTCTAGGCGAGGACATCATGGATTATTACGATCTCGGCGCGTACACGCGTGGCATCACGACCAAATCGACGGAGGCGCAGACCTGGTTCGATCGCGGCCTCAATTGGACCTACGGCTACAATCATGGCGAGGCGATTGCGTGCTTCCAGAAGGCTGCGGAGCACGAACCTGGCTGTGCCATGGCGCACTGGGGTGTCTCCTACGCTGCCGGTCCGAACTATAACCTGCCCTGGCATCTCTATGACCCGAAGGGCCGGCAGATGGCGCTCGAAGCCGCCTATGATGCGATGCAGGAAGCGCTCAAGCATATCGATGGCGTGTCGCCGGTCGAAGCGGGGCTGATCAAAGCGCTGCAGGCACGTTATCCGCAGCGCGAGCCGATCGAGGACATGCGTCCGTGGAACATCGATTACACGAACGAAATGCGCAAACTGTTCGAGGCCAATCGTGATGATCTCGAAGTCCGCACGGTGTTTGCCGAGGCGATCATGAACGAGACGCCTTGGAAGATGTGGGATTTGAAGACCGGCAAGCCGGCGGAGGACGCACGTACCGAGGAAGCAATTGCGGTGCTCGACGAAGCCTTCGAGACGATGCCGGCATCGTGGGACCATCCCGGCCTGCTCCATCTCTACTGCCACCTGATGGAAATGTCGCCCTATCCGGAGCGCGCCCTGCGTCAGGGCGACCGGTTGCGTGACCTGGTGCCGGATGCCGGCCACCTCATCCACATGCCGACCCATATCGACGTGTTGTGCGGCAACTACCGTGACGTGCTGACCTACAACCAAAAGGCGATCGTCGCGGACCAGAAATTTCTCGAACGCGCCGGTGCGCTCAACGTCTATTCACTGTATCGCACGCACAACCTGCACTTCGCCGTCTACGGCGCGATGTTCCTCGGCCAGTTCACGCCGGCGATGGCGGCGGCGCAGCAGATCATCGACAACACGCCGGAGGAGCTGCTGCAGGTGCCGTCACCGCCGATGGCCGATTTCATCGAGGGTTATATCGCCATGAAGCAGCACGTGCTGGTGCGCTTTGGCAAGTGGCAGGAGATCATCGACCAGCCGTTGCCGGACAATCAGGAACTCTACTGTTCGACGACGGCAATGATGCTCTACGCCAAATCCGTCGCGCACTCAGCGATCGGTCAAGTCGACGAAGCCGAAAGGGCGCGCGCGCAGTTCCTTGATGCGAAGACGAAGGTGCCGGAGAGCCGCCGGGTCCACAACAATACTGTTGTCGACATTCTCGCGATCGCCGAGGAGATGCTGAACGGCGAGCTGGAATACCGTCGCGGCAACCACGATGTCGCGTTCGGGCATCTGCGCAAGTCCGTCGAGCTCGATGATGCGCTGCCTTACGACGAGCCGTGGGGTTGGATGCAGCCGGCACGGCACGCACTCGGTGCATTGCTGCTCGAGCAGGGACGCGTCGAGGAGGCGGAAGAGGTCTATCGCTCGGACCTGGGGCTCAACGGCAAGCTCAGTCGAGCGTGGCAACACATCGACAACGTGTGGAGCTTGCACGGGCTTTACGAGTGCCTGACCCGGCGCGGTGAAACCGTTGAGGCACCGTTGATCAAGCAGAAGCTTGATCTGGCCGCGGCACGCGCCGAAGTGCCGGTGCGCGCGTCGTGCCTGTGCCGTCAGGCGGCCTAGCGGGACGCTCGAACATTGTCAGGCGCGGGGAACCGTGACGATTTCACCATCGACGACGGAAATCGCAACCTCGCCGCGCTTGACCCGCAGCGCCTCCTCGCCAAATACCTCTCGGCGCCAACCTTTCAGTGCCATGACGTCAGGTTCCCGCTCGGAGGCGATGCGATCGAGATCGCCGGAATCGGCAATCAGTTTGGTCGCGACGCGATGGCGCGCGGCGCAGGCCTTCAAAAGGACGCGCAAAAGGTCCGAAATCGCGGTCGCTTCAGGCGACAGGGCGTTGCCTGAGTTGAGCTTCGGCACTGACGTCATATCGCGATCGAGCCCGGCCTTGACGATCTGGACAATCTCTTTGGCCCTGGCAGAGCGCGCGAAACCATCGCTCAGGGTGCGCAGCTGACCGAGTTTGGCCGGCTCCGTCGGCGACTGGTTGGCGATATCGTAGAGTGCTTCATCACGCAGAATGCGGCTGCGTGGTACATCCTGGTCCTGGGCCTGACGGTCGCGCCATGCGGCAAGTTCCATCATGACGGCGAGTGCGCGACGGTTCTTTACCCGCATCTTGAGGCGCCGCCAGGCCTGATCGGGATCCGCGGCATAGGTTTCCGGAGCACTCAGCGTGGCCATTTCCTCGGCGACCCAGCTCGTGCGCCGGGTGGCTTCGAGTTCGCGCGCGAGATGGGAATAAACGCCGCGCAAATGTGTAACATCGGCGAGTGCATACGACAGTTGTTTGCTCGACAGCGGTCGCCGGCTCCAATCCGTAAAGCGCGCGCCCTTGTCGAGTTCGAGGCCCAGAATGCGTTTGACCAGATTGACATAACCGATGGATTCGCCGAAGCCGCAGACCATGGCCGCGACCTGCGTGTCGAACAACGGCGTCGGGATGATACCGGCCTTGGCATAGATGATTTCGAGGTCCTGCCGCCCGGCATGAAAGACTTTTACGGTTCCTTCATGCGCCATCAGTTCGAAGAACGGTGCGAGGTCGATCTCATCGGACAGCGGATCGACGACATATTCGCCCTCCGGACCGGCCATTTGGATAAGACATAGCTGCGGCCAGAACGTATTCTCGCGCAAGAACTCGGTATCTATCGTGGCAAATGGCTGCCCGATGAGCGATTTGCAGGCGCGGGCGAGCGCATCGGTATCTGTAATCACGTTCATCGATCGGGATATAACCTCATTGTCTCGGCTTTGTCGCGCGAAAAATCCAGGCGCTGGCGTGGTTTAGCGCTGAGCGTCACCGGGCCACGGCGGACAAGCCGAGCTTGACGTTGTAGTTTGTGTACCCGTGGTTTACACGGTCAAGGCGTCGACGTTTCAAATCATCTATTTATCCGATGTCGGCGCGCCAACCGCATCCCGCAACCCGCATCATCCAAATCGCTCAAGTGGTAGACCATGACTGACACGAATCTGCATCGTTATCGTTCTCACACCTGTGGTGCCCTGCGTGCCGGCGATATCGATACCAACGTCCGCGTATCCGGTTGGGTCCATCGCGTGCGTGATCATGGTGGCGTGCTGTTCATCGACCTGCGAGATCACTACGGCATTACTCAGGTGGTCGCTGATCCCGACAGCGCAGCGTTCTCGGCGGCTGAACGGGTGCGTTCGGAATGGGTGATCCGGGTCGATGGCAAAGTACGTGCACGTCTCGAGGGGACGACCAATGAGGCACTGCCAACCGGGGAGATCGAGCTGTTCGCGAGCGAGATCGAGGTGCTGTCGGAAGCCGGCGAGCTGCCGATGCCGGTGTTCGGAGAGCCGGATTATCCAGAGGATATCCGTCTGACGTACCGCTTCCTCGACCTCAGGCGCGAGACGCTGCACGCCAACATCATGCGTCGCCTGGAAGTCATCAAGTCGATCCGTTCCCGTATGAACGATGCCGGCTTCAACGAGTTCGCGACGCCGATCCTGACCGCATCGAGCCCGGAAGGCGCGCGTGACTTCCTGGTGCCGAGCCGCGTGCATCAGGGCAAGTTCTACGCGTTGCCGCAGGCGCCGCAGCAGTACAAGCAGCTCTTGATGATCTCCGGCTTTGACCGGTATTTCCAGATCGCTCCGTGTTTCCGCGACGAGGATCCGCGTGCCGACCGCCTGCCAGGAGAGTTCTACCAACTCGATGTCGAGATGAGCTTTGTCGAGCAGGAAGACGTCTTCGTGACGATGGAGCCGGTGATCCGTGGCGTCTTCGAGGAGTTTGCCGAAGGCAAGCCGGTCACGGAGAAATTTCAGCGCCTGCCTTATGATGAGGCGATCGCGAAGTACGGTTCGGACAAGCCCGACCTGCGCAACCCGATCGAGATGCAGGATGTCACGGAGCACTTCGCCGGTTCCGGCTTCAAGGTGTTCGCCGGGATGATCGAAAAGGATCCGAAAGTCCGCGTCTGGGGCATCCCCGCACCGACCGGCGGCAGTCGTGCATTCTGCGATCGGATGAACTCCTGGGCGCAGGGCGAAGGGCAGCCGGGCCTTGGCTACATTATGTATCGAGAGAACGAAGCCGCCGGCCCGATCGGCAAGAACATCGGTGCCGAGCGTGCCGAAGCAATCCGCAATCAGCTTAACCTCAGTGCCGGTGATGCCGTCTTCTTCGCGGCCGGCCGGCCGGAGAAATTCCACACCTTTGCCGGCCTCGCCCGCGATCGTATCGGTCAGGACCTCAAGCTGCTCGACGAAGACCGTTTTGCGCTCTGCTGGATCGTCGACTTCCCGATGTACGAATGGGATGAAGACGAGAAAAAGATCGACTTCTCGCACAATCCGTTTTCGATGCCGCAAGGCGGCCTGGCGGCACTCGAAGCGGCGAAAACGGACGAAGAGTTGCTGGACCTCAAAGCCTATCAGTATGACCTGGTGTGCAACGGCTACGAGATTGCCTCCGGCTCGATCCGAAATCATGTGCCAGCAACAATGGTCAAGGCATTCGGCATCACCGGTCTTGGCCCGGACGTCGTCGAAGAGCGCTTCGGTGCCATGTATCGCGCATTCCAGTACGGCGCGCCGCCGCATGGGGGCATGGCGGCTGGTGTCGACAGGATCGTGATGCTGCTGGTTGGTGCGCAGAACCTGCGCGAGGTCACACTGTTCCCGATGAACCAGCAGGCGCAGGACCTGCTCATGAGCGCGCCAGCCGATGTCGCGCCGAGCCAGTTGCGCGAACTGGGCCTGCGGGTGACGGGGGCGCCGCCGAAAAACCCGGACTGATCGCACCGGCGGGTGCTTAAGAAGGTGATGGCGACAGCGAGATCGGTACGGCCGAAGCATGGACTACTGGAACAAGCAGCTGTTTTCGTACTGCGAGCGCGCGCTCGATCCGGCCTTCTGGGCGGAGCCGCTCAACGCGTGGTCGAACGCCGCCTTCTGGATTGCCGCACTCGCGGCGCTTGCCTTGTGGCTTCGTACGCCGCGCCGTGAGCGTCTCGCGTTCGATCTGGTGCTGGTGGCGCTGGTCTTCATTATCGGTGTCGGCAGCTTCTTGTTTCACACCTTCGCAACGCGCTGGGCGGTTCTCGCCGATGTGTTTCCGATCACGATCTTCATGCTGGTCTATCTCGGCTGTGCCTTGAAGCGCTTCCTCGGTTGGAACTGGCTCGGCACGTTGCTCGGCGTGGCGGTGTTTTTCGCCACTTTGCAACAGGCCGAAAAAATCCATTGCGGTGACGGCCCCTGCCTCAACGGATCGGTCGGCTATTTGCCGGCCTTTGTCGTTCTCCTCGTCGTCGGAGGTGCGCTTGCCATCCGAAGTCATCCGGCGGCGCGCAGCCTGATCGCCGCCGGGCTCATCTTTGCGGTGTCGCTCAGCTTACGTACCATTGATCGTACGATTTGCGATGCCACCGATATCGGTCTTTCCGGCGGGCCGGTCGGGACGCACCTATTCTGGCATGTGCTGAACGCAACGCTTCTCTACATCCTTGTGCGTGCGGCAATTCTCTATGGCCACTTCGAGCGCAAGGTGCGTGAGGGGATTTAGCTCAGGCCATCGGCCAGGTTGATCGGGCACGCATCTTGTCAGCCCACCTGTTGACGTGTGTCACGTCTCCGGCGATCGGCTGGTCGATGATCTGACAGATCATGAGCGCGGCCATCCCGGTGATGTCGGCAACGGAAAACGTGTCGCCGGCAGCGAATGCACGACCATCGGAGAACTCTTTATCGAGCCATTGCATCTTTGCGCCGGCGCGTCGGCGCAGGGATGCGGCGTATGCCGGAATCTGTTCGATCTGATCGGCGAACAGCGGCATTTCATGCATGCCGACATTGCCCACCGTGTCGAAGATGTGTCGCTCCATTCTGCGGTTCCACATTTCAATACGCGCCTGCTCCAGCGGGGTTTCGCCGAACAGAGATGGCTTGGGATGAAGCGCCTCGAGATATCGGCAGATGGCAACACTTTCGGTCAACCGGGTGCCGTCGTCGAGTTCCAGCACAGGCACCTGACCGAGCGAGTTGATCTCGCGAAACGCTGCTGTTCTCGTCTCACCGGCCAAAATGTCGACGTTGACGGTTGCGATCTCGATACCCTTTTCCGCAAGGTAGATGTCAATCCTGGCG
>JBPCVZ010000007.1:0-3350 GCA_051010015.1 Hyphomicrobiaceae bacterium
AACAAGGCCGCGACCGCGGCCCGGCGCTTAGCGCCGCCCCGGCGGAGGCCCCGAGCGAAGCGAGGGAATAGCCGTGAGCCAAAACGAAGCTAAAGCGGGGAGCATTTTATGCGACACGCTTTAGCGTCTGATCCATTGTGGTTATTGAGCGCCCGGCCGGCATGATCGGCCGGGCGTTTTTTGTCCGTCGTTGCGGTTGGTCATTCCACCGTCGCGGCAAATGACAGAATGGCATCGGTGAACGCATCATTCTTGTCGCCAGCGACCATGTGCCCGGCACCAGCGATATCGGCGAACTGGGAATGCGGCACCAGCGCCTTGAACGCCTCGATGCCATCCTCGGTCAGCACATCGCTCTTGCCACCACGCACGAGCAGGGTCGGCACCGTCAAGCGCTCCGCGGCCGCCTCAAGTGCCTGTGCATCGCGTTCGCGCCCCGCCGACGTGCGGTCGAGAAAGCGCGGGTCCCAGTGCCAGTACCAGCGCCCGTCCGCCTTTTGCCGCAGGTTCTTGCGCAGGCCGCTGACGTCCTTTGGTCGTTCGCGCTCGCGCAGGTATGCCGCCACCGCGTCGGCGGCTTCCTCGATCGTCGCGAACCCCTCGGCCCCGCTGCCCATGAAATCAATAATTCTCGCGACGCCGGCCGGATTGGTCCGCGGCGCGATGTCGACCAGGACCAGTGCCGAGCACAGCGGGCCATCGTGCATGTCGACGGCATAAAGCGCCGAGTTGCCGCCGAGGGAGGCGCCGACCAGCATCGGTCGGGTGCCGAGCTGTTTGACGATCTCGATGACGTCGCCGCCGAAATCCATGCGCTGGTACTGCTCCGTCCAGGCGCTCTCGCCATGGCCGCGCAGGTCGATGCTGATCGCGTGCCAGCCGGCCGCTGCCATGCGCACCGCGGTGCCGCCCCAGGCATGGCGTGTCTGGCCGCCGCCGTGCAGGAACAGTACCGCCGGATCGCCCGGCGCACCCCAACAATCCGCCATCAGGTCGTTGCCGTGCATACCGTTGAACACGCGCGTGCGCTTCTCTGTCATCAATGCATCCCCGAATCGATTGGTTGCTGCGGCGTCTGTCAGCGCGCTGCGGATGGCGCTGTGACCATGGGCAGGCGGCGAGGAGGCCGACCGACCCTCTCGTCGATGTGTCGAACCGCCGGTGATACCCGAACCGCCCTGGTTTGGCGATCCGAAGCGTAATCGTTCTGCGATGTCCACACCTTGCCCACGCGCCGACGGCTGGTCCCGGCGACAGCGGATTGCTTATGGCCGCCGGTCCGGCCAATAATGGCCCTGCCACATTCCGGAGGATCGCATCCATGCATATCGACGCCGCTGGCCAATCGCTCCCGATTCGCGCCGGCCTCGCCCATGCCATCGAAGACGCTTGGCAGCGCCTGGCGCGGCCCGGCACCTGGTGGTCGGGCGCCGAGCGGGTCGCGATCGCCGCCGAGGTCCGTCGCGCCGCGACGTGTGGCCTGTGCGGCCAGCGCAAGGCGGCCCTGTCGCCCTATACCGTCGACGGCGACCACGACTCGGATGGCGTGTTGGCAGCCGATGCCGTCGAAGCGTGCCACCGCCTCGCAACCGACGCCGGGCGGATCACCGAAACCTGGGTGCGCGGCATTGTCGACGGCCCGCTCGGTGAAGAACGCTACGTCGAGATTGTCGCGGTGACCGCGATCGTTACCGCACTCGATACATTGGACCGCGCCCTCGGACGCCCGCTGCGGGCATTGCCCGCCCCGCAAGCCGGCGACCCGACCCGCGCCCGCCCGCCAGGCGCGAAGCACAACCTGGCCTGGGTCGCCACCCTCGCGCCGCAAGACATCGCGGCCGGCGATCCCGACCCCTATGCCGTGCACGGCGACAAGAACATCCACCGCGCCGTCAGCCTGGTGCCGCAGGAAGTCTTCAATTTCTTCGACCTCGATGTCGAACTCTATCTGCGTGACCACGAGATACGAGACTTCGCCACGGAATATCGCGCCATCAGCCATGCGCAGATCGAGTTGATCGCGGCGCGCGCCTCCTCGATCAATGCGTGCTTCTATTGAACCACCAGCCATCTCGCACTGCTCCGTGAGAGCGGTCAGGCTTCAGGTGATGCATATGAGTTGTCGACGATCATGGCTGACAGCACCGGCGATGCGCGGGTCCCGCATGGCGCCGAGATGATCGCATTTGTCGACGCCGTCCTGACCGGCAGCGCCGCCGAAGCCGAGGCCGCGCGAGAAATAATCCTCGCCGCCGTCGGGCCGGCCGCTTTCGTCGATGTCTGCGCGACGGTCGCCTCGTTCAACGCGGTCGTGAAACTCGCCGACGGCACCGGCATTCCGCTCGAAGAGGCCAAGGCCGAGCGCACGCAGGGACTGCGCGCCGAACTCGGCATTGATGCCTTGCAGACACGTGCTTAGGTCGGAACGGCTGCGCCGTCCGTGTTCCGTGCGCCGGTGTCTCGCCAAGGTTCCCGGCGAACCGAACGGGACAATTCGATCGGCGATGCGATATACCGGTTAAGACCTTCGCGCCTGCCGTCGACTGGCCTATCCTGATCGCCAATCGTCAAGCCTGCCGTCCATCGGAGGACTTTCAAGTGCCGACTGTCAAACCTGCTGCACGCGTGACGCGTGTCTCTGCCTCGCCAAGCGCGCTTGCATCACAACGTGCGCGCGAGCTGAAAGCACAAGGCGAAGACGTCATCGCGCTGAGCTCCGGTGAACCGAATTTCCAGCCGCCGCCGCACGTTGTCGAGGCCGCCCACAAGGCGATGATCGCCGGCCAGACCAAGTACACGACGATGTCCGGCACCGCCGAACTCAAAGCGGCCGTCATCGAAAAGTTCCGCCGCGAGAACGGTCTCGAATATACGCCAGCCGAGATCATGGTCTCCGCCGGCGCCAAGCAGGTCATCTTCAATGCCCTGATGGCAACCATTGATACGGGAAGCGAAGCGATCATCCCGGCGCCGTTCTGGATCGCCTACGAGCAGATCGTGCAACTCGCCGGCGGCACCCCGCGCATCGTCACCTGCGACGCCGAAGCGGGTTTCAAGCTCACTGCCGAGCAACTTGCGCGCCACATTACGCCGGCAACGCGCTGGCTCATCCTCAACTCACCGTCCAATCCCTCCGGCGCGGTCTATACCGCGGATGAACTGCGCGCCCTGGCCGACGTTCTGCTCGAGCACCCGCACGTCTGGGTGCTCACCGACGACATCTACGAGCACATCATATTCGATGGCCGCAAGGCGGCGACGATCGCCGCCGTCGAACCGCGCCTTCAGGAGCGCACGCTGACCGTCAACGGAGTCTCGAAAACCTACGCCATGACCGGCTTCCGCATCGG
>JBPCVZ010000008.1:0-3593 GCA_051010015.1 Hyphomicrobiaceae bacterium
GTGACGGCGTGAATCGGTGAAGGCGGCATATCATGAGGTTGCTTGACGACCTCACTTCTCCACCAAAGGAGCGATATGCCGTGTCCCAGAATAACGTCACCAAGCTGGTTCAGCCAGGAACCTTTTCTGATCCTCTTACAGATGTCCTGCGCGACGGCGCACGAACGCTGCTCGCCCAAGCCGTCGAAGCCGAGGTTGCGACCTTCGTTGCCAAGCATGCCGATCTCAAAACCGCAAACGGCCACCAGCGCATCGTACGTCATGGCCATCTGCCGGAGCGCGAGATCATGACCGGTATCGGACCGGTTAGCGTGCGCCAGCCCCGTGTCCGCGACCGAGCAACGGATAACGACGATGCGAGCCGCATCCGCTTTACACCGGCAATCCTGCCGCCCTATGCCCGGCGCACCAGGAGCCTGGAGGTCTTACTGCCCATCCTCTATCTCAAAGGCATCTCGACGGGCGACTTCGCTGAAGCGCTGGCGGCCTTGCTCGGTCGAGATGCATCCGGCCTTTCGGCTTCGACGATCGCGCGACTGAAGGAGATCTGGGCCGAAGAGCACGGCCGTTGGCAAAAGCGCGATCTGTCGGCCCGTCAATACGTCTATGTTTGGGCGGATGGCATTCACTTGCAAGCACGGCTTGAAGACGAAAAGCAGTGCATCCTCGTCATCATCGGCGCGACGCCTGAAGGCAAGAAGGAACTTGTCGGGTTCAGTGACGGGGCGAGGGAAAGTGCGCATGACTGGCGAGAACTCTTGCTCGACCTGAAGCGGCGCGGCTTGAGCATTGCCCCGAAGCTTGCCATTGCCGATGGCGGTCTCGGGTTCTGGAAGGCACTTGGTGAGATCTGGCCGACAGTCCAGGAACAGCGCTGCTGGGTGCACAAGACCGCCAACGTTCTCGCCAAACTGCCCAAGAGCCAACAGCCGAAAGCCAAGCGCACCTTGCAGGAGATCTGGATGGCGGAAACGAAAGCCGATGCTGAGACCGCGTTCGACGCCTTCATCGAAACACACTGAAGTACGAGAAAGCCGTCGCATGCCTTACCAAAGATCGAGATCCGCTGCTCGCCTTCTACGACTTCCCGGCCGAGCACTGGGTCCATCTGCGCACAACAAATCCGATCGAAAGCACGTTCGCCACCGTGCGTCACCGCACGATCCGCACGAAGGGCTGCCTATCAAACAAGACAGCATTGGCGATGGTTTTCAAGCTTGTCGAGGGTGCCCAGAAAACCTGGCGTCGCCTCAACGGACCGGCACAGTTGCCAAAGATCATTCAAGGTGTGAAATTCTCCGACGGGCTCGAGGTAGATGATCATCAAGCCCAAACCGCCGCCGCCTGATCCTTCAGGCCGTCACCGAGATTCGGCAATAGCTCGCCATCAAGCGAGTTGCTACGGTGACGCCAGAGTAGGTGCGATCTCATCGCGCACAATGAGGGGATGCGGCTGGCAGGCCTCTGCGCAGCCGGCGGACGGGTTACATTCTACCAGGATAGCTCTCGTCTTGCTCGCATTTCCACCATTCGGGCGATCCGAATTTGTACCGATCACAGTAATCAGCCTGGTTTGGCGAAGCAGTCAATGTCGACAGCAGGAACGCCACCGCAAGAATTCTGATCATTATAAATCTCGCCTCCATCTCACCCTCAGACATCCTACTTGTGAGCTTAGGGTTCGCGCTGACAATATCTGCCCGGATCAAAATCAAGCGGAAGACATGCGCCGGTCTGGCACGAATAACGTCGGCGGCAGTCGGCGCGGGCGCGGGCGCGAGTTTCTCTCAGGTTGCGACCATAGCAGGCAAAGTAATATGGCCCGCTGTCAGAGAGGAATGGACCGCCAACAATTGGCGAAACGGAGTAGCTGCATTGCCATCCTCTAGGTTTGGCTTGTGCGTTGCCATGAAGAAATGCCAGAGCTAGGAATGCTGCAACGGCTATCGTCAACAAATGTGATCGATGTTTCATCATTGGTCCTCTGACGGACTGTAATGGTCGGCGTTAGCTATCCGCCCAACCGGAGTTGATCTCGTCCGGCATGCAGTCCAGCCGTGGCTACTTAGGCTGAACGCTCTTTGCCAGGTATTCGCAGGCCTCCCGCAACGCCTCGGCGTTGTCAGCATCAATGTCTTCAACTTCGGCTAGTGCGTCCGCCATGGCATGCAGAACCCCTGCGGCGGTGCGGTGCTGAAGGTGAAAACCAACATGGCGCCGCTCTTCTCCAGGGCGATCTAGGTGGATATGCACGCCCTCCTTGTCTGCCGTAACGTCGTAGCGGCTCTCACGCCCAAACGAGCCCATATAGAACTTGTGGGGGAAATCGATCGAAACTTGTGCTTTGTCGATTATTGGGTCGGACATCGTTCTTGAACCTCATCTTCAGCCATGATCATGCCTCGATGGGGCCAGATGCCGACCAGCTCATCGAGTCGAGATGTGCGTCACGCCTAGTCGGGCGGATCAAACATCATCTTACCTTCAGCCATCCACAGGCCGCGCTGCGAGTATGCCTGAAGTGGTCCCGTTTATCTGAACAGCAGTTCCTCGTCGATAAGTGGAACGTCTGCCGGGTTATGCTGCCATGAGGATCGGCAGCTAGGTGAAGTAGGCCTGATCGGGTGTCATGCCGTCAAGGCTCGAATGCGGTCGTCAGCCATTGTAAAAATCGAGATAACGCCCGATCGATTGCCGCGCCTCGCCGACACTGTCGTACGCCCTCAGATACACCTCCTCGTATTTGATGCTGCGCTATAGTCGTTCAACAAGCACATTGTCCCGCCAAGCCCCTTTACCATCCATGCTGATCGCGATGTCGTGGCCGATGAGCACGCCCGTGAATGCACTACCGGTAAACTGCGAACCCTGTCCGTGTTGAAGACCGAAGGCTTGCCGTGCTTCGCCAAAGCTTCCTCCAGTGCCTCTACGCAGAACGATGCTTCCATCGTGATCGACACGCGCCACGACAGCACCCGGCGCGTTGCCCAATCGAGCACTGCGGCGAGATAAACAAAGCCACGCGCCATCGGTATGTACGTAATGTCCATCGCCCACACCTGGTTCGGTTGCGTGACCTCCATATCGCGCAGCAAATATGGATAGATCTTGTGGCCGGGTTCCGGCTTTGTTGTGCGCGGACGACGGTACAACGCCTCAATGCCCATCCGCTTCATCATGGTTCTGACGCGGCGTCGACCAACCTTGATACCCTCGCCAGCCAGCAGGCCAAGCAACATTCGCGAGCCCGCAAATGGAAACTGCAAATGTAGTTCATCGATACGCCGCATGATCGCAAGATCTTTGGCCGACACAGGGCGCGGCAGATAATAAACACTGCCGCGCGAGATTCTGAGCGCCTCAGCCTGCCGCGAAACCGGCAGATCATGCTCCCGGTCGATCATCGTTTTGCGCTCAGCAAGCCGGCCGTGCTGAGCGCTCCTTCTAAAAAATCATCCTCCAGCGCCAACTCGCCGATCTTGGCATGCAGTGTTTTCACGTCGACCGCAGGCGCAGCCGGTGCCGTACCGCCGCCCGATCCGAAAACATCAACGGCGCCGCCTTCAAGCTGTGCCTTCCACGACGTGATCTGG
>JBPCVZ010000009.1:0-3993 GCA_051010015.1 Hyphomicrobiaceae bacterium
TCGGATTCGATGCAAACGACGGTCTGCGCAATCAGCGACAGTAGCGCCGCCTCGTAGCCCGATCCGGTTCCAATCAGCAGCACGACATCGCGAGCCTCGAGGTCCAATGCCTGGATCATCTGTGCAATCGTGCGCGGGGAGAGAACCAACCGATCCGTCATCGCGCCTTCGATCGCCGCGAGCGACAACTCCCCATCACTATAGGCAACGCCCTGCAGTGCCGCCGGCAGGTAGGCTTCCCGTGCCACTTCGAGCATCGCCGACGTTATGCGTCGGTCGGTCAGGTCATTTGGGCGCACCTGGCTTTCAACCATGTTGAGCCGCTGCTCAGCAAAATCCACCATCATTATCGTCCTCGCGGTGGCGCGCCACCGAATCTGTTCACCACTGCTTCACGGCTGAAGTGTATCATTGCACCATTGTCCAGGCCTGTGATACATGCCCGGCTACTGCAAACGCAAGCTGCCATCACATCGCGGACGTCCAGGTCGTGCGAGAAGCGGAAGCGTCAGGGCGAAAGGCAGTAGAGAACGATGGATGGCCACGTGGCGGAGTGGTGACGCAGCGGATTGCAAATCCGCGTACCCCGGTTCGATTCCGGGCGTGGCCTCCAGACCTCACGGTCGCTTCTTCAAGGTGCGCAGGTCATATGCGTCCGCCAACTGCCGCGGATCGATGTCGTCGCCGAATATCTTGTGTTTCAAGACCTTCTGGGTCCCGGTCACCGGCAACGCCTCGACAAACACGACCCATCCCGGCGCCTTGTAATAGGCGAGCTGTGCAAAACAGGTGTCGAACAACGTGCGCGCCAGCGTCGTATCAGGACTCGCTTCGTGCGGCACGACACAGGCAAGAACCTCTTCATCGCGCATGTCATCCTGGATCGCCAAGACGGCCACCTGTGCCACGTTCTCATGCGCCTGCAGAACGGCCTCGACTTCGGCGGCGGCAATGTTCTCACCGGAGCGGCGAATGATGTTCTTCTTGCGGTCCACAAAGTACAGCATCCCGCTTTCGTCCTGCAGCACTGTATCGCCCGTGTGCCACCATCCCCCGCGCCAGCCGGCCTCGGTGGCCTCGGGCTGATTGAGGTAGCCGGAGAATGCCCCTTTGCGTGGGGTCGCCGCGGAGTGTCGGACGATCATTTCGCCGGCTTCACCTCGCGGCACATCGCGATCCGACTCATCGACGACGCGCACCTCGAGGCCCGCTTGCGGTCGCCCCATGGCTCGCGTCCCGACCTGCCGGGGCTCGTGGCTGTCCACGAGAATCCGACACATCTCCGTCATGCCCCAGCCTTCAATCAGCGGAAAACCAAAACGCTCTTCGAATGCACCGTGCAACGTCGGCTCGACGCCCGCGCCAAACGCCCACCGTACGGCATGATCCCGATCCCGCTCTGACAGCGGTTCGTTCATCAGCACCGGAATAATGACGCCCAGGTAGTGACAGCCTGTTGCGCCGCATTCCCGGATTTCCCGCCACCAGCGTCTGCGGCTGAAGCGCTCGGGAATAATCATGCAATTGCCGGTCAGGAGCATCCCGTAGAACTCGACGATCCCGGCGTTGATATGAAACAGCGGCAACGGGTTGTAGACGCGCTCACCGCCCTCTGCCAATGTGAAGCGGCCACCACGTGTGGCATACCAGGCGCCAAGTAACAGCTCATACGCGTGACTCAGGATGCAGCCTTTCGGCCGACCGGTCGTCCCGGATGTGTAAAGCAAACTCGCTTCGCTATCGGGCCCGATTGAGTGGTCCGGCACAGCAGCCGTGATCGGCTTCGGCAGCGGATCGAGCTCGGCGGTCTGATCATCCCAGACAACTATCGGTATTGGCTGATCCAATTCGGCAATGGCATCGCGCATCAGGTCGGCGCGCTCACCGGCGACCACTGCCAGGATCACGCCTGAATCCTGAAGCACGTAGGCTAACTCCAACGGCCGATAATCCGGGTTGATCGGAACCCACGACACCCCAAGCTTGTTGAACGCCAGCTTCAACAACAGCATCTCCGGCCGGTTCTCGAGCAACACCGCGATGCGATGCCCCGGTCCATAGCCCGCACACTGCAGAGCATCGCAGAACGCGGCGACAATTTCGGAGGCGGCCGCAAATGTGCAAGACCACCCGTCCCCGCGATAAGAGCGTTCCTCGCTTCGCGGGATAACCATGAATTCATTGTCGACGTAACGCGTGACCGCCCGATCAAAAGCCATCCCAATCGTCAGTCCGCCCGCTTCAATCATCTCGTCGCTCGCTTCCACCGTGTCCCGAGCAACGATAGAACCGCCGGCCCACATGCCACCACCCCCTTGCCAAAAAAAAGACCTGACGGAAAACCGTCAGGTCCACGTTCAGCGAATGGGCTCTAGCAGCGCCTAGAAACGATGCTTCAACGTGCCACGGATGCGCAGCCCATCAGTGTCCGACTCTTCCTCCTGCGGTGTAACCGCTTGCGTCTGGCCATCGCCATACAGCAGCTCCAAACCAAAATCGAGCTTTGGCAGAACACCGAGCGCACCCAAACCAGGAATGCGCACAACAGAACCATCCTTGCCTGCATTCAATGACCCTTCAGGCGCCAATTCCAAAGGTTTAACGACGTCTTCGGCAGGTCTCGCCTGATCTCCATCGGATGTTGTTTTTTCGAAAGCCTGTGCCCCACTGACGGTCAACGTGACCATCGCAATTGTTAAAAATATGCGTTTCATCATGCTAGGACCTAACCATGCTTGCGTACGACAAACGCCGCCGCCAACGTACCTCATAGTTCAGCGAACAGAGTCTGACTAGACCGGTTAATACCGCCTGAACATTTCAAAGATGAAGTGTGTTCGATAAACAATGTTGCGCAATGGCATCGCCAAACAGCAACACAATCGTTCTCACCATCATCCACAGAAATGGGGGGCACAAAGCCCCCCACATCATCAGCATTATCTAATCGTCGGATTAGAACCTGATCCGTGCACCAACCAGCAGCAGATTGATGTCATCATAATCAGCGGCATCGCTTTCGCCACTCAAGTTATGATACTGCAGGTAGACTTCCATTGCAGCCGCATCAATCTTCTGGTTGATAGCAAGACCAAAGGCGTCAACTTCCTGATTAGGCGCAGCAGCAAGAGAGTCCAAGCCCCAGGTGAAGTTACCGTAGTAACCACCGATGCTGGTTTTACCAAGCGGGCTGAACTTCCGGCTCATGCCGAAGCCAACGTGCCACATCTCATCACGATGATCGCCAATCAGCCCTTCATCATCTTCCCAGCCATAAGACGCAGCTACATAGAGGCCCGAAGCGACGTGTGCCATGGATGCAGACAAACCGAATTCGTTGTGGTCTTCATCATCAGTAGCAGTTACCGAGTAACCGACACCCGCACCAACGCGGACCCCGTTGAACTCGTTTGCATATCGCACAGCGACGCCCCACTCTTCACCGTCAACGGTATCTTCATCACCCCAGTGTGCACTGACGACGAAGCCTGAAAATTCAGGACTGATCCACCGAACGAGCGATCGACGCGCACCTTCAGCAGAAATCAGCGTTCTGGCGCGTTGGCCCGTCTTTGCGCCTGTAGCGCTGTTACGATACTCGAGATTGCCCACGATATCACCGGCAGCGACGCCGTGGTAGTTGCCCATCGTACAGCCGAGACAGATCTGTGTAATGCCATCCGTAGCATCAGATGTATGGCCCATCCAGAACGTACCAAGACGCTTGGATTTGACGTAGAGCGCCTGGTGGCGAATGTCGAGGCGAGAGTCAGTGCCCAAGGATGGATCATCGTTAAGCTCGTCATAGTTCAAACTTGAACCACCACGAACCAGACCGATCTCTATCAAGAAACCTGCAGACCAATCAGACGTGATCTTCGCGCTACCTTTGAAGCGGAAACGTGTCCGCGATTGAACGTTGGTAAGTTGGTAAACGTCACTTTCAACGCCATCATCCCAGTACAGAACGATTTCGTTGACGTGACCGGACAC
>JBPCVZ010000010.1:0-3083 GCA_051010015.1 Hyphomicrobiaceae bacterium
GTCGTCGGGTGCGACGCCGTCCTCGAGGTCGAACACAACGCAATCGACATCGAGTTGCGCCGCCTTCTCCAGTCGCCGCATCTGATTGCCCGGCGTCAGCAGCATGGTGCGGCGCAGGCGCAGGGGCCGTTCGCGGGTGTCACTCATCAGGAATCACTTGTACGCGCCAGCGCCCGTCCGGCCGCACGGAAGTTGTAGTGGCGGTCGAGCAGGCCGTGGCGCGGGTTGTAGCCGCGGTCGACGTCGACGAAGGTGTCGATCTGGAGCGACAGGAACGCCAGGCCCGGTGCCAGCCGCACCGCTTCGGCCACGCGCGCGGCGATCGCTTCATCGTCGAAATTCGCGATCGCCGGGTTGGGATTGGCGAGCCGAATATTGACTTCGACCGCACGGCCGCACGCCTCGGCGAAGGCGTTCATCTCGGCCAGGCGTTCGCCGAGGTCGTCGCCAAGGTTGAGCTGCAGGACCAGGCCGGCATCGCTACCGGCCGCTTGCAGTGCCGCCACGACGGTGTCGCGCGCCTCCCACTTGAAGCCGGAACTGACCGAGTGCGCGAACTTGCTGCCCTGCTGCGGCTCATGCTTCGAGGAATGCGACTTGCCGATCACGACCGGCAGGTCCCCGAGCGCGGCAAGGCGTGCAAAGTCGCCCGAGATATCGGCGAGATCATCCGACGCGCCGACAACCTCGAGCTGTGCCACCAAGGCGCGATGCTCCTTGATCAAGTCGATCGTTGCCGCATCCGGCACGCCGAGTGAGAAATGCGTGAACGTGATGCCGGTCGATGCAAAATCCGCGATCCGTCCGCGAATGTGCGGATCGATCAGGTCCGTCAACGGCACACGGACGCGTGAGAGGCCCATCTGCTGCAGGCGCATCAAGGTATAGTCGTTGCGCGTGCGTTTGCGCGCGAACTCCTCCATCGGCCCGTTGTACGGCAGATCGATCGGCGTCGCCCAGGCATGGCGCAGCGGCACGGTCAGCGGCGAGGCTGGATCGGTCGCCCAGCGTGTCTGGTCCGAAGGCCTGGCCGCCCCCTTGGCCAGTTCGTTGCCGTCGGTCGGCACGATCCGGACGCGGTGCCCCTTGGCGTAGACATCCACCAAGGCATAGCCGAACTTGCCGGTGTCGTTACGCCCGTACTCCTTCGGCGGCTCGATCGCATACATCTCGGCGTAGTCCTGACGCACGAAGCTGGTCGGCAGGAAACAGTAGAGCCGGCTGTCGTTGATGCGATTGTAGAAGAACTGATGCACGTGGCCGGAGAAGACGGCTTCGATGGCGTGCTGTTCGACGAGGCCGAGGAACCACGACCGGCCGGGCTCGGCGTAGTTGTCGTAATGGCTCTGCTCGTCGGCCGAATAGATGAACGGCGGATAGTGCGAGCAAAGAAAGATGCGCCGCCCGGACGCCTGGCCGAGCGTCTCCTCGAGCCAGGCGCGCTGTTCGGCTTCCTGCGGCGTGCCGGAGTTGACCAGCGAGGAATTCATGATGATGAACACGCAATCGTCGCGCTCGAAGCTGTGATAGCTCGCCCCGAACTGTGCCTCGTACTGTGCGATCGTCTCGCTGTCGGCGGGGCCGGCCGGTGCATCCGGGTTGGGCTTGTCGCCGATGTCGTGGTTGCCGGGCATGAAGTGCATGATCGGGCGCAAGGGCGCGAAGATGTCATGCGCTTCCGCGCAGGCCTGCCCGTAGGTCGGCAGGTGCGGCAGCGGATGCACCATATCGCCGAGGTGCAGCACGAACGCCGGATCGTGGCCTGCGATCGCGTCGATCGCATAGCGTGCGCGATCGTTGGCCAGGTTGTTGACCGGGAACGGCGACGATTCATCCAGCTCGGCCGGGCGGAGATGGGTGTCGGTAATGATGGCGAAGGTATAGAGCGGTTGTTCGGTCAAGGTCATCTCCGGCTTGGGTCCCCAGGGAGCGCTCGTTGGCACCGCTCAACCGGTTTTGTCGGGTTGGGCCGGCGCCACGTAGGGCAGGCGCGCGCGCGCCTTGGTGTCGGCGGCGCCCGCATTGCGAATGTAGCGCCGATCGTCATCGCCGCGCACGATATTGACGTAGGTCGGGTCGCCGTTCGTCACCCGGTGGATCATCAAGCGGCGTTGCTGCGAGGCGGCGATCTCGCGAAAGTAGTGGTCCGGGTCCCAGCCGTCCATGGCGATCGCTGCAAGTTGCGTCTCGATCGCGGCATATTCCGGGTCGCCACTCTTGTTGTCGAGTTCGCGCGGGTCCGCCTCGACGTTAAAGAGCAGCGTGTCCTTGCCCTCGAGCCACATGTACTTCCACGGCCCCTTCTTGACCATCCGGCTGGGCCCGGTCGAGCCATCGGCGGCGAATTCCGAAATTGCGACATCCGACATCGATGAGGTATCGCCTGCCAGCGCGGGCACCAGCGAGCGCCCGTCGATCGGGTCGTGATAGCCTTCGAAGGGCCCCCCTTGGGCGGCGTCCAGGAACGTCGGCATCAGGTCGATCAGGGTGGTGTTCTGCTTGACCCTTCCGGCCCGCCAGCGCTCGGGGAAATGCACGACGAGCGGCACCCGCGCGGCCCATTCGAAGAAGTGCTGCTTGTACCACATGCCGCGCTCGCCCATCATCTCGCCGTGGTCGGCGGTGAACACGACGATGGTGTTTTCGATGAGGCCGGTTTTTTCCAGCGTGTCGAGCAACGCGCCGATCTTGGCGTCGATGAACGAGATCATGCCGTAGTAGGCGTGGCGCGCATTGCGGCGATGATCATCGGTGACCGTGAACAGGTGTCGCGCCTGGCAGTAATGCAGGTTGCGGCTCAGGTGGTCCTTGTCGTCGAGCGGGATTTCCGGCACCGAGGGCAGTTCGATGTCGTCGTGGTTGTAGAGGTCCCAGTATTCCTGCGAGATGACGAACGGCGAATGCGGCTGCGTGAACGAGACGGTCAGCATGAACGGGCGGTCATCCGGCGCCCGCGCCAGGTCGTAGAGCGCCTGGGTGCCGTAGTAGGCGACCTCGTCATCGTAGTCCATCTGCATGGTGCGAATGCAGGGACCCGATTCGATGATCGGTGCCATCGTCAGGTTGGTCGGTCGGTATTCGCG
>JBPCVZ010000011.1:0-5932 GCA_051010015.1 Hyphomicrobiaceae bacterium
CCGGGGCGACACAGTCGGTCTATTGCACCAACCCGATCGCCTTTGCGGCACCGGCTGGCTCGGCAGCACCCCTGCTGATCGACCAGTCGTGCAGTGCGACGGCCTACGTCAACATTCGCGCGGCTGCCGAGCGCGGTGATCCGATCCCGACCGGATGGGCGATCGACCGACACGGCAACCCAACAACGGACCCGAACGCCGCTATGGACGGGGCGATGGTCGCGTTCGGCGGCCCGCGTGGTGCGAATCTCGCCTTGATGGTCGAAATTCTCGCAGCCGGCGTTGGCAATGCCCATTGGTCGATTGATGCGGCGCCCTTCGATCGCGGTTCGCAGTGTCCTGCAACGGGGCTCAGCGTGATCGCTGTCAATGCCGAAGCGGCGGCGCCCGATTTCGCGCAAAGAATTGGCAGTTATCTAGACCGCCTCGCCAGTGAATATCGGGTTCATGTGCCTGGGCGATCCAAGAGCGGGCATCGCCTGGCCACGGAAAATCATGGGCTTGGCATTGAGGATGGGCTGATTGCACGACTTGAAGCGCTTGCTCATGCGTTCCCGCAGAGCGATTGATTGCGCATTCACCGGGTCGGTCTTCATTCCGTCTTCTAGCAAATCGCCCAATGCTCTAGCCCGGCTGTCTCATCGTGTCGTGGAGCGTCGTCGTCCGGTGCGAGAACAGCCTCACGCGTGCGCACGGCAATTGCAGGTTTTGCGGTACCGTTCTGGGCGCGGTGTCTCCGATCAAACCCAGCGGAACACGCAAACCGCATAGATCACGGAAACCACCAAAGCGCCCCACAATGGCGTGCCGAGGAGGCCGAGCCAAGCGAGATGAATGAAAGCGCTGCCCAATAGGGAAATGAACAGGCGATCACCGCGTGTCGTGTCGATGGCGAGGATACCATAGCGCGGGGCACCGCCCGGTCGCCGCAGTTCCCAGATTGTCATGATCACGAGGAGCAGTGCGATGACCGCAAAGAACAGTCCCGTCTGCCACGTCCATGCCATCCAACTGAGGCCCATGTCTTGCTCCTGCATTCAGCAACCGGTGTGCGGTCAGACGCGCCCGAGTGCAAAGCCCTTCGCGATGTAGTTGCGCACGAAATAGATGACGATTGCGCCCGGAATGATCGTCAGCGTGCCAGCGGCGGCGAGCAGGCCCAGTTCGTATCCGGACGTGCTGGCCGTTCGCGTCATGGTGGCGGCAATCGGCTTGGCCGCAACCGAAGTCAGCGTCTTGGCGAGCAGCAGTTCGACCCAGGAAAACATGAAGCAGAAAAAGGCCGCAACACCGATGCCGGCTGCAATCGTTGGGATGAAGATCTTGATGAAGAAACCCCAGAAGCCATAACCGTCGAGATAGGCTGTCTCATCGAGCTCTTTCGGCACACTCGACATGAAACCTTCAAGGATCCATACCGCCAACGGGATATTGAACAGACAATGGGCAAGGGCAACGGCGATGTGCGTATCGAACAGCCCGATGGCCGAATAGAGTTGAAAGAAGGGCAGGGCGAACACCGCCGCTGGCGCCATTCGGTTGGTCAGCAACCAGAAGAACAGATGCTTGTCACCGATGAAGCGATAGCGCGAAAAAGCGTATGCGGCTGGCAGCGCGACGCTGACCGACAGGATGGTGTTGATCGACACGTAGATCAGCGAGTTGATGTAGCCATTGTACCAGGTCGGGTCGGTGAAGATCTTGACGTAGTTGTCGAACGTGAAGTTGTTTGGCCACAGTGTGAAGCTGCCGAGAATTTCGTTGGTCGTCTTGAACGACATGTTGATCAGCCAATAGATCGGCAGCATCAGGAAGATGATGTAGAGCGTCGGGACAATCCACGATAAGCGGCGCATCATGAATCCTCCCCGCGTGTCATCACCGTGTAGAATACCCAACTGAGGGCGAGGATGATGAGAAAGTAGATGATCGACATCGCGGCAGCGGGGCCCAGATCGAACTGTCCAAGCGCAACCTTGACGAGGTCAATCGACAGCAGCGTGGTCGAGTTGCCCGGGCCGCCACCGGTCAGCACGAAGGGCTCGGTGTATATGTTGAAACTGTCCATGAAGCGGAGCAGGATCGCAATTGTGAGGACACGCTTCATCTTGGGCAGCTGAATGTAGCGAAACACCGCCCAGGAAGAGGCGCCATCGATGCGCGCGGCCTGGTAGTAGGCGTCGGGAATCGAACTCAGGCCGGCGTAGGCGAGCAGGACCACGAGAGATGTCCAGTGCCAGACATCCATCGCGATCAACGTCGCCCAGGCGGCGACCGGTTGGCGCGTGAAATTGTAGTCGATACCGAGGCTGTTGAGCGTCTTGCCGAGTAGGCCGATGTCGGGCAGCGCAAAAATGTTCCACATCGCGCCGACGACATTCCAGGGAATGAGTAGCGGCAGCGCCATGAGAACCAGACAGACCGATACCCACACGCCCTTGCGCGGCATCGTAAGTGCAATCGCGACGCCGAGCGGAACTTCGATCAGCAGGATGGCGAATGTAAAGAACAGCTGCCGGCCAAGTGCGGCGTGAAAGCGCTCCGAATGGAGCACTTCCTCGAACCACTTTACGCCCTCAAAGAAGAACAGATTGTCGCCGAACGTCTCCTGGATCGAATAGTTGACAACCGTCATGAGGGGAATGACGGCGTTGAACGCCACCAAGATGACGACGGGCAGGACAAACAGCCAACCCTTCTGGTTCTCAACTTTCGTCGTCATTGGACGTTTTCTCCTCCAACCAGCCAGCCGTCTGCATAAAGGCGCGTTCGCGCCGGATCGAACGCGAGCCTCGCGCCTTCCGTCGGCAACGCCTCCTGCTCGCCCAACAGCAGATTGATCCGCCACGCGCCATGGCGCGCATCGACGATGCGAAAGCGTCCGGCATCGCTGACCTTCTCGATTTCGACCGGAATGCCTGTGCTGGAAAAGCGCACGAATTCCGGGCGCACACCGATTTCCAACTGCCCTGCGGAGACATCACGGTCGGGTGCATTTGCAACTTCGATGGACTGGCCGAAAAAAACCGCTGTCCCATTCTCCATCGTGCACGGCAGCACGTTCATGCCCGGGGAGCCGATGAAGTGTCCGACGAATGTGTGGTTCGGGCGATCGTACAAATCTACCGGCGTACCGATCTGGACGACTTCGCCTTCGTTCATCACGACGACCTTGTCGGCAAACGTCAGTGCCTCCGTCTGATCGTGGGTGACGTAGATCATCGTCGTTTGGATGCGATGATGCAGCTCTTTGAGTTTCGAGCGCAACTGCCACTTGAGGTGCGGATCAATGACCGTCAGTGGTTCATCGAACATGATGATGTTGACATCTTCACGCACGAGCCCGCGGCCGAGGGAGATCTTCTGCTTGCCATCCGCGGTCAGGCCGGCGGCACGCTGGGCGAGCATGTCCGTCAGGTCCGTCATCTCGGCAATGGCCTCCACGCGGGTCCTGACGGCGTCTTCGCTGACGCCGCGGTTGCGCAGTGGAAAGGCGAGATTGTCGTAGACGCTCATCGTGTCGTAGACGACCGGGAACTGGAAAACTTGTGCAATGTTGCGTTCATCGGGTGGCATGTCCGTGACGTCCCGGTCGTCATAAAGGACGCGCCCGTGACTGGGCTTCAGCAGGCCGGAGATAATGTTGAGTAACGTGGTTTTGCCACAGCCCGACGGGCCGAGTAGCGCGTAGGCGCCGCCGTCATCCCAGGACACATCGAGCTGCTTCAGCGCATAGTCTTCCGGGCCGGCCGGATTGGTGACGTAGCTGTGGCGGAGATCGTCAAGGGTGATGCGCGCCATTACGAACCTGCCTCGACGTCAATGCGGGAGCCATCCGGCGCGAAATAGAGACACTGTTCGGCACTGAAGTGAAAAACGGCCGTCTCGCCGACTTCCGCTGCATGAATGCCATGCGCCTGCGAGACCCAGGTCTGGCCGGCATGGTCGAAGTGAATGACGCTTTCCGAACCGCTCAGTTCGGTGATGAGGACACGTCCTTCCAATTGGACATTGGCCTGGCCAGCGTTTGTCGGGGCGACATGGTGTGGGCGGATACCGATCATGTAGTGGCCATCGCCGAGATGCGCGGTGGCGCCGTTGGCGCGCCATCTCACCTGCTCACTCAAAATGAACTCGTCGCCGGCCTTCGTCACCTCGACCGCGTTGATCGGCGGTTCCGAGAAGACTCGCGCCGTCAATAGGTGCTTCGGTTTGCGATAGATTTCGCCGGACGCACCGAACTCAACGATGCGCCCTTCATGCATGGCTGCTGTGAAACCGCCGAGCAGGAGCGCCTCGCTTGGCTCTGTCGTCGCATAGACCACGGTGCATTCTCGGTCGGCAAACATTTTCGGCAACTCATCGCGCAACTCTTCGCGCAGCTTGAAGTCGAGATTGGCAAGCGGCTCGTCGAGCAGGACAAGGCTGGCATCCTTGACCAGCGCCCGCGCCATCGCCGTGCGCTGCTGCTGGCCACCGGACAGCTCCGATGGCTTGCGCCCGAGCATTGCCGTGAGCTTCATCAGTTCCGCCATGCGGCCGACGCGATCTTCGATTTCGGCGCGACTGAGACGCGCGACGCGCAGCGGCGATGCGATGTTCTCGAAGACCGACATGTTCGGGTAGTTGATGAATTGCTGGTAGACCATCGAGACGTTGCGCTTTTGAACCGGCACGCCCGTCACGTTGCGCCCATCGAACCAGACCTCGCCCTCGGCTGGCTTGAGCAGGCCGGCCATGAGCTGCATCAGTGTGGTCTTGCCAGCCAGCGTCGTGCCAAGCAGGATGTTGAATGCGCCGCTCTCCAACACGACATCGGTTGGGTAAATGTAGGTTCCATCGGCAGCCCGGAAGCTGACGTTTCGAAGTTCGAGCGACACAATGAAAACCCCGGTAGCGGCGGCCCGATGAAGGATCAGGCGCCACAGCGCCTGACCCGCTCATCTGAGTAGACGTTAGCCCTTCGACCAACGCTTGACGAGTTCATCGTAGGAAATCGTCTCACCCTTCGGCTTTTCATCGACCTTGGCCTTGGCACCGCCTTTGCCAAGCCAATCGGCTGCCGCCTTCTCGGCGTTGAGGCGCGGGCCGCAGCCGCCATAGATCTTGGCGCGCTCGTCGGCTTTCTGCATGCGGGCCATGACCTGGTCCATCTCCTTGGCGAGACGGTCCATGGCCTGCTGCGGCGTGAACGTGCCGGAGTTCACGTCACCGATGTTCTGCCACCACAGCTGAGCCAGCTTCGGATAGTCGGGCACGTTGACGCCCGTCGGTGTCCAGTTCACGCGATCCGGCGAACGATAGAACTCGACCAGGCCGCCGAGGTTCGGCGCACGCTCGGTGAAGCTCTTGTGGCGGACCGTGCTGTCACGCACGAACGTCAGGCCGACATGGCTCTTCTTGACGTCGAGCGTCTTGGCGATGACGAACTGGGCGTAGAGCCAAGCCGCCTTGCGCCGCTTGACCGGGGTCGACTTGAACAGCGTCCAAGAGCCGGCGTCCTGGTAGCCGAGCTTCTGGCCCTTCTCCCAGTACGGACCGTGCGGCGACGGTGCCATCCGCCACAGCGGCTTGCCCTTGTCGTCGACGGTGTTGTTGCCTTTGCTCTTCGGCGCGACCATCGAGGCGGTAAAGGCGGTGTACCAGAAGATCTGCTGGGCGACGTTGCCCTGGCTGAGCGCCGGCAGCGACTGATAGAAGTCGTAGTCAGCGGCACCCGGAGGTGCATATTTGCGCAGCCACTCGTCCCACTTGCGGATCGCATAGACGGCGGCAGGGCCGTTCGTACCGCCGCCACGGGTGACGGAAGCGCCCGCCGGGTTGCACGAGTTGGCATCCATGCGGATGCCCCACTCGTCGATCGGCACGCCGTTGGGCACGCCTTGCGTGCCGGTGCCGGCCATGGAAAGCCAGGCGTCGGTCATGCGCCAGC
>JBPCVZ010000012.1:0-5351 GCA_051010015.1 Hyphomicrobiaceae bacterium
TTCGTCTCCTCGACCGTTTGCTCCTCGATCTCATAAAACCCTTCCAGCCCGATGGCATCCTCGATCGCCTGCCGCGCCGCCACGTTTTCCTCCTCCGTCATCCCCGTATAGCTGCCCGTTGCGACAACTTCTTCGAGCGCGCGCTTGGCATGATGGAAGCTCACCGTCAGCCACAATTGCGCATCGATACAGGCCTTGTAACCCATGGCGCGCAATTCGGGGTTCGAGAACAGCGGCCGGCCGTCGCGGTTACCGCGGCTTTGCACGTAGACCAGCGGCACCTTGCATGCTTTCGGCGCGGCTTCGGCTTCGTCGCGATCGCGCGGAAACAGCAGCCCCATGTCGGCGCCGACATCGGCGGCTGCGTTGATCCGCGCCGCCGCCGCCTCAAGTCCGTCGAACCGGCAGGTGTCGGTACGCGCGATGATAACGAAATCCTTGTCCGTCTCGTCGCGCTGGCGGCAGGCGAACTTGATCTTGTCGATGAACTCCTCGGCCGGGATCGCGTGTGCGACGTACTTGTGATAGTGCGCCCGCTTCGGATAGAGCTGATCCTCGATGTGGATGCCGGCGACGCCGGCGGTGATGAACTCGCGCACCGTGCGCATGCAGTGCAGCGGTTCGCCGAACCCGGCGCCGGCATCGGCAACGATCGGGATCGTACCGGCGCGTGCCACGCTGCCGGCGACGCGGACCTGCTCATCCATGGTCAGCAGCGGCTCGGAGACGGCCAGCGAACCACCGGTGACGTAGCCGCCGACATAGGCACTGTCGATGCCGATTTGCTCCGCCACGCGCCCGGCGAGCGGGTAGTACAGCGACGGCCAGTACAGGAAATCCTTCTCGGTCAGCAGTTGGCGCAGCTTGGTCGTCGGGCGTTGCATGGTCTTCCTCCGGTTCGCGCACGAGGCGGCACGGCGCAGCGATTGATGTCAGCGCCATGATAGGCGATGTTGCCGGCAGTCGAACAGGCCGCCCGTCGCCGGCAAATGCAGCAAAGGCTCCCGTCATGTGGTCCAACCCCCGAGTCCCCTACCAGATGTCCTCTCGGCGCAAGCGGCTGGAGCCGCCGAACGGCAAGGCGATCATCGTCAACATCGCCATGAACATCGAGTACTGGCCGTTCGACCGGCCGATGCCGCGCGGCGTCCTGCCGGCACCGCACGGCGCCCAGGTCGAACCGCCGGATGTGCCCAACTATTCCTGGGTCGAATACGGCATGCGCTGCGGCATGCCGCGGATCATGGCGATGCTGGCCGCGCGCAAGCTGCGCGCCTCGGCGTTCACCAATGCGCAGGTCTGCGATGTCTACCCGGCGCTGATGGACGCCGTCGTCGCGGCGGACTGGGAACTGGTCGGCCACGGCTGGTTCCAACGCTCGCTGAAGCACGTCGACGATGAGGTCGAGGAGATCACGAAAAGCCTCGCCCGCCTCGAACAGGCCGGCGGCCAGCGGCCCCGTGCCTGGCTCGGCGCCGGCCTCGGCCAGACGTTCGATACGCCCGATCACCTCAAAGCCAGCGGCATCGAGTTCCTGCATGATTTCGTCGTCGACGACCTGCCGTTCTGGATCCGCACCAGGCATGGCCCCCTGGTCGGTCTGCCCTACACGTTCGAGCTCAACGACGTGCCGATCTATGCCATCCAGAACCAGTCCAGCACCGAAATCGTGGAGCGCCTGAAGGCTACGCTCGCCGTCTTCGAGCGTGAAACGGCGGACAACCCGCGGGTGCTGACTTTTGGTCTGCACCCGCACATCATCGGCGTGCCGCACATCGCCTATCACTTCGAAAAGGCGCTTGATATCCTGGTCGCACGCGACGACGTGGCGTTCATGACGTCGAGCGAGATCGGCGATTGGTTCGTTGCCGCCGATGGCACCAACGGCGCCGATATGGCCGCCTTCAATGACGGGCCGCCAGCGCTGACTTAGGACATCCCGAACAATAAGAGAATCCAAAATGATCTCAGTCGCCGCCACTCTAACGGGTGTCACCCCGGTGCTTGTCACCGGGGACCATGTCTCGGCGCGACGTGTGTGAGCGATAGCGGCACGGCCTTGCGTCTGCGCAGCTCCCGCGTGTGCGGCACGATGGATCCCGGCAACACGTGCCGGGATGACCGCTGTGGGGTGTGGCCTATGTTGTCGCACAACCACCAATTCCAGGACGCCGCCTTCAATGACGGGCCGCCGGAGTAGCCATAGGGTCCTTGCGATCCGAATAATCGCACGCGACCGGCAACGATCATATGGATCATTGCCGCGACCCGGCGGGCTGTTCTAGAACTAGCATTCTCTTTTTTCCCGAGATGCGCGGCTTTCGCGCGCCCATAGCCCTGGAGGGCGGAAGAACATGCTCGATTCAGACTACAGTGTGGAAAACTATGTCGAGGACCTGCGCGCCATCGCGGCCGCCGAATCCGATCCCGTCAAGGTGGCGGAGAAGGTCAAGCCGATCGCCAAGAAGCTGGCCGCCGCACCCGGGTGGCTCAAGCCAGAACACCGCACCGCCAACGAAGAGCAAGGTTTTGGCGTTCATCTCCTGCACGAGGAACCGAACCACGATCTCGCCGTGTTCGTGCTCACCTGGCTGCCCGACCGGGGTACGATGCCGCACAACCACATGACGTGGGCGGTCGTTGCAGGGATCGAGGGCGAGGAGCACGAAGTCGAGTGGAAACGCAGCGATGACGGTTCGAAGAAGGGCTACGCCAAGCTCGAGAAAACCGGCGAGCATACCTTGAAGCCGGGGCAGGTCTCCGCCTGCAAGCCGCAAGACATTCACAGTGTCTGGAACACCGGTACGGAGATGTCGATCTCGCTGCACACCTATGGGCGTCATATCAACCACACCGGTCGTTCCGAGTTCGATCCGTCACAGGATCTCGAGCGTCCGTTCGAAGTTTCCGTGAGCAAGTGAAAGCCCATGTCCGACGCAGTCACCTATGCCCTCGAAGGCCACGTCGCCGTCATCACGATGAACAAGCCGGACAAGATGAACCGGCTCGACCCTGAACTGGTCGAGGGCTTGCACCAGGCCTGGAAGCGCTTCATGGCGGACGACATGGCGCGCGTCGCCATACTGACCGGGGCCGGCGAGAAAGCGTTTTCGGCCGGCGCCGACCTCAACAATGTGCCGCACAATCTCTATCACGCCATCCCTTCGGTCGGCGTGCCGGTCGACAAGCCGGTGGTCGCGGCCGTCGCCGGCTGGTGCATTGGCGGTGGTATGGTGCTGACCACGATGTGCGATATCCTGATCTGCGCCGACAACACGACGTTCTCCTATCCCGAAGTGAAGATTGCGTTTTCCGGCGGTCTCATATCCAACCTCGCGAGCCGCATCCCGCACAAGATCGCGATGGAGCTGCTCCTCGTCGGCGACAACATGCCGGTCGAGCGCGCCTACCAGGTTGGCTACGTCAACAAGGTCGTGCCGGTTGCCGAGCTGATGCCGACGGCGATGGACTGGGCAACCCGCATCGCGGCGACGGCGCCGATGCCCTCGCGCATGCTCAAGCGCTTCGTTTCTGAATCCATGCCCAAGGGCCCGACCGAGCAGGCCGCCATCGCCCGCGTCCAGGTCGAGGACATCAACGCCAGTGACGACTGGGTCGAAGGCCGCGCCGCCTTCAAGGAAAAGCGCCCGCCGGTTTTCAAGGGGGAGTAGCGTCGGGGGCCGCTGCGTTTGGCGCGCGTCAATCCGCAGCGCGTAGGTCGGGTTAGGGTGGCTCGGACGTCGAAGCATCGGATCGTCGTCGACCCGGCCGTAACCCAACAAGGGCCCGTCGTGTGATGTTGGGTTACGCGGGCGAAGTTCTTGTCATTGGCAACGATGGCGGACCGCTAACCCAACCTACCCCACCCGCGCGACTCTTGCCGCAACCAGCGCCTCGACCTCCGCCTCATCCAGCCCCGCGACATCGCGCAGCACGTCGCGCGTGTGCTCGCCGAGCAGCGGCGCGCCTGCCAAACTCACCGCCTCCGTGTCATGCAACCGCGCCGGCGTCATGATCGCCGGATAGCTTCCCATTTCGCTGTGCGTTACCGGCTGCACACTGCCGCGTGCCGTCACGAGTTCGCTGTCGAGCGCTTCGGCGACGGTCGCAACGACACCACACGGCACGCCGCCGGCGCGCAAAACCGTGACCCATTCGGCGCGCGTCTTGTGCAGAAAAATCTCACCGAAAACCTCGCGGATCGCCACCGTGTTGGCGACCCGGCTCTTGTTGTCCACGAAACGCGGGTCATCGACGAGGTCCGGGCGCCCGACGACGTCATTGCACAGCCGCGCGTACTGCACGTCATTGCCGATTGTGACCATGAACGGGCCGTCCGATGCCTCGAAGACGCCGGCCGGCTGGGCCACCTGGTTGCCGTTGCCGGCCCGCGTCGGCTCGTTGCCGGTCATCAGGTACTGGTGGCCAAAGTTGACCAGCATGTTGATGCCCGTCTCGAACAGCGACAGCTCGATGAAGCGGCCTTCGCCGGTGATCTGCTTCTGGCGCAGCGCGGCCGAGATCGCGTTCGATGCATAGAGCCCGGTAATCATGTCGACGAGCGAGATGCCTGCCCGGGTCGGCGGGCCTTGCGGGTCGCCGGTCATGGCCATCAGCCCCGACTCGGCCTGTGCTACGGGGTCGTAGCCCGGCACGTCGACGTTGGGCCCGTCGCGGCCGTAGCCTGAAATAGCGCACACGATGATGTCCGGTCGAACCGATTTTAGCGTGTCGTAGCCGAGGCCAAGCCGCTCCATCACGCCGGTGCGGAAATTCTCCAACACCACGTCGCTATTCGCGACGAGCTTCAGGAACGCGGCCTTGCCCTGAGGCGCTTTGAGGTCGAGGGCGACGGACTTCTTGTTGCGGTTGACGGTCAGGAAATAGACCGCGTGATCGTTGTGACTGGGAACCGTGAATGTCCGGGAGTCATCGCCGTGCGCCGGGTTCTCGACCTTGATGACCTCGGCGCCGAGATCCGCGAGCATCAGCCCGGCGTACGGACCGGCGAGCACGCGAGAGAGATCGAGCACGCGGATACCATCGAGAGGACGCTTCACGATGTGATCGCTCATGGCGGTCAGACCTCCTTGGATGTGGCTTCAACAGCACCAGCATCATTTTCCAGGATGGCCTTCGGTGCGACCGTCAGAGTTGAACCTGATCCGATCCGCCTTTGTCCAGGGCGCATGGCGGATCATCACGGATTGGAACGCCGCTAGCGGGCCTCGACGAACAAAAGCCGCCCGCGCAAGGGAGAGCGCGGGCGGCTGGGGGCTGGATTTGGCGACAGGGCGGCTGGACCCAATCAGCAGCGGTTGTCGTACTTCCAGCAAGATCGGTCGTAGCCG
>JBPCVZ010000013.1:0-35040 GCA_051010015.1 Hyphomicrobiaceae bacterium
TCGAATGGTACGGCTTCGATGCCGACGGCGGCGGCGTTCACGACGTCATCGGCACGCGCTGCGATCCTTATACGAACCTGCTGCTCAACGACCTCGAATACCACCACTGCTGCCACTCGAACCTGACACGCGCGGTCGCCGCCAGCCGTGGCCTGCCGCTCGCCGAGGCCGAATTGCACGTCCACGACGTCATGAACGTTTTCATGTGCACCGGTTTTACGCGCGACACGCAGCAATATTTCATGAAGGCGAGCCCGGTTCTGCCCGGCGACTACATCGAGTTCTTCGCGGAGATCGACCTGTTCGCAGCGCTCTCGGCTTGCCCGGGCGGTGATTGCGGCGCCGGCCATTCCGACGACGTGGCGCCGTGCCATCCCTTGAAAGTGGAGGTCTTCGCACCGCAATCCGGCAGCCTCAAGGGGTGGCAGCCACCGCCGCCCAACGGCTATTCCCGCACCCACGGCGCCTAGCTCGATTTCACCCTGCGGGTGAACCGCGAAGGGCTTTCAGCCCTTCCCGCATCCCGACCAGGGACCTCGGTCCCTGGACCCAAACGTTGCTTGTCATCATCCTCCAGGACGGCAGAGATTGACGCAAACATTTGGTTTCCAAAGGGCGTGCCCTTTGGCGGGAGTTCGAGGGCAGCGCCCTCGATCTTGCTCATCTCAGTGCATTGGCGACCAGCTTGGCGAGCAGCTGATCGAGCATCGCGCGCTCGGCGCGGCTCAGGACGCCGAGTAGCGCGGCCTCACGATCGATAAATTTCGTGACGATCGATTTGTGCAGCGCGTGCCCGCTCGGCGTGATCCGCAGCAGCGCCTGGCGCCCGTCGTCGGGGTCCGGCGAGCGCGTCAGGTAGCCGTCGCTGAGCATGCGATGAACCGCGCGCGAGATCGAATTGCGCGGCCGCCCGGTCATGTCGGCGACGTCCTGGGCGGTCAGTTCCGCGATGTTCGACAAACAGAACAAGAGCAGATACTCGCCGCGGCTGAGGTCGTGTTCGCGCTTGATCTGCTCGTAGGTCGGCAGCACCAGCGAGTTCGCCAGAAACGAGATGCGGAAGGTGTCCGGCACCTCGTTGCGCTTGAAGATCGCCATCAGATCGCGGGCCATGCTGTGCGATTCTGTCATCTGCGATCCCATCCCTTCCGAGCCCGGCCAGTTGCCGTTATGAGGCCGTCGTATTTGACTTGCCAACCGGAAATCATTCTGCCAGATTGTTCCAAATGGAACAATAAATTTCATCGTAGCCGAACCTGCGAGGAGGAGTGGCTCGTGTCGGACCCGCGCCAGAAACTCACGATCCCGGATCTTGCCGTGAAGAAAGCGGGCGGCGAGCGCCTCGTCATGGTGGCGGTCGGCGAGGTTCTCAGCGCCGCCTGGGCCGAGCGCGCCGGCATCGACATCATCGGCGTCGGCGACAGCCTCGGCATGACGCTCTACGGCCACGAGAACACGCTGGCGATCACGGTCGACCAAATGATCGAACACACCCGCGCGGTCAGACGCGGAGCACCCAATACGTTCACGCTGACGGCGATGCCCTATGGCTCGTACGCGACCAGGGAGATCGCGGTGACCAACGCCGTGCGCATGATGAAGGAGAGCGGCGCCGACGCCCTGAAGCTGCAGGGCGGGCGCGAGATGTTCGACATCATCAAGGCGGTCGCCGATGCCGGTGTGCCGATCATGAGCCATGTCGGGCTGTGCCCGCACTTCGTGCATCGCTATGGCGGCTTCAAGATGCAGGGGCGCACCGCCGAAGCGGCACTGGAGATCGTCGACAATGCCCGCGCGATCGAGGAGGCCGGCGCCATCGGCATGGAAATCGAGGCGATGCCGTACGAGGTCGGCAAGGCGGTCGACGATGCGGTTTCGGTGTTCACGTTCTCGATCGGCGCCGGTGCGGCCGGTACCTGCCAGCTGCTCAACGGCTACGACCTGATCGGCGCCTTCGACAGCTTCAAGCCGAAATTCGCGAAACGCTACGGCAATGTCGTCGACGTCGCCGTCAACGCGTTCCAGGCCTACGCCGACGATGTCCGCTCGGGCAACTTCCCCGACGCCGATCATTCGTACAAAATGAAGCCAGAGGAAGCCGAGAAGCTCAAGCAGGCACTCTCAAAATCTTGAAGGAGGCAACCCCATGACCCCAGAAGAAGTCCTGTCCTATCCCGCCCGCGTCCTCACGCAAGCGCAACGCGAGCACTACTTCGAACACGGGTTCGTCGGCGTCGAAAGCCTGGTGCCAAAGGACACGGTGGCCGAACTGCAGGCGGTGACCGACGACTTCGTCAACCAGAGCCGCAAGGAGACGGTCGCCGGCAAGGTCTTCGATATTGGCCCCGGCCACAGCGCCGACCATCCGGTCATGCGCCGCCTCAAGCGCCCCGACGAGCGCCACGAAGCGTACTGGAATTTCGCCAAGGGCCTGATGGCCGATGTCGCCGCCGACCTGGTCGGGCCCAACGTCGTGTTCCACCACTCGAAGCTCAACTTCAAGTGGTTCGACGAAAGCGACACCGTGAAGTGGCACCAGGACATCCAGTTCTTCCCGCACACCAACTACAACGTGCTCACGATCGGCTGCTACCTCGCCGACACCGACATGAGCAACGGCCCGCTCGCGGTCAAGAAGGGCTCGCACAACGAACCGCTGTTCGACCAGTACGACGCGGGCGGCAACTGGACCGGCATGCTGAGCGACGCGGATGCCGCGACCGTCGACATGAACGAGGTCGAGTACCTGACGGGGCCGGCCGGCTCGATCACGGTCCACAACGCCCGTGCGCTGCACTATTCACCATCGAGCAAGTCGCCGGTGCCGCGCCCGCTGCTGCTCAACTGCTATACTTCCGCCGACGCCAAGCCCTATACGCCGCACCCCGATCCGTCGGCGCACGTCTACGAAATCGTGCGCGGTGAAATGGTCAAGTGGGCGTCGCACGACCCGCGCCCGTGCCAGGTGCCGCCGGACTGGTCGGGCGGCTACACGTCGATCTATGCCGCGCAGTCGGGCGAGGACAAGTCGGCGCCCGCCGGCGGCATGATGTAGGCTGCGACGGCAACGCGCGACTCCCCTCGAAACACACGGAGGCGTCACCCCGGTGCGTGCCTGCCCCGGCGAACCGGCCGAGGTCACCGGGGTCCATTTCTCGACCCGCGCCACCGTCGCATTCGTCGCGCAGCATCGCGTCTCGGTAACGTCCGCGCTTGCGGCACGATGGATATCGGCAACACGTGCCGGTATGACGTCGGTGGGTGAGGCAAGATCAAGGCAGTTGAATCTTGAACAAAGGTGGTTGGACATGTTGGATTTGGGGAATGCCCTCTGACCTGCTTCGATGCCACCATCGCTCGAAACCACACCCGCTAGTCGACAAGGAACCGCCACATCATGAGCCAGAACCGTATCGTGCGCCCACGCCGCAGCTTCATTTTCTCGCCGGGCCTCAAGCCCGAGATGTTTCCGAAGGCGCTCGCCTGCGGCACCGATATCGTGTGCGTCGAACTCGAGGACGGCATCGCGCCCAAGGACAAGAACGAGGCGCGCAAGCACGCCCTCGCGCTGTTCGAGCAACCGCAAGCCGATGACGGCGTCGAGCGCATCGTGCGCATCAACTGCCTGCGCGACACCTTCGGCCTCGCCGACGTCCAGGCCGTGCTCGCGACCGACACGCCGCCGCCGGCGCTGATGCTGCCCAAGGTCAAGACGCCCGACGAGATCGTCTGGCTCGACGACCTCCTGACCGAGCGCGGCCATGCCACCCGCCTGCACGTGATCATCGAGACCAACGCCGGCCTCGAGGCGGTCTACGACATCGCCAAGGCGAGCAATCGCATCGATGCGCTGTTCTTCGGCGGCGTCGACATGGCCGCCGAACTGCGCTGCCGGAACGCCTACGAGCCGTTGCTCTACGCCCGCTCGCGCATCGCCCATGCCGCCGCCGGCGCCGGCCTCGACGTCATCGACGTGCCCTACCTCGACCTCGAGGACCCCGACGGCATGCGCCGCGAAGCCGAACTGGTGCGCGACCTCGGGTTCAGCGGCAAGGGCTCGATCCACCCCAAGCAGATCGCGATCCTCAACGAGGTGTTCACGCCGGACGAAGCAACAATCGCCCATGCCCGTCGCATTCTGAAAGAGTTCGCGGCGGCTGACACGGGGCTTGTCGTGATCGACGGCAAGCTAATCGAGAAGCCGGTGCTGCGCGACATGCAGCGGATCATCGCGATTGCGGAACGGATCGGGTAGTTTCGCGCCTGCGGCACGAGCGGGGCATGTTTGTTGCGTTACCGCCTGACGGCTACTTGAGCGCGGCCTCGCACCCCGCTGGGAGGCACAGCCTCCCAGACCCACCAGTCGTTTTGGAGGTTGTGGGAGCTGCCGTCGCGTTACCAACCCGCACCGCCTAGCTGAAGCGATTTGGCGTTATGTCTGGTTGATGCCGCGACCAGACTGGCGCTATCGCTGGCCTTGCCGCCACTTCCGCCGTGAGTTTTTCAACCTTGGGCAAACTCTCTAGTCGCCATGCATCTTGCTGAGCCCAGCGGCTCACGACAGCAATGTAAATGTCAGGAAGGCAAAAACCTGACGGAAAAAGGTATGGGGTTCCTGCAATCTCGTGTTCGACAAGTAGCCAACGCTTGCGCCAAATTGAACGGGCGATGTCTCGCACCTCAGCTGCTGCGTGCTTGCTAGAAGAGAATCGCTCCGGATAATCGTTGATCTCTACAATCGGGTAAATCTCGGTTGCAATGAACATCAGCCAGCGGATCGCTTGGGCTTTCTCTGCAGTGTCCTCCGGCAAAAGTCCCGCTTCAGGATGGCGCTCGTGAAGCGTCAAGAGAATGGCTACTGACTCAGTGAGCGTCTCCCCGGAGGGCGTCATGAGCGCGGGGACTTTTTGCTGAGGATTGATTGACGCATATCCGCCATCACGCTGCGCCACAGCCTCCAGGTCGACATCGCGAACCTCGTATTTCGCACCGATCTCTGCTAGCGCCATCTCGACAGTCAGTGATCCGGACCGCCGGTGGCCATAAAGAATGTAGGTCATGTTGGAAAGTCCTTCATTCTCTGGAAACGGCTCAACATATTGCACCATCAACAATGTGAAAGTAACAACACGCTAAACGCTCATTTTGGGTCATGAGCTTGACTAGTCTCCGCGAGCTTGGCGACGCGCTTGTTTCTGAGTCGATTCAAGCCCTGCGCCGGCACTCTACTCTGGCAGGTTTAGTTGCCACGAAACACCGTATCGATCGGCAAGGAAGCCAAACTTCTTGCTGAACCCATAGTCGTCGATCGGCATCATGATGACGCCATCCATAGATAGCGTGGCGAAGGCATTCTCTAACTTCTCCTGATCATCAAAGTCGACGAACAGGGATATAGATGGCGTGAAAGAAAAATCGTGCACGGGCGGACTATTGAACATCTGCAACTCGTGGCCAGCAAAGCTGATATGGGCAAGCTTCAGAGAACCGGCAGCAACCGGTTCACCTGCGCCGTAGCGATCAATCCTTAGCACTTTGAATTCGCTGAACACGGACGAGTAGAGGCCTATGGCTTCTTCGACATCGCCCTGAAACATCAGGTGAGTTTTGACTTTGATCATTTCGTCGCCCTTCGTTGCAAGCCTCCGGTTGGCTCACTCTGCTTCCCCCTCCTTCTTACCCAACCCCACCAGCCCCATACAGCTGGATCGCATTGCCGACCTTTCCCGCCAACCCCTGCAGCGCCGCGCCGATGTCGGCGCGCTTTTGCGGCGTGAAGCGGCGGACCGGACCGGTCGCACCGACGCTGTAGATGACGCCGATGTTGCCGATACGCACGGGCGCCGCGACGCTCGACACACCCATCTCGATCTCTTCGACACATGCCGCGTAGCCCTTGGCGCGGATGTCGGCGAATTCGGCGCGCAGCACGTCGGGGCTGGTCTTGGTGTGCTCCGTGTAGGCGCGCATGGCGCCCGTCAGGATCTCTTCGCGAAATGCATCCTCGGCAAAGGCGGCGATCGCCTTCGAGCACGAGCACGCGTGCATCGGGCGGAAGCCGAGGCCGGGGTGGACGAAGGAGCGCGTCGGGTCGGTCGGCGTCTCGACCTGGATGATCTCAACGCCGCGCTCGCGAAAGCGCGACAGGAACACCGCCTCGCCGAGTTCCACCGACGCTTCCTTGAGCGCCGGAGCTGCCGCCGCGCACACGTCGATGTCAGTCTGGCCGAGCATGGCGATGCGCACCAGGCGCTCGCCGATCAGGTAGCGCCCGCCCGCCTCCGGTTCGTCGAGCAGGCGGTGCTCTGCGAGCGTCTGCAGCAGGCGGTAGCAGGTCGGGCGCGGCAGGCCGGTCGCCTGCTGCAGCTCCGCCGCCGTGATCGGGCGCCCGGCCACAGCCACGGTTTCGAGAACGGTGATGAGACGATCGAGGTGCATAGGCATTTTCTCACTTTACAGACGTATGTCTCATAAATTAAGACTAGAGGCAAGGGAACCATCGATACCTGATGCGAGCGGAGTGCACGAATGAACGACATCTGTTGCGGCCCCGGCTATGCCTCGCCGGCCGAAGCCATGAAGGCCCCGCGTGAGAAACTGCTCTACACGGTGGCGCTCTATATCGGCACCGGCATCCAGAAGCCCGACTATCTCGCGACCATCGATGCCGACCCCGAGAGCCCGACGTACAGCCAGGTGATCAGCCGGCTCGAAATGCCCGGCATCGGCGACGAATTGCACCACATGGGCTGGAACGCGTGCTCGTCGTGCTTCGACGACGCCAGCATGGAGCGGCGCTACCTGATCGTGCCCGGCGTGCGCTCGACCAACCTACATATCGTCGACTGCGCCAGCGACCCGAAGAACCCAAAGCTGCACAAGGTGATCTCCGGCGACGAGATCAAGGCCAAGACCAATTTATCGGCGCCACATACCGTCCACTGTCTCGGCTCCGACATCATCATTTCCATGCTCGGCGATGCCAAGGGCGAGGCGCCCGGCGGCTTCCTGCACCTCAACAAGGATTTCGAGGTCGTCGGCCGCTGGGAGAACGATCTCGGCGCCATGAAGTTCAACTACGACTTCTGGTACCAGCCGCGCCACAACGTGATGGTGTCGTCGGAATGGGCGGCGCCCAACACGTTCATGCCCGGCTTCGATCTCGAGGAGGTCGGCCACCTCAAGTATGGCCGCGAGCTGCACTTCTGGGATTTCAAGAACAAGAAGGTCGAAAAGACGTTCTATCTCGGCGAGGACGGCCTCGTGCCGCTCGAGGTGCGCTTCCACCACGACCCCGATTCGAGCCACGGCTTCGTCGGCGCCGCGCTCTCGTCGAACATCATCCACTGGTACAAGGACGACGGCGGCGAATGGATCTGGGAGAAGATCATCGACGTCGAGAACCAGCGCCATCCCGAGTGGCCCATCCCGCTGCCCGGCCTGATCAGCGTCATTCTCCTTTCGATGGATGACCGCTTCCTTTATTTCTGCAACTGGCTGCACGGCGATATCCGCCAGTACGACATCACCGATCCATCGAACCCGAAGTTCACCGGCCAGGTGTGGATGGGCGGCCTGCTTGGCAAGGCACCCGAAGTCAACGGCCGCAAAATCACCGGCGGGCCGCAGATGATCCAGCTGTCGCTCGACGGCAAGCGGCTCTACGTGACGACCTCGCTGTTCTCGACCTGGGACAACCAGTTCTATCCCGACATCCGCGAGAACGGCGGCTGCATGGTGATGGTCAACTGCGATACCGAAAGCGGCGGCATGGAGATCGACAAGGACTTCTTCGTCGACTTCGGCAAGGAACCGCATGGCCCCGCGCGCTGCCACGAGACGCGCTATCCCGGCGGCGACTGCACATCCGACATCTGGATCTGAACGATGCGCGAAACCGTCACGATCACCATCGCCAACCACGGCGGCGCCCGCTACGAGGTCGACCCGCGCCGACCGCTGCTCAACACGCTCGAGGCGCAAGGCGTATCACTGCCCTACGGGTGCAAGTACGGCGGCTGCATCACCTGCGCGGCCAAGCTGCTCTCGGGCGAGATCAACCAGGCCGCGGCAACGGCGCTCAACAACCGCCAGCTCAATGACGGCTACATCCTGCTGTGTGTCGCGCGCCCGCTCGGCGACTGCACGCTCGATGTCGGCGTCGAGAGCCACGACAAACTTTATCGAAATCCGTTCGCCAGCCCCCTGCGCCCGGACGAGTTGAAACCGGATCTCGTCAAATCCGATGCGGAGACCCCATCATGAGTAAGACGCCAACGAAGGCCAAAGCACCCGCGAAGAAATCCAAGCCGGCCGTCAAGGTGAAGGCCGTTGCGAAAACCACCGCGGCAGCGAAGCGCAAGGCACCGGCCAAGGCGAAGCCGGCGGCAAAGGTCAAACCGGCAGCCCAATCAGCCGCCAAGGCTAAGACCAAGGCCAAGAGCCCGGCGACGTTCAAGCCGAAGTTCATGGACCACGACAAGGAATACACGGCCGCCTACCTCGCCGGCATCCTCAACTCGGTAAAGACCATCGCAATGGTCGGTGCCTCGTCCGACCCGACCAAGTTCAGCTATGGCGTGCTGCGCGTCTTGCACGAAACCGGCTACGACATGGTGCCGGTCAATCCCAAGGAAGCCGGTAACGAGATTCGCGGTCTCAAGGTCTACGAGTCGCTACACGACATCGACCGGCCCGTCGACATGGTCGAGGTATTCCGATCATCAGATGCGCTGCTCGGTATCGCGCAGGACGCGGTCGACATCGGCGCCAAGGTGCTGTGGGGCCAGATCGGCGTGCGCAACGACGAGGCCGCACGACTGGCCGAAAGCCATGGCCTCAAGGTCGTTATGAACCGATGCCCGAAGATCGAGCTGTTCCGCCCGTTCTGGAAACCGCGCCTCAATCAGAAGATTTGACGGCTGTCATCATGGCGCAGCGATCGCGGCGGGTCGGCCCGTCCGAACCATCACGCCGGCAATGCCGTGATGCGACACGAGGTTGACGCTAAGCCGTCCGCCCGGTGACTTCTCACCACGCCACCATGCGCTGAACTGTCGCCAGAGATCCGTAACGAGGAGATCCCCAGTCGGCTCATGACTGAGCGGGATGTCGTATGGCGCGTAGGTGAACTTGTACTCGACAAACAACGACGTCTGACCGAGATCAATTTCGACACCGGCAAGCCCCTGTCCGGCAAAGCCGGCAAAATGGTACTCATACGTGCGCACATTCTCGTTGGCATAGCCGACCTCACTGTGCGGCAATGAGACACCGGCACCAGCACCAGCGTACGGACGCAGCCAGCCAAACAGCGAACCGAGACGGAACAGCCCGTTGTAGGTCAGCATGTTGTGGCCATGGCTGAATTCGAGCTTACTGAAAACGCTCTTCATCGGCGCCGACGGGGGCAGCGGCTTGCCATTGTGCGTGCCGGTGAACTTGGCGACAGTTTCAGGGTTCGCGATCGCCTTGGCGTGCGTGAAATCAAGCATCGTGCCGAACCGGCCAAACGGGTTCCAGCGCCACACTCGTATGCCGTAATAGATCGGTGACTTGAACGGCTGACCAATCCAGTCAAAGTCACTGGCAGTAACTTCACCATCGTCACGCTTGATCCGCACGGTGTCGGGATACGTGTACGCAACCCCTCCATAGCCACCGACCGCGCGTGCCGGATCGAGGAGATGATCGCGCCAGGTGGTGTCGGCCACAGCCAAGCTGCGCGAGGCCGCATCTTGATGCAAATCGGGCTGGATCGACGCGGCGATGATCATCGCCGAAAGGGCCCCAACGCCACAAAGCGCAGACACTTTGGCTGTCACACCCGTGCCAAGCTTCAACGTGGCAGACCACTCCCCCGCAGCCGGTCGTTGTAGTGCACGCATGATGACGTCCCCCAGATCCGCACAGTGCTGCCCTTGACCATAGCGCGAACACGCAAACTTGGAGAGTGCCTCTCACGTCGCATCCACATGCGAACTTGATCTGGATCAATTGTCCGTCAAACGAACCGTGACCCGATCGACGCGACCCTTGGCGTCGATCACGGCAACCTTGGCAAAGCCGCTTCCCGTAGGCCGCCAGAGCATACGGCGACGGTCACGGCTAATTCCAACCGGTGCACCGTCGACCAGCCAAGTCAACGGCAGAACGCCGCCATCCGCCTTGAGCAGCATGGCGCCCTGCGGTTCGATTGCGACTTCTGAACGATCGGGAGGGAATGCGATCGCCAATGGCCGATCGATGTACCGTCCGCCAATGTTGAGGCGAAGGTCTTTCTCGAACCGTCTGAGCGGAGGTGGCAGGTCGACACCCGCTGCAACCTTGATCACCGCATCCGGCGCCTCGCGGAATGGCACCCGTCGCGTACTGACGCGCGCGAACGCATCAAACAGAATCGGCGCTGCCGCTGTACGTCCAAGCAGCCCGGGCGTCGACGTCATGTCTGGTCGGCCGACCCAAACGCCGATCGTATGGTTGCCATCGAAGCCGACAGCCCAGGCATCGCGATAGCCGTATGATGTGCCCGTCTTGAATGCGATCTGGCCGGTACGGGCGTTGGGCGGCGGCGGCGCATCACGCAGGATGTCGGTCAAATAGTGGGCGGCACGCGCACTCAGCAAACGTTGCGGCTTGCGAACGTCGGCTACAGTCTGCACGGAGCCGGGTGTAGATCGACGATGAGTGAGCGCTACGGGCGTGCCGCCGCGCGCGATCGTCGCAAACACCGCGGTCAGGTCCCGTAGCGTCATGCCGATACCGCCGAGAGCAACGGCCAGCGAAGGCTCGGTATCTACGGGCAGCGTCGTGCCAACTCCGGCTTTCCCAAGCCGGCCGAGGAAGCGGCCCGGCCCGATCTGATCGAGGACTTTTACGGCGGGAATATTGAGTGATCGCGCCAGCGCATCGCGGATCGTAACCGTGCCGCGAAAGGTGTCGTCGAAATTCTTCGGGCGGTAGGCACCGAAGCGAGTCGGCCGATCGTCGATCAAGGTCTCGGGATGGGCAATGCCCATGTCAAACGCGAGGCCGTAAATGATCGGCTTCAACGCTGAACCCGGCGACCGAACGGCGTGGACCATATCGATACCGCCGAAACGCTCGGCGTCGAGATAGCCGGCAGAGCCGACGTGCGCACGCACTTCACCGGAGGTGTGGTCAACAACAAGGATTGCCGCTGAAAGGCGTTCTCCGAGCGCGCGGGCATGGCGCCCCGCGAGACGTTGCAAAGCGGATTGCAAGCGGCGGTCAATGGTGAGGTTGTGCACCTTGCGAGCGCTGTCATGCTCCAGCATGGCCTCGCCCAGATGCGGTGCGAGTTTCGGGAAGGCAATCCGGCCGGTCGGGAGAGTTTCCTGGTTGGCGCGCAAGAAGGCGGCCTGGCTGATGAGACCAGCATTGCGCGCCCGCTGGAGTACGCGGCGTCGCGCGACACCGGCGCTGTTGCCCTCGAGGTCCGGGCGCCGCGCTTCCGGCGATTGCGGCAGCGCCACAAGCAGCGCCGCCTGACCCAGCGACAAGCGTCGGGGCTCCTTGCCGAAATAGGCCAGCGACGCCGCTCGCACTCCTTCGACGTTTCCACCAAAGGGTGCGAGACGCAGATAGAGATCGAGAATTTGCTGCTTGGTGAGCCGACGCTCGAGCTGGATAGCGCGCAGCATCTGGCGCATCTTGCCGCCGGCAGTGCGCTCGTGGCGCTGCTCCAGCAGACGCGCCGTCTGCATGGTTAGGGTCGATGCACCCGAAACAATACGGCCGTGCCAAAGAAATTGCAGGCCAGCCCGAGCAACGGCGAGCAGGTCGACGCCGCCATGCCGGTAGAACCGCCGGTCCTCGAATTCAAGCAACATCTGGAGATAGTGCGGATCGACCTCCGTGTGTGTTACGGGCAGCCGCCAACGGCCCTGTGCCGTCGTAAATGCGCGCAAGAGCGCGTCGTTGCGATCAAGGACCACAGTGGAGAGGTCCTCTGCCATCGCGAGCGGCGGCGGACCGATGCGCTGCAGCTCCGATTGCAAGACCTGGTGGGCCGCGGCGACGCACAATCCGACGGCCAACAGCGACGCAGCAGCCAACCGGAAGCGGTTTCGTCGTCGTGACGTCGCGACAGAGCGGGCTTTGATGGCCCGCGCTGTCTTCGGTATCATTCGAATGTGTCGCAGCATCTATTGCGCCTTGACAGCGAGACGGCCGCCCGACGTGCGTGCATGGCGTTCAGGCCGATACATGTCCTCGACCATCGCGGCCGGGCGCACGAAGTTACCCGGTGTAACGGCCCGCACGATATAAGCGACGCTGGCGGTGCGGACTTTGCTGCCCGCGCGGAAGAAGTCAAATGCCGCAACGAACCGGTCATCGCGGAACTCCGTATGATCCGGCGACCATTGCGTTTTGAGCCACGACAATGCCTTGACGTCGCCGCTCTCGATCAACCGCGGATTCTCGATTTCGAGACCGGCTGGCAAGCGATCGACCAGAAGCAACCGACCACCGGCGTCCTTGGCCGAAATGGTGAGCACAACGGCTAGGCGTTGGGTCTGACCGAGACTGGCATTGTCGGCGCCGAGATCAACCTCACGACCATCGAGCGTGAAGTATTTCCGCTCAATCGTCAGGCCGCTGGCAATGGCCGGCTCCGGCTTAAGGCTGCTTCCGATCACCGTAACGACCGCATCGGTCGCCGTCTTACCGGCATTGCCAATGACCAGGTCATCCGCCGACATCTTCGCGGTCGAGAGGCTCGCACGGGCCGCACCCTCGTAGGCCTTACCGTTGATCGTCAACTGCAGATCCTTGGCCTGTTCACCGAGCCCGCGAGCGGCGAGCAACAGCCACGCCTGTTCTTGTGTCGAAGTATGCGTGCGTTCCCGGTAAGCCACGGCGAGGCTTTTCGTTAGCGCCGCGGTACGCGATGCGACCGAGTTGGTCTCCGAAGCGAGCGTCAGAACGGCAGCCGCGTCGCGCAACGTCGAACCAAAATCTGCCCGGGTGGCTTGTCGGGACAAGTCGTCAAGGTCATTGATCGCAGCATTGAACGCCCGCTCTGCGCGTGCCTTGTCGCCTGCCATGGCAAGCGCCGCACCGAGTTGTGCCTTCGCAATCGGCGTGCCGAACCGATCAAGCCGCGCATCTGCGTAGTAGCGCAGCTCGCCAATCGGCGCCCGGCCGTTGCGGGCAAGAACGTAGAGCGCATAGGCGCGCTTCTCACCACCCTTCTTGAAGTCGGAAACATACGAGACGTAGTTTTGCAGTCGAGCCAAGGCCTGTGCGAGGCCGCGACTGTTGACACTGTAGCCTTTCTCGCGCGCACGCGTCAGGAAGTCCGTGACGTAGGCCGTCAGCCACATGTCGGGGTTGGACGGCCCCCAGACGCCGAAGGCACCGGACGAATCCTGCATCGCGAAGACACGCGTGATCGATTTCTCGATACGTTTTTTCAGCGCGCCATCGGCAGTCATGCCAACACCAACCGAGAGGTCGTTGGAATAGAGCAATGGCAGGGCACGGCTGATCGTCTGCTCGGCGCAGCCGTAGGGGTAGCGATCGAGCTGTGTCAGCATGGCCGGCACGTCGAGGGCGGCGCCAGGTCCGACGCTGAACGACATCTTTGCCTCGCCCGGTATCAAGTTCTTGAGCAGGTCCCGGCTAAACTTGGCGTTGCCGCCAGACGGGATTGTCCTCGCGATTGAGCGTCGCACGTCACTGGCCGGCGGCTTTACATCAAAGATGTAGTCGCGCGCTATATCGAGCCCGCCAGGACCAGTGACGAACACATCGTAGGTAACGAGACCGAGTTCCTTCGGTTCGATTTCAACGCGCACCGCCTGCTTGCCGTCCTTGGCGATCTTGATGTCACGCTGCATGACTTCTGTTGGCTCACCGGTGGTGTAAGTCCGGGCAACCCGTACCTTGAGCTTCGTCTTGGGCAATTCGATGTTGTGCAGGTCTAGTTGCATTACCGCACGATCCCCCAGGGTCAGGAAGCGAGGCACAGAAGCGGTGATCGCCACCTTGTCACGCACGACAACCGACCGTGAGGATTCGCCGATCTTGCCTTCACTCCAGGCAACTGCCATTAGGCGCAGCGCACCATTGAAATCGGGCATGTCGAACGACACCTCGGCGCGACCGTCGTCGCCAACCTGGACGATTCCAGAAAACAGGGCGACGGTCTCCTCGACCGGTGGCGCGCCTTGCATGCTAGCTCCGCCGTCGGCATCACCGCCGCTCTTGAGGGCACCGCGCTCCGCCTTCATGCCATCGATCAGGCGACCATAAAGATCGCGAACCTCGGTGCCGAGCAGCGGTTGCGCAAAAAACCATTTGGTTGGTGCTGGCGACTCGAAACGCGTCAGGTTGAGCACGCCGACGTCGACAGCTGCGACGGTGACTCGTGCACCCTTGGCACCTGCCAGTCCTTCGATCTGAATTGGCACCGTAAGCTTGGTACCCGAGCGCACCTTGTCGGGCGCACGGAGATCAACCTTCAACTTGCGCGGCGCCTGGTCGAGACCGAGCCATGCGACGCCGAGCGCACGACCGGGCATACGCTTCGACGCCTTGTCAAGCGTCCGATAGAGCGTTGCAATGACGTAGGCGCCGGTACCCCAGTCCTTGCCGACCGGAATATCAACGTCGCTGTCGCCCGCAGATACATGAATGTCGCGCGCCGAAACGAGACCGTTCGAGAGGATTGCGATCATCGCCTTGCCGGCGGTGCGCGTCGAGATCTTGAGTTTGGCCGTGTCGCCGGCCTTGTAACTTGGCTTGTCGAGCGCGACTGCCAGCATCTCGGGACTGTCGACATCGTCCGTCGCATACCATCCGGCGTTGAAATAGTAGCTCGAGGCCAGTGGCTGGCCGTCGATGCGCTGCACGTCGAGGCGGTAGCGGCCCCAGCCGAGCTGCTGTGCGATCTTGGTTGGCGCATCTGCAGTGGCATCGAACCTGCCATCGGCAACCTTGCGCGTGTAGGTGACAGCCTCGTAGGCCCAGCTACCGTCGCGCTTGTACCATTGCCAGGAGCGATCAAGGCGTACCAGTTCCCAGCGCAGGCCGGGCATCGCAATCGGCTTGTTGGCCGCATCAATGGCAATCAGCTCGAACTGGGCGGTTTCACCTTCGCCGATATTTCCTTCGAAAAGGGGCTTGATGCCGAGCCGCGGTTGCTCACCACGCACCGGCAGGGAGACGCTGCGCTCAATTGCACGTCCGCCGGCTTCCTTGAGGCGCAGAACGATCTTGGCGGCCAATGGGCGTGCCGTGCGCGGAATTTTCGGCAGAGCGACATCGACGACGGCGGTGCCGTCTTGCGCTGTTCTTGGCGCATTCGTGATTGCACCCCGGGTGGGGGTCACGGTCTCGTCAGCGAGACCGAAGTGATATCCCGGAAACGCCTTGAGTCCATTGGTGGCCGCTCTGACAATGACTTCTCCCTCGATCGCGAGATCACTCGCCGGCGGACCGTACAAGTACTTTCCGGCGACATTGATCTTGCCCGGTTGCGCAGGCGCGATGTGACCTGTGACAGCGTCCAGTTTCAACGCGAGGCGCTCGGGCACGAAGTCTTCGACAAGGAAGGCTTCATTGGCGATCGGATCAGCCTTCGGGTCCGTATGCATCGCAAGTCGCCATGTACCTGTCATCGCGCCGGAAGCCAGGACGATCGTCGCCGTATGCCCACCAAGATCGGCAGCGGCGAGACGGATGCGGCGATGCTCGACGCCGTCAGGACGCGTGACGATCACGGTTACAGGGACATTTGACGCACGAGCCTTGGCGTTGCGCACGAGTGCCGACAATCGGACGCTTTCGCCTGGCCGATAGACGCCGCGGTCAAGATAAAGGAAGCCGTCGACGGCACCGGGATAGCGCCGACCTTCGACGCCACGATCCGACAGATCGAAGGCGCCGCTCGCCATATCCAGGAAAGCGTAATCGCCATTGATGGCCTGCACGACAAGCAGCGCCGGACGCTGACCACCTTCGCCCTTGCCCAGCCCGGGATCAAATCGCGCATACCCGCCGGCATTGGTGTATCGGGTCGCCAGCACTTCATTGTTGCGGGCGACCAGCTTCACGGTTGCGCCGTCTGTCGGAGACGCATCGCCAAGCGCCCGCACGAAAACGTGTACGCCATCATCTCCGGAGTAGGCCGTCAGGCCGAGGTCGGACACGATGAACCACTGGGTGGCGAGTTGGTGACCTTGCTGAAGCGATTTTTCGTCCGCCCACGCAACGACGGAATAGACGCCGGGTTGCAGCTTGGGGATCGCTTCGCCGACGGGTAGCGCTGTCGTCACTTCCTTGTTGAGAACACGACGCACCTTGAGGGACCCTTTGTAGACGCTGGTACCCTTCTTGTTGCGCAGTTCTTTGAGGTCCCAGCGACTCAACTGACGCGTGATATCACCATCCGAGATCGTACGAACTAGATTGCGATCACCGATGCGGAAGATCTCAACGCCAATCTTGTCGGTATTGATGGAAACAACCGGAACGCCGTTCTGTCCGCGGCTTGGCAGCACGTAGTTGCGTCCCGTGAAGCGGACTGTCGGTGAACGGTCACGCACGTAGATGGCAAGTTCGGCGTTCTTGGCCAGCGCCTCACCGACCTGCGACGGCAGACCGCCGCGAACGAGGACCTCGTAATTGTCGCCGTGCTTAAGTCCGTTCAGGCAGAGCTCGCGCTTCTTGGCACGCACAGTCTCCGGTCCACGACCATTGATGCTGATGAATTTGGCGAAGTCGACATCACCACGTTTGAGTTCCTCGGAAAACTCGATGCAAAGTTCCGGGCGCGCCATCTCGTTGTTGATGCGGTAGTTGGTGACACGGAATCCATGCGTCGCAAGCAGGGCTTCATAGGCGGAACGTGTCGGCTTGTCGTCGACGACCGCCAATGCGATGCGCAATGTTTCAATCGCCGGGCGCCAATAGGAGCGGCGTTGCAGTGCTTGTGACAACAGCACGAGCGCACCGGCCCGGCTCTTATCGGTTGATGCGTTTTGATAGGCTCGATAAGCTGCCGCGCTGGCGTTGACCGGCGCGCGGTAACGTTCGGAGCCGGACAACTCCTTGAGTGGGATCGACAACAGGGATTTCGCCAGACCATACCACGCCCGGTCGTTTTGAGGCGACGCCACCACCGCGGTTGCATATTGGCGCGAGGCACCACGTGGGTCTTTTTTATTTCGGAGCAGCTTGTCTCCGGCGAGCAGGAATCGCCGCGCCTGGCGTTTGCCCGGCTTCCAATTCGCCTTCAGCCAGGTTTCAAACCGTTTGGCGTCACCATCGAGGCCTTTGTGCCGAAACACTTCGGCTGCCTCTGCCTGGGCCAAACCAGCCGGCAAAGTTACATGGAGTAATGCGCCAAGGACGAGCGTGAAGGCGAGGGCAAACGAGCGAGCCATATCAATGATCCCAGAGTTCGTAGCGGCAACAAGTTTAAACTTGTGCTCATTCTCTAGGAATTTTAATGGCAGCGCAGAGACAGTTTCGCCGAAATTACCGGAAATTTCAGCTGCATTCCGGTAAATGCGCTTCTGAACGACAAGCCCGCGCTCTAATGCCGTGAGGTGGCGGCCACAATCGATGTCGGTTTGGCACCGTCACCGGCGACGACATCATCGATGCCGGCTTCATCGCGGGCGCCGGAAGAGCGCCGCGTGCCTACCTTGAGTGGCCGCGCACCAATCCACAGGCGTTCAAAGGACTTCATCGCCCAATCAGCCAATTCGGCACTGTTGCTACCAAACGTTTCGAACGCATCTCGTTCGCGCGGATCGCGACGCATGCAGTCTCCGGTCCAAGAAGAAGCATCGCCGAGTACAAGCTGCTCATGTGCGTCGAGCAAGCGACTGTTCTGGGAAGTCCGAACTGTAAGGGTATCAATCGACGCGAAGCAATCGCTAACGACATGCTTGCCCGGCCGTGTAAGGACGACATTGATGCGCAATTCGCTGGCGCTTCCCAGTTCATGAACGACACAGCGAAGCGCCTTAATCACAGGACTATCCATCGACAACGCGACAATGCACCAATTTCCCGACAAGGAAACACGGCCTTCGGCAATCTCGCCCAGCACAAACTGGACCATCCGGGTTTCCTTCTCCTCGCGCTTCACAACCTGCATCGCGTGAAAGGACTGACGGTTCATCTTGTATTCCCTGGGTTGTGCCGCTTGGAGGACGCAGAGCACGTCCGTTGCGTTGTCGTTACCCCTAGTAAAGCGGGATGGAGTTAATTTTCGATTGAAGGGAGGGTTATTCTGATGCGGGTCAGCGAAATTCTCCCGTACAGGAGTGGTGTTTCGTGCCCCCCTGCGATTTGTAACAAGTCGATCAGGGCAGCCTCTAATCCGTTGTCCCCTTAGGTGCGAAGCGGCGCGAAATGTTCTCCAGTGCGTCCTCACTGAGTGCCATATTCGACATGCCGCGATCAGGGACATCGATGTCGCTAGCTTCAGCCTCGACGGCATCAGGTTCCGGCGGGGTGAACCCGCTTGATGCCGGCTGATCGCTGGCTTCGATCGCAATTGCTGCCGGCTCCGGCGCCAACACGATAGCATCTGGGTCCACGTTGAAGTCGAGAGCGAGTTGGTTCTGGACAGCCGCCTGCGGCAGCTGTTGTGAAGCCGGCGGCACGAATGCAGAACGCATGCCGGCCCGTATGAATTCGATCGGCTGACCATTCGAAGAAGCGTTCATCGGAATCTGAAAGTCAGCTGTGCGCTGCGTAATTCGCACATTCATGCTGGTCTCGATAGCTGCCCGGGGCGGCTCGGCGTGAAGTGGTTTGACGGAAACCTCCGGCTCACTGGGCAGTTCCTCGGCAGACTGTGTCCAGGCCGCTGAAGTCGGTGCCGCGGTGGGCTCATCGTCCATCGTCACCTCGACCGCCGTATCCTCTATCGGTGTTGCGATCGCGCGTGCGAGAATATCGGTATACGGAGCCGGCTCACCGGGTGATATCGGCCGCTTTGGCGGTTTATTTTCTATGGCAACATCCTCGAGCGGCGGCGACGGCAGCGGCATCAAGATGACGTTGTCAGAAGCGTCGTCTCCTTGTTGCGACGCGCCATCGTCAGGCTCACGAGATGCCGGTGCATCCGCCCCGCCTGACGCAACAAAGGAGGGCGACGTGTTGGAATTCGCCGGCATCAGATCAACTTCGGCCTCGCCCGGTCCGGCGGACGGTTTGAGGTACGGCCACGACCGCGCTCGTTGATCGCGGTCATCCGGTTGACGGACACTATCGGCATAAGGTCCAAATGCCGCCGCGATGCGTTCGGCATCGTCATCCGAGCCGCCGGTTGATTGGCGACCGCTTGACGGTTCTTCGGCGAGTCCGTCCTTCTGCTCGACGGTTTGCGCGCCGACCGTAGCTGCAATGATCTCCCGTGCCCGCGCTTCAGGATCCAGATCGGCACCTGCCGCCGGAAGATCGAGCTGCGGCCCCGCTTCCTCCGCCTGCCGAATTCGTTCATTTCGCGCCCGGCGTGCAGCCCCCATCACCGCACCGAGAATGATGTCCGACCAAGCGCCATCGCGAAAGCGATAGGTGCGAAAGGCCTGGCTGGCAGCAAACTTGCTCCCCTGCCGCCACAGCTTCTTTTGGATTGTCTTGCGCGACAGCAATGGATTGTAGACGCGTGAGAATATCTTCTCTTTCTCGAAACTGGCGAACAGATTTGAAAGTAGGTGCGCTTCGAGCTGCAGGTTTTTCACTTCGTCCGGATTGCGGTTGCGCGGCGCATCCAGCGGAACGGCGACGTAGTAATCACCATTGAAGTCGAACACGACGTGGCGGAAGACTTCAAACTTTTCGCGAATTTTCTGATCGCGATGGATGTCGTCGAATTTTGATAAAATCTGATAAACGGGGCCGCGCTCCGCTTCACGCATCTTCGGAACCAAACCGCCGAGACGATTCATCGGACGGCCAATCGACACGAGCAGAAGACAGATGTCGACGAACAACGCGATCGACAGCGGAATGTAATCGCGTTGTGACAGGCCACCTTGCGACAATCCACTGTATGACGCTCCGGTTGGCGGAGCTTTGCCCGAAACGGAGCGCACGGCCTTCTTTTGCAATGCGCGCAACTCATCCGCCGATGGCGGCAGCTTGAGTACAAGCAACCCCTGGCCGGTCGCGCTCAGCCGGCGAAAGGCCTCGACCACCGCCTGCGCCCCTTCCACGGTGGCGATTTCCGGCTTGCCGAGTTCTGGCAATTGATCGATGGCCCGCACGACACCGAGCAGCGCCGACTGCAGCTGCCCATCTGGGCACGAAAAGGTACGGTTGCCGCGCCCGGTTGGGAAAGTCGACCGGTTGGCCCGCTCGTAGAGCTCTGATCGGATCTGGCGCAACTGCGGATCGGTGCGGAACGCATTGAAGCTCGTCGCAGTCAGTTCAAGCTTACGCGACAGTGCCTGCAAGAACTTGTTGCGCGTGCCCGTTGCCTTGTCGAACGTCGATGCGTCCGCACTGGTGATCTTCTTCAAGTCACCGTCCAACGCTTTCATGTCCGCCTTGACCTTGGTGCTACGGCCACTGACAAAATTCGACGCGAACGAGAACCGCCCAGCATCATCGTCACGCAAGCGGCGGCGCGGACCATCCCCGGGTCGCGAATTGGGGCAGGAGGCTCCACGTTCGCGTTCGATGATTGCTTTCTGCTGAGAAATCCGAGTGAGCTGCTGCAGCGTACTTTGTAGCTGGTCCAATCGGGCTGAACCGGCAAGCAACGCCGCTTGAACCTGACTGACGGCACTCTCCGCGGAGCGCGACGCCTCAGACCGGCTCTCCAGAACCTTCCAGTAGAAGCCAAATCCGAATCCAACGGAGATGATTGTGAGGAAAATGTAGCCGGCAACGTATGCCAATTTGATAGCAGTCGGATGCGGTGCAAACATCTGATCGAGCAGCCAGATGATCATCGTCATGAGCATGGCGACAGAAAAGCCGACGACGATCTTCGAGACGAAGTCCAAATTGCCCATGTTGGCCTGGATCAGCTCAAGCATGCCGATGTAGGTGGCCACCCACGACAAGGTGCCAAGCCCAAGGATGAGAAATACCTTCTTCCAGTCACGGCCAGGTCGCTTCGGTTCGATCCAATCGTCGCTGTGATCTGTCACATGGCGACTAGAACGCGATCCTGACTTGGAAAACATGAGAACCTGCCCGTTTCGACCGGCCAATGCCCCTGCTCGTCCCTCAATGGCAATCGCACAGCGTGCCTTGAGACGAGGGGGATTTTTGTCCGGGTTTGCCTCCCCGCACGGCCGATGGCAGCACGGTACAAGTTACTGACTAGACAGGTTTTTGGGCTGGAGTTGGCCTCGAACGGGGCCGAAGCGTGGCAATATTATTCCCTAAGATTATTAATCGTCCCTTCGTCGCCAAAATAATTTGACGTTACGCCTCATATGCATCGACGACGATTCGCACGTGGGAGAATTGGAAGCGCTACTCACCCTGCAGGAACTTTTCGATCCAGCTGCGCGCTGGCTTTGCGGCCCGCGCCGTTTTAGCGCCGCGCCCGCCTGCGGCACCGCCGCGCGCAACAGGCACCGCCGGACGCGAACGAACGACGGGATGATCCTTGGCATGGCCCTCAAGACTCTCGAGCAGCGAGCGCACGAGCGGCACGGCCAACTGACTCGAATGTAGACGGCTGGCAAAGGGCTCGACGACACTGCCCGTACCAACGACGACAACATAGGAATAGGATGCGCCATTGGTGAACTGCAATCCGCCCGTGATCCACCCGTCAATTGTCGCGTGATGGTTCCAAGTCACCGCCGTACCAGTCTTGGCAATATGAAGCTTGAGCCCCTTGCGGCGGAATGCACACCAATCGCGCAGGCCTTTCAACGTGCCGTACGACCGGCGATTGGCTTCGTAGCACATCGGTGCTTGCAGCAGACGCTTGACCATGCCGCGCGCGCGCGGACGGATCAATTGGTTCGGTACGATGCGGTGCCGGTCCCGAGCTTCGAACGACTTGCGATTGTCTGTACTGGTAAAATCATACTTGGCAACGAGCGTCGGGGCCTCGACGGGCAGGTGTCCGCGCCCAATCAGCGACGCGAGGATGGTAGCCGCCATCTGGTGCACTTGCCGCGGTGATCCGGATATCAAGCCGCGCACGGCAGCAGTTGACGGCGGCGTCGCCGAATTGGCATCAGCAGCAGGCGGCATATTGAAGCCGAACTGCTCGATGAGATGGCCGATCTGACGTTGCCCGGCCTGGGCCGCGCGCCATTCGACCGGACCGTTCAGCGAACAGGCAAAGGCGACCAGCGCCTTGCGCCCGCGGCGGAGATTGCCGTTGCGACGGCACGTTTCAAGACCGGACTTGGGTGCGGTGAGATCGAGATATTTGGCGTTGATGCCATCGCGTCCCTGGTTGGCAATCGCGATTGCCGCGAGCATTTTGCCAGTCGACGCGATCTGACGGGGCTCATGCGCGCGAACGTATTGGCCCGTCTCGGCCTTGCGTGCGATCGCCGAGCCAAAGTACGGCGCCAGTTGCGAACTCTCGAAATACCGAACGATACGGCCGTTGCGGTCAGCGGCTGCGACAACGACATGCGGCATCTGGCGGCTCGGGTCGCTGTTGGCGCGGTCAGGGTCAAGCGTGTAGCCGGGGTTGAGGCGCGTACCCCATCGCTTGTTGATCTGCTTTAGGTCGGCCAGAACCCTTTGCTTGAATGCCAGGTTGTCGCCGACATCGAGCGTCGTCGTAATGCCGCGCACGTGCTGGCGCCAGTTGTAGCCGAAGACTTGCTTCATTTCTTCGCGCAGGCCAAAGCGCGCAGACGGCATTGATACATTCGCACGGATCATCGGGTTGGCACGGGCGCGGGCAGCCATTTTCGGCACATGCTTTTTGAGGGACGCTTCGAGCTTCGGCTCAATGCGGGGGTCTGGTGGACCGCCTGCCATATTGACGAGCTCGAAAATCACATCGCGTTGAACCTGCGGGTCGTCGATCAAACGCTCAGCGCAATGACGCGCGCGCACCTCCGTGATGTACTTCCAGCGATCGAGGCGGACGTGATTCAAGCGCGCGCTACCTTCGAGAAGGATGATGGGCTTGTTAACCGCGGAGGCGAGGACGAACTGCTCAGCGATGGACAACGCTGCCGCCGTCTTGCCAAACACGATACGACTGGTGACCTCGACCCCGTGCAGCGGCGAGCCGCCGGTGCGCTGCGCCAACCACAAATGATTAGAGGCCCACTGCTTCAGCGCGAGATTGTCACCACCGCGTGTCAACTCGCGATAGAGCACCGGCGCCACCCACCATTCACGCAGCTTGCGGCCGATCTTTTCACCGATTGCCTCGCCACGTCGCGGCGGCGTTTTGTAGATCACGCGTGCGAGTTGCATGGGCAGTGTCGAACCGCCCACCCCGAACCGTAGGCCGCCGGAGGCAATCGATCGCTTGATCGTGGAATAGGGAATCTTGAGAACGCCGAACAGGTCGATGCCAAAAGGATTGAGCAGGCCGCCAATATGACGGTCCTCGTGGTACACGAGGCATTGCCAATAGCGCTCCGGTACATCCTGCACCGGGATCGATTTGTGATCCGGATGCGCCAGATAATCGCCGACCTGAATGGGCTCGCTGGTGTAGTTGATATCGCGGACGCTATCGAGTCGCGGGTCGAACGTTCCGACGAACTCTTTGTTGGCGTCATAGATCGAGGTTGCCAGCCAGCGCTCCGCATCATAGCGAAGCTTCTCGGACATATAGGCGCCACCGACATAGCCGCGGATGGGTGCGATGACGTAGACCAGCGCTACAGCGAAGACGACGTAGAGCATGACGCCGGCGGCGACATAGCGTAGTGGCCCGAGGTTGGGGTTGAATGCCACACCGATTGTGAGCCCGCGCAACACGCGATAGGGGAGGACGAAAATGAACTCCAACAACCGCGTAGAATATTTCAGGAGCGCCAGCATCTCACGTCCAGAATACACCGCCTCACTCAATGTAGCGGGAACTTCGACAAGGTGAGATGATTTGCTAGGAACGTTTTATGGCGGGCATGGGACGGTTCTGTGCCCTTGCCGTGATCAATACTACTAAATGTTGCACAGGGTCGCTCGCGATCGGTGACGATCGGATCAATCAACGATGCCGAACTCGGAGAAGGGAATAAAGTCGACTATCTGGCCCGGTTCAATGAAGGGCACATCTTCGGGAATGTCGATCAGTCCATCGGCCGCCCGCAGACCGGAAATCAATCCCGAGCCATCGCGCGGAAACTTTCCTACAACCATGCCGTCCGCCGTTTGCCGCGTCGTACCGCGCCAGAACTCGCGTCGGCCAACCTTGCGATTCTGGAAGCTGAAATCGGCACGCAGCGGGAAGCGGCGCGGTTCACACCAGGCAGCACCGCCGAGCTGGCGCAACAGTGGCCACACGTACATGAGGAAACAGACGAACACCGCCACAGGGTTGCCCGGCAGCCCGACAACCGCCGTATCGCCAATCTGCCCGAGCATCAACGGACGTCCCGGCTTCACCGCGATCTGCCAGAAATGCCGAGTCCCAAGCGTCGCCAACGCGTGACTGATATGGTCTTCCTCACCCTGACTGGCGCCACCCGACGTGATCAGCAAATCAAAGTCAACGGCTGCGTCCCGCAAACGTTCGGTCACGGCCTCGCGGCGGTCCGGCCAGACCCCGAGGTCCGTCACTTCGGCCGTACAGCCACGTGACAACGCCAGCAACAATGGTGTGTTGACGTCGTACACCTCGCCCGCTTCGAGGGCCCGGCCACCACGTACCACCTCGTCGCCGGTGGCAATGATGCCGACCCGGGGCCGCCCGAAGCACTGCACCTGCTGAATACCGAGTGAACTCAGCGCTGCAATGTCAGGTGCACGGATGATCTGGCCATGCCGCAGGATCGGCGTGCCAATCTCGACATCCTCGCCCGCCTTGCGGACGTTCGCACCAGCTTTGAGGCCGCCGGGGATCACGACATGCTGGCCATCCGCATCGATCTCGCAATCTTCTTGCATCACGACCGTATCAAGCCCCAATGGCATGACCGCGCCGGTGAATATTCTGGCGGCTGCTCGCGCATCGACGACGACATGGCCATGACTGCCTGCCGCAACACGCGCTTCGACCCCAAAACGCGATCCGGCAACGATGTCATAGGCCGCATGAGCAAATGCGAAACCGTCAACCGCACTGTTGGTATGTCCAGGCACGGCGATCGCCGCCACCACATCTTCAGCAAGTATCGCACCGACGGCCTCACCCAGGGCCATGGATTGCGTTGCTACGACAGGTGCTGTCCGATCGCGGATCAGATTCAACGTTGCGTCATGCGTCATACGATCGCCGTCGCGCGGATCGGTACGGAAACAGTCGTCGATAAGTTTACGAGGCATTGGTCCACGCTGATGACGGTGCACCCCACGTCAATGCGACGGGTGCCCACTCAAACGCATCATATAGTGGAATCTCGTGTCCACAACGGTTCTGGACGATGAAACGCGGACGAGAATCTGGCCGAGCACAGACGGCAGCTATCTAGCCTGCCGCCGGCAACAGCCTCCGATCAGAAATTCGCGAGAAGAAACAATCCGACGCCAATCGCCGGTGCGGCCATCGCCGCCATCAACATCGCAACAATCGGTCTTGTCAACATAACGCAACCCGCACGCAATCTATTAATCCATCTGTCTAACGAGGACGCCATCCCGTGAACAGATAGTCAGACTACAAATCTAACAGCTTTTCCACATAGATCCAAGAAACGATCAGACATTCCCCAGTTATCCACAGAAATGGACCTTTGAGGCTTGACGAAACGCCGGCCATACCCGCTACGGCATATTAAACCAGCATTTACAATCAGGTAGAACTTGGTCTAATCTCATAGTTAATGCGACGACGCGCAGGTCGGTCGTGTTTCCCTGATCACTTCACATCGAACAATCCAAGTTGCCTTTCGTCTTGCCCTTTGGTTTCGCGCGCGAGCTGTTCGATCCGATCGAACGGCACCTGCTCGGCCTGGATCAATGACCGCTGTGCCTTCATTGGCCGCACAAGACCTTCTTGCACGAGATGAAACTCACCGACCGTTTGCCCCGGCAGAACCACTGCCGGATCCAGACCGCTCTCGCTTTGGAAGGCGGCTTTGAGTTTGCGCAATGCCGTGTCCTCACGAACGCGGCCGATAAACCACGACGTGATCTGATCGCGAGATTTGTAGTCAAGGTCGCCAGGCGATTGGGTCGCCAGCATCATACCAAGACCGGCAGAGCGGGCACGTTTCAGCAAGCTTTGCAATGGCTCCGCCGTCGCGGGTTTGGCGTTGGCCGGAATATAAAGGTCGGCCTCGTCGAACATCACGACCGCCTGCAACTCATCATTCGGATTTCGCTGACAGAACCGCAATGCTTCCGAAAGGAACTGAGAAACCCAGAAAAGGATGTTCTCGTTGTCGCCGAGGAAACCGGTGTATATGACCGACAGCCGCGTGCGCCCTTCTCGAGCATAGTCGCCGAGGCCAAGCAGCGCGTCCATTCGCAGGCTCTCACCACCGCCCTCGAACAGTGCCGTGTTGCGAAACCGTAAACTGTCCAGCTGTGCCACCAGATCGCGCCGGATTTTCCCCGACGGATCCATGCGTTGCGTGAGATCGGTCAGTTCAGCGTCTTCATCTTCAAGAAACGCGATCAGATCGGACAGCGTCACTTCATGCGCCGAACGCGAACCAAGGATGCGCAGGGCCACCGACAGCGTGCCGGATTGCTTTTGATGCGTCGCCGAATTTTTGAGATGCAGCATGTCGCCCAGGGCCGCCGACGACAGATTCGCCAACAGGGTCTGCTCGTGTTCCGGCAACTCATTCATACCGGTCGGCAGCAATGTGATCGATATCGGCCTGCCCGAAGACCGGCCTGGCGTGTAAACTGCAACATCAATCGAATCGGCCAGCTTTTCGCGCTCGGCGACACGGTCCGACCCGTCATAATCATCCGTTCGCCAGACTTCCGGATTGGCATAGCTGCACAAATCACCTTTTCGGTCGATCAGAACGGCCGGGATGCCGCGTGACAACAATTGCTCAATCAAACTAAGCGCGATCGTCGTCTTACCGGAGCCGGAGCCGCCGAGGAAGGCGGCGTGGCGCTTCATGATGCTCTTGTTGAGTGTCACTGCGCGGCTCGTATCACTCTCACGCCCGGCAAAAATGCTGTTCTCGTTGCCGCCAGCCTCATCGAGGATCACCGGCAGGGGCAGGTTGTCATCGTTGGCCGGTACGCCGGACGTCGGCGTCAAATCCGAGTTCCAGCCGGTCCAATCGGCCCAGGACGAGCCAGTATTCGCTGGCGGGGGAGGTGGCGCATTGTCCAGCGCATCTCGCACAAGCGCTTCAACCGGTGCCGCCTCAAAATCGCTGACAAGGGCAGCCGGTGCAGCTGTCATCGTGGTTGGTTCGGCGACGTGGGCCGGCACTGTCGGTCCAGCTGATTTCGTCCCGCCAAGCGTTGGAATCGTCTTGCCGAGCAGATCAAGCCGCAACAGTTGCATGACAGAGATCAACCCGGAAACAAGGCGCACTTTCTCGAACCAATCGCCGAAGCCGGGATCATTGCGATGATGCATGTGAAATTCGCGAATCGCCAGCATGCGCTCCCACTCGGGTATCGGCACCAGCACGGCCCGACCGCCGGCATCGCGGAACTTGCGATAGGCCTGTGCGGTCTGGTTCTTCTTGTTTGGCGGAAAATCACTTGCACGCAACATGAAACAGGTACGGCCCTGCATTGTCGCCAGCACCTTGTCGAGCTGACGCTTGAGGCCGCCGCCTTGCGTCGGTCGGTTACAGAGATAGACCCGCGCCTCATAGCTGTGACCGGTCGGATGCCGCACCAGCATGTCGATAACCGGCATGTCATCGGCGATCTCCGGGCGCTTGACCGTAACGCTGAGTTCGCCGCCCCATTCCGCCGACGCAAGCGTGAGTGTATTCCCTAAGACATCGAGCAATTCCTGATCATCGGATGGGATTTCCGCTTCGGAACCGTTGCAGAACCGATCCCACATTTCACGGTAGTCGACCTGCATGACACTGACGTTGGCCGGCTCGTCGTTGTCCGGCGCAAATCCGAGGGCCGAGGCCAGCGTCGAAATGAAGCCGGTCGGCGAATCTTCTTCAACTGCCTGTGCTTCATCGTCACCATTGGCCCGGACGCGATTCTGCGCATGCTCTAGTAGCCGCCTGGTCGACAGCCCGGCGAACTCTTCAAAGAACTCCGGCCCGAAAAACGAAGCAGAATCCGGATAGCTCGGGCCATCGGAATGCTGCAGCGCCTCGTGCTCCAGACGCTTTCCGATAATCAAACGAGCTTCTTCAGCTGTCCGGTTCTCGTAGAGCGCAACCGGCCCGGCCTTTTCGATGCGGTCGATATACGACTGGTGCAGCACCGCGCGCGCCTGGCCATAGAATTCCTCCAGCACCGAAATGATAATGATGCTGCTTGGCACCCGATTGGCGATCTGCATGAGGTTGCCAACCGCCTTCGTGAAGCGGTCTTCCGGATCTTCGAAGTTGCGCAGGTCCTCGACCTGGTCGATGCAGAAGATCATGGCCGATTGCTCAACCGTCCAAACGATCTTGCCGATCGCTTCGATGATCTCGAAGGCGCGGCCATCGCCGGAGTTGGGGTCAAGCGCGCGCACCGAGCGGTGACTGAGCTCGTTCAGCTCGCGCCCGAACAGGTATTGGCGCACACGCTGATCGATCCGTGGATCGCAGCGCTGCAGATAGAGCAAGGCGCGAATGATGTTGACGTCGAGTTCCTGGTCGGCAAACGCGTCGCTGATCAGAATGTCGTCCGCAAGATCGAGCACGAGGTGGGCCAGTTCTTCTTCGCCGAGGTCACCTTCTCGCAGCTTCTCGATTTCTCCCGCCGGCAGCGCAGCTTCAACCAACCGCCGCGTCAACCGCGACAGCCCACTTTCGTTGTCGCCGTCGGGGTCGTAGGGCTTTTCGAGGGAATTGATCAGGCGCCGAAGAAAGTAATCGGCATAATTGCCGACATCCGGCGTCATCTGGGCATAGCCGAAATAAGCCTTGCCATCGCGGTGTGATTTGGTGCGCAGCGCCCGCACGAGATGCGTTTTGCCGGCACCCGACTGGCCGTGAAACAGCAGGATCCGAGCTTGCGTGGCGCCTCGACCGTTCTTGTTCGATGTTACTGCGTCGAGCAAATCGTAGAATTTCTGACGCGCCTTGAGATGCACCTCTTCGACATCGACCGGATCGGCCTGCCAGACATCATCCTCCCACGTGATCGAATGCTCGAACGCGGCAGCGAAACTGTCCGGGTACCCAATCTCTTCGGCGACAGAGGTCATGTATCGATCATCCGGATCGGCTCCGGACCCTTGCAACTTAGTTTTCGACGCGGATGTAGTGCCAGACGGTATTCTTGTAGGCGATCGCCGAGGCCTGAACGTCTTTCAGGTTCTCTTTGTTCTTGATGTCGGCCGAGCCGAGGATGACATGCCCCGTGCGATGCGCTTCAGCCAGCATGCTCTTGAACTCTATGTCGCTCAGCCCCCAATCGGGCTGCGCCTCGGCGATCGCCTGCCAAACATGCGCAATCAGCGCTTTTCGGTTGCCCGGCCAGCCTTCTGCCTTGGCATCTGCGCACGCCAATACGATTCGCGCGAACCCCTCAAGATCAGGCCGGTTTGCCGCCGCCGGACGCAATGGCTGTGATGCTTTGCGCAGTTTCGGCGCAATCGGCGCGGGCGCGACTTCGGCGATGGGCGCGGCAGCGGGAATTGCCGCAGCGGCTGCCTGAACAACCTGGACGCCGCCAAGCCGCTCCGAGATGTAGCGGCGCAAGATCGCTTGCCGCAAAGAGTTCGGGTCGCCCTGGCTGGCCCCGATCACTTCTGCCGCAAGCGACGCGATCAGCCGCGTGTCAGTTCCAAAATCACGCGGCCGACGGGCAAGCTGCCCCGCCAGAAGCCGACTTGCCTTAACGCTTAGGCCTCGACCGGCATCAAGGCCGCCCTTGATCTTATTACCAAACGCACGCTCGAGCGCGACGACAGCCAAGGCCATCCTCAAGCGGGACGAGCCCAGGACCCGCTTGCCGCCGACATCGAAGGCGCGCTGCAGGATCAAAGCACGCAGACCATCCGGCCGCCCGAGCGCCTTGATGATTGCGGGTTCCGCCGGCAGACCGAGCGCAAGTGCTGTCAATCGCGCGTCACGTATCGCCTGCCAACTCGGCGGCAGTTTGCGCGCACCCAAACGCTCTGCGATACAGGCATCACCGGCATCGGTCAGCCGGAACCGCCCGCGGTTGCCACTGATCAGCTCATCAGCGGACAGCGACTCAAGAGCACCGTCGATCCCTGTGCGCAACTCGGAGGGCGATAGCCGGTGGGAGGTTAAGGGTGCCAGATCGCGAACCAAATCAGCTCGCGTTGCGCCATTGTCGGCCGCCATTCGCACCAACATCAATTCACCGAGCACACCCGTTGGCGCACCCGGCTGGACATCGATCGCGACGGCGCTTACGGCACCGCTCATGACATCACTCCTCGATAACGACGGCATCCACCCTCAAGCATACGGCTTGAGAGGATGCAGCGGACAACTGCCGGACGCGCGAATCACCGGGAACAATGGCGATACTGGCGTGATTTGCCCGATTTTGTCCAATCACGAGGTATCGGAAACGACCTTTACCGACAGGAATGAAGCAATAAAGTGCCTGTTTTCAGCGCTCTGCCAACGCGATGCCATCTCCGTGCCGCACTCGTGCCAAGGTTTTGCGGTGCTTAGGTTGCACGGGAAACGGGCTCAGAATTTCAGATTGACGCACGCCAAAGCGCAACAGCGTTAACACGCCCTTAACACAGTTGGTGAATCCTAAGCGATAGTTCGGACCTGAGTTGGGTCCTTTGGGAGTTCTAGTATGTATCGCGTAATCCTAGCGGCCCTCGCCGCTACGGCCGTTGCCGGCTGTAGCCTGGGGACCCAGTCACTTCCCCTCAATCTCACCAGCACCCCGGCCACGAAGATCGACCCAAACTTCGTAAGCGGTAGCAATCTGGGCGACTATGCGGGCGCATCAGCCTCCGGAAGCGGTTCGACTTCGACAGCTTCAGCGCGCATACCGAACCAACGCACCGCGATGCTGAACGATCAAGCACCCAAGAAAAGTACGGCAAAGGCGCCGCCCGGCGCGCTCGCGGACCGCAGCTATCAGAAAACGCGGCTCGACGTTGCCGCCGCCCGCGCGATGATCAATGCCTATCGCAAGCAGAACGGCTTGAAGCCCTTGACGATCGACGCCCAGCTAACGCGCGCCGCCAAAGCCCACTCGCGTGATCTCGCCAAGTGGGACCGCATTTCGCATTACGGCTCCGATGGCTCGAACCCCTGGGATCGTGTTAGACGAGCGGGTTATAAGGCGCGCCTTGCTGCCGAAAATGTCGGCACCGGCCAGGCGACCCTCAAGGAAGTCTTCGCCGGCTGGAAGAAATCGCCCGGCCACAACAAGAACCTGCTGCTCAAGGATGCCAAGCACATGGGTATCGCGCTGGTGCACGACGGCAAGACCGAGTTCAAGACGTTCTGGACATTGGTGCTCGGCTCGAGGGGATGACCTGGGGCGGCTAGCCCCCCCTTTTCGAGCGGCGCGCCCGGCCGCTGCTTGAGACATGGTCTGCGACGCTCTATCCTGTGCAAAATCGCATCATGAGGACAGGGCGCCATGCCAGATGAATCCGGGACCTACGAAATCGGTCTGCTCATATTCCCCGACATCACGCAGCTCGACATGACGGGGCCGTACGAGGTCTTCATCAAATTCCCGAGCGCCCGGGTTCACTTGATCTGGAAGACACGTGCGCCGATCACAGCCGCCGGCGGCATGCAGATTCTACCGACTACGACTTTTGCCGACTGCCCGCCGCTCGACATCATTTGCGTGCCGGGTGGCGCCGGCATGAACCCGCTTCTCACCGACGCGGAGACACTGGCGTTCTTGCGCAAACAGGCAGAAACAGCTCAGTACATTACGTCGGTGTGTACCGGATCGCTTGTACTTGGCGCCGCCGGCCTGCTCAAAGGCAAGCGCGCGACGACGCACTGGATGTCGCACGCCATGCTGAGTGAGTTTGGCGCAATCCCGGTGCAGGAACGCGTTGTACGCGACGGCAATGTTTTTACCGGCGGCGGCGTGACGGCCGGCATCGATTTCGCGTTGACACTGGCGGCGGAGGTTGCAGGACCCGACGTCGCCAGAAAGATCCAACTTGGCATCGAGTACAATCCGGCACCACCGTTCGATGCCGGCTCGCCGGCCGGTGCAGGCAGCGAATTGGCCGATGCGGTGACCGCAGCAAGTGCCGGGCGGCAGAATGAGCGGCTTGCTGCCGTGCGGGAAGCGGCTGCGAAGATCTAAAGGGATTCACGCAAGCCCTGCGCTGCGCGCGTGGGGCTGGCCCCGATCGCGCCGATAGGCGCGAGCTACGCAAGCGCATCCCATGGCGTACCGACCCGGTCAAACGAGACGAATTGCTTGAGATCACCGCGCCCGAGCGGGCCAAAATTGCCGAGCGGATAATCGATCGGCAGGATCGCGTAGGAGAGATAACCGGGCGGCAGTTCAAGCGCCTTGTCGGCCTCTTCGGCATAGAACATGTGGCGCGTGGTGAGGCTGGCGCCGAGCCCGAGGGCGCGTGCGGCCAACAGCATGTTCTGCACCGCAGGATAGATCGAGGCGCCGGACATGCGCTCCGGCTGGCCGCCGCCGTGGTTGAGGCAGGCGACAATCCACACCGGTGCCTCGTGGTAGTGATCGGTGAGATATTCGACCGCCTTGTGCTGACGGTGGTACTTAGCCGCATCCGATCCGGGCGGCGGCGCGCTCGAGCCATACTTCGGCCCGATGATCTCGTCGTAGGCTCGCTTGTAGATGACCTGCACCGCCTTCTTGATCGCCATGTCCTTGACGACGACGAAGTGCCACGTCTGGTTGTTGCCGCCGTTCGGCGCCTTGATACCGGCTTCGAGGATCTTGACGATCATGTCGTCCGGCACCGGATCCGGCTTGAGGCGGCGCATCGTTCGCGTCGTGTGTATGATGTCGAAGACGTCCTGGGAGGCAAGGTCGATCGGCGTGGTCATCGAAAGCTCCTGAGTTGCGGCTTGCCACGCACCAGCATACCCCGACGAAGCCGTAGCGCCAGCATTTTGAGCAATCAACGGTTGCAGACAAAGACGGCGGACGGCGATAGGCTGTCGGCAGAACGAGGTGCCCCGACCATGCAGCCGTTTCGATGGAACATCGCCAGGCGCGAGCAACTCGGCAGTCTGATCGCCGACATTCCGAGCCGCAACCTGAACCACGATGGTTTCCTGTCCGATCTGCGCCGGGTGGCGGCACGCGTGTTGGCCTTCGGTGACGACGCCGACCTCGCGTTCATTGGCCGCACGCCGGAGAACCTGTTCGATTACCTGAGTGGCGCCTTCGCCGAGATCGACGACGCGCCAGCCCTGCACCTTGTACAGTTCTCGCTGCGGTGGGCCGGTGAAGCAGGTGTAAGGTCACTGGCACCGGCGCAACTGGAGGGCTTCTTTGCCTATTTGACCGAGACCAACCTCGACGCTGCGACGATCGCCCGCGCGCCGGCAGCGCTGGCGCTGGTCGACTTCGTCGCGCATGGCGGGACAATGCAGAACTTTGTCGAATTGCTCGAACTCCAGGCCGAACGCCAGGGCGCCGACTGGAACGCGGTGCAACGACGTCTGCGCATCATCGGCCTGCGGGTGCGCACGCACAACAGCCCGAACACATGGCGCTGGCAGCAACACCAGGATTGGCTGCATCTGGTTCCCGATACGGTAATCAAGAACGTCTCAGCGCCGGGCCGCCTGCTGTACCCGATCGCCAATACGCAGGATAAGGTGACGCATGCGTTTCACCCGGGCCTATGGGAACTCGGTGACGACTTGAACACGGACTTGGAAGCGTCGAATGCGCAGCGCACCGCGCTTGGCTTTGCCGTGCAGCTCTATGATGCTGGGCGTTCACGCGACGAACGTGATCGACTGGCGGCCGATATCGCGTCGTTGCCCGAGATGAAACAGGCCGCAACGCGGCGGATTGTAAGTCGGTTGAAGCGGGGCAAGCGTGTCGCATAAAATGTTAGCGTGCGTTGCACGCTGCGGGCGGCGCCCACTGTGCGATTTGCGTGCTTCGCACGCGGGGCCGGGCCGCGGTCCCGCCGTTGATGTTGAATCCGACTGGATGCGACAGGCTCTAAGCCAATAGCTCATTGCATTTCTAAGCAATTGAATCCAAACGCAAAAACGCCCCACGTGCAGGGCACGTGGGGCGTTTGCGAAAACATTCGAAAGGAGAGTGTCTTTGATCAGATTGTCCTACGTCGGACAATGCCGTGTTTCACTGCTTGGTATACCTGGCAACGACCTACTCTCCCGCGTCTTAAGACGAAGTACCATCGGCGCTGGAGCGTTTCACGACCGAGTTCGGAATGGGATCGGGTGCAGCCACTCCGCCATAGCCACCAGGTAGACGAAGCAGTGAAACAAATTTTCTGATCTTGTGCGTGTGTGTTGGCTTGTTCATGCCGATTCAAATCAGCATTGCTTAATGAGAGCGTTCAAGCCGATCGAGTTATTAGTACCGGTAAGCTGCATGCATTGCTGCACTTCCACACCCGGCCTATCAACGTGGTGGTCTACCACGACTCTCAGGGAGTACTCGTTTCGAGGTGGGTTTCCCGCTTAGATGCCTTCAGCGGTTATCCCTTCCGCACGTAGCTACCCTGCAATGCGGCTGGCGCCACAACAGGTCCACCAGAGGTGCGTCCATCCCGGTCCTCTCGTACTAAGGACAGATCCTCTCAATACTCCTACACCCACGGCAGATAGGGACCGAACTGTCTCACGACGTTCTGAACCCAGCTCGCGTACCACTTTAAACGGCGAACAG
>JBPCVZ010000014.1:0-11500 GCA_051010015.1 Hyphomicrobiaceae bacterium
AACGTGCGCTGCGGAGTGGTGCCGAGCATTTCCAGCGTTTTGGCATAGGGCGCACGGCGCGGCTTGTAGAAGCCGGCTTCCTCGGCCGTCATGACGACGTCGAAACGCGGATAGACGCGTCGCGCTGCCGCCCGTCCCAACTGGATCGAGCAGTTCGTCACGACCGCCAGCTTCGCGCGCCGGGCGAGGGCTGCGAGCGTCGCGGCGGCCTCCGGCCACGGCGTCAGTTCCGGCCACCGCCTGGACAGCGCCGCGACGCATTGCGGCGCAATCCCAGCGACGTCTGCCGCTTCGGCGACGATCGTTTCGTAGTCGCGATAGGGCCCGGCGCCATAGGTCAGTTCGAGGTATGCCGCGCGCCAGCGCCGGCCATCCTCGGGTGAGCCGGCGGCATCGTTCCAAAGCGTCCACGAGTCGATCAGGGCGGTCAGCAGGTCGAACATGACGGCGTCGAATTCGCCGCCAGGACGGTCGTCGGAACGGTCGTTGATGGTCATGTGCTCGGCGTACAGTTGGTGCGCAGGAGGGGCGATCGCGAGGCCGACAATCGAGGCGGTGTCATCGCGCTGCCGGTTCGGCGGAGCCGCTCGGTTTGGCGACCTTCACCTTCTTGAGCCGTGTGTTGCGCAGTTGACCGGCGCGTTCGAGAACCGGATAGGCAACCGATGTCAGGTGCGAGTTGATCCGCTTGAAATCGCGCATTACGTCAAGATGGATGGCGCTGGTCGCAACGCTTTCCGGCCGCCCGGAAGTCAGCCGGTCGATATGGCTTTCGGTGCCTTCCAGTTCGAGCGAGCGCAGTTCGGTCTTGCGTGCAATCAGCTGTCGCGCGCTGTCGGCCTGCTGGTTGACGAAGACATTGAACGACAGGTGCATCGTATCGAGAATGCGGGCGTGCATCGTGCGCAGTTCGGCCATGCCCTGCCCGGAAAAATGAACCTGTATCTCGCGCTTCTTCTCTGCGAGGTCCATCAGGTTGTTGTCGACGATATCGCCGACGTGTTCGAGGTTCGTCGTGAACATGATGGTGTCGACGGCGCGCTGGCTCTCCTCATCGCTGAGTTCTCCGCGCATCAGTTTCGTGAGGTAGAGTTTGATAGCTTCGTTCAGGCGATCGACCTTGTCATCCATGGCAGAGACTTCGGCCTGAAGCGCGGGTTCGTTGGACTGGAGGACGTCGATCGACTGGCTCAGCATGCGCTCGACCAACTCGCCCATACGCAACGTTTCTCGTGTCGCCGCGCCAAGCGCGGCGGACGGTGTCGCCAGCAATTTCTCATCGAGGAATTTCGGCCCGAACGGTGAGGCGTTGTGGGCGTGTTCCGGCAGGATGCGCCGTGTAATGTCCGCGACCGGCTCAATCAGAAGAATAAAGCACATGCACAGCGCGGCATTGAAGGCGAGATGCAGCACGATAATGCGTGCTGCCGGCGCGATTTCGAGAGCCGTCAGGGCGTCAGCGATCAGTGGCAGTAGGGGCAGTGCGGCGATCGCGCCGGCAAGACGGAAGATGAGGTTGCCAAGCGGCACGCGTCGCACTGTTGCCGTTTCGGTCATGGTTGCCGAAATGGCCGGCAACGCGGCACCGACATTGATGCCAAGCAGAACCGGATAAAGCGCTTCCGGTGAAATGCTGCCGCCGGTTGCGAGCGCGATCAGCAGGAGAACAATCGCCAGGCTTGAATGCGCCAGCCAGGTGATCGCGGCGCCGATCAATATCGCGAGCAGGGGTTCCTGCGCGATCGCCTCGATCGCGCCGGCGACGATGGTGCTTTGCGCCAGGCTTGCGGCCGAGCCACCGATGGTTTGCAGGCCAAACAGCAGCAGCCCGAGCCCGATCAGGATGCGCCCGAAATTCTTGAGCACGATGCTGCGGCCATCGAAATTGGCATGCACCAGGTAGCCGACGAAGCCGACGATCGGCCAGATCTGCGAAATGCCGGACGAGAACATTGCCGCGGCCAGCGCCGCGCCGAAGTCGGCGCCGAGCAGGATGGCGAGCGCCGTTGCAACCGTGATCGCTTCCTGTCCGACAAATCCCGTGAGCAACAATGCCGTCGCGGTCGAGCTTTGCAACGCGGTGCCGACGGCGACGCCGACGCCAAGAGCCTTGGCGCGGTTGTCCGACCAGCGCGCGATCATCTGCTGGAGATCGGCACCATAGGCCCGCGTAACGCCGGTGCGAACCATGCGGCAGCCCCAAAGCAGCAGCGTGATTCCGCCAAGCGTCGTCAGCAGTATGCCGGTACCGGTCATTATGAAGTCGCTACCTCATGGGCTATTCGTCGGAAGGCTCGGATGCAAGAGCTTGGCGCCGCGACTGCGCCCGTTTTGTGACGGGATCGCGCCAGGAATGGGCGCCGAGTTTAGACTGTTGGGCGCCAATGTCATCAGGAGAAAATTCACATTGTGCGGAGTGGATCGCTCAGAACGGCTGCGCAACCAGCAACGTGCGCTGCATGCTAGGCGGTTTTTTGCAATGCAGCAATGCTCAGGAGACATCGGTTGATGGTCGCCTGCCGCGTCCGGCGCATGTGTCATCAGGGCACGCGTTCCCTCCCCCAGAAGGTCAATGCGTCGTTCGGCTGATCAATGGGCGTGCCTGATTGTCAATCTTGGCAAGCCGCGCCATCATGGCAGCTTATGGTTCGAGGGTCGTCCGACCACGCGCGGATGGATGAGCAGAAGGCGGAAAGCATGGCTGAGCTGAAATTGATGGCGGCAACGGGAATGGTCGGCTACGGCTATACGGAGGAGGCGTTTCGCAACGGTATCGCGCAAGGTATGGACTTCATCGCCGCCGACGCCGGATCGATGGACCCGGGGCCGCACTATCTGGGCGAGGGGGTGCCGTTCGTTTCCCAGGCAGCGATCAAGCGTGATTTGTCGCTGATGCTCGAGGCGGCGGTCGAACACAATATCCCAATGTTGATCGGATCAGCCGGTGGCGGCGGCGGTTCACCGCAGGTGCAGTTGGTGCGCGACATCATCGAAGAGATTGCCGATGAAAAAGGCCTCAATTTCAAGATGGCGGTGATCCAGGCCGAGCAGGACAAGGCCTATCTCAAAGCGAAGAACCGCGATGGCAAGATCGAACCACTCGGCCCGATCGATGACCTGACCGATGATGCGATCGACGGCAGTCATCGCACGGTTGCGATGATGGGCGTCGAGCCCTTCCAAAGAGCGCTCAACGATGGCGCGCAGGTCGTTATCGCCGGACGTGCCAGCGATGCGGCGCTGTTCTCTGCCATTCCACTGATGCGCGGCTATGATCCGGGCCTCGTCTGGCACCTCGCCAAGATCATCGAATGCGCCGGGCAGGTCGTGACGCCGCGGACAGGCCAGGACTGTGTCATCGGCCGCCTGCATGACGATCACTTCACGGTCGAGCCGGCGCATCCCGACAAGATTTGCACGCGCACTAAGATCGCCGCGCATACGCTCTATGAAAACCCCAGTCCCTACCTGCTGGAGGAACCGGCCGGCACTCTCAACACGACGCATTCGACCTACGAGCAGATCGATCGGCGCACCGTGCGCGTCGCCGGCAGCCGCTTCGAAAAATCCAATCGCTACACCGTCAAGCTGGAGGGTGTGCGGGAGTCCGGCTTTCGCACCGTCTTCATTGCTGGCACACGGGATCCGACGCTGATCTCCGTGATCGATGAATTCGTCTCCTTGTGTCACGAGCGGGTTGCGAGAGAGGCCAGTGCGCTGGGTATTGCGCAGGACTCTTATCAGCTCAATATCCGCCTCTACGGCAAGGATGCCACGATGGGTGCGCGCGAGCCGGTCAAGCAGATCACGTCGCATGAACTCGGTATTCTCGCCGATGTGCTGGCCGACGACGAGGACACCAGCAAGGCGATCATGGCGAAGGTCCGTTATGCGCTGCTGCACACCGACTTTCCCGGCCGCAAATGCATCTCGGGCAATCTCGCCATTCCGTTCTCGCCGTCGGACATGCCGGTCGGGCGCACGTACGAGTTCTTCGCCTGGCATCTCATGGAGATCGAGGATCCGCTCGAGCCCTTCCCGATCGAAATGGTAGACGTTTAGAAGGGGTGGGAGATGGCAACGCTTGCCGAACTGACATCGGTGCTGCGTTCGAAGAACGCCGGTGCGCTTTTGTGTACACTCGACGTGATGTTCGATGATGAGGCGACCTACGCAAAGGTGCGCGATAGTGGCGTCATCACGCCCGAACTGATCGCCGAGCTTTATGGGATCTCGCACAACGAGGTGGCGATCATTCCCTATGATGTCGCCTATGCGATCAAGATCACCATTCCGCGCCTGTATCCCTCGGGGTCACCCGGCGACACGGACATTTATGGTGCGCAACAGCATGGTCCGTTGCTGACCATCGAGATCCCCGATTAGACCCTTCGAGCCAACCGAGCAAGGAACACATCGTATGCGATCCAACATGGTTTTCGAGAACCTCGATCTCGATCAGGGTTTCAAGGAATACGAGGGCAAGGTCGCTGGCATATCGGAAAAGATCCTGTCGAACGATCTCGATCCGGCGGCAGGTACTGGCAAACGCACACGATTGCTGCGCCTTGAGCCCGGCGTCCAGACACCGGCTGCGCATGCGCATCCCTACTGGGAAGAAATCTACATTATCTCGGGCAGCATGATCGAGGGCACCCCGGAGACCGGTGAGAAGCGCGTGACGGCGCCGGCCTTCGCCTGCCGTGAACCGGGCTTCATGCACGGCCCGGTGCGCACCGACGAAGAGTGCTTGATGATCGAGTTTTCATGGTTTCCGGATGCCAAAGACTGAACGCGTAGGCGCCTCCAAAGGAGCGACTTTCAAGCATGGCACAGCGTGACAACTGGGGTTGGCAGGCGCGTATCGGCATGTTCATCGTCGGCGTCGAAGCGGTGCCGGAAGCGGAATGCTGGGCGATGGCGCCGCCACATGTCTCCTTACATGCCGCGCGCGTAACCGCGAAGGCGCCCTGGGCGCCATGGACACAAGATGGCACATCCGTCGAGCTTGCCGATGATGTTGCCAAGGGCGCGCGGCAGTTCGCCGGCATGCGCCTTTCCGCGGTGGTCATCGGCCACAGTTCGAGCAGTTTCGCCGGCGGCAAGGGCTGGGACGAAGCTGTCATCGCCAAGCTGTCCGATATCGTTGGCAGCGGCGTTCACGTCACGACGAACGGCCTCGACTGCCTCGCGGCGATGAAGGCGTCGAACATTAAGGCGCCGTTCCTGGTCCTGCCGCCCTGGTTCAACGCAACGATCATCGCGTCGGGTGTCCAGTACTTTGCCGACCACGGCTGCGACCTTGCCGGCCACCTGCAATACGATCCGGGGCCGAACTGGCGCAACGTGCCACCGGGCGACATGTACCCGCAAGGCCTCGGTTTTGCGCAGGAGATCGAGCCGCTCTACCAGCAGATCCGAGCGTCCTGTCCGGCCGATGCCGACGGTGTCGTGATCGCCGGCACGGGTTTTCGCTGCGTCGGTATCATCGATGCCCTCGAGCAGGACCTGCAGCGCCCGGTGCTGACGGCCAATCAGGTCAGCATGTGGCACTGCCTGCGGCTGGCCGGGGTGCGCGCGCCGATACCGGGCTATGGCCAGCTGCTTCGCGGATAGGTGACCGAGAGGCTGCGGCGGCGCATGCGGTCAGGCCGTGCCTGGTGCGCCGATCGGCCGGGCGCCAAGGACTATAGTTGCGCTTCTTTTCAGGGCCTCCACAACCATGGCGGCCCTGCACCAACTCCGCCAGTTCATCATCCATGCCCTCAAAAACCTTCTCGGCAACGAGCTCGATAAGCTGGGCGATGGTGTCAAGCGCGGCGCCGGCGTGTCTTGTGGTTTCGTGCCTGCACGATCGTGAAGACTCTACCGCGCGGGCGGCAACGCTGCGAACGTCTCCGCACACACCCGTCGATTGAATTCTGAAACGTTTCATCTCGTTTCGACACCACGGCCCTACAATCCGGGCGAGCTGCCGATAAGAAATCGTCTGTATTCGCGTGAATGAGATTTAGCGACCTAGGATCGCCAAACACTGATCTGGTACACGAAAAGCACACACAAGCTTTTGAGACGATCTAGTTGTGCTTTGCCTGTGGACAACTCCAATGAGACGTCCTCAGATTAGTCGCTATCCGTCGACTGGGGGCGCGCGCGGATGGGGTGGGAGTGAGACGCTGTTGATCGAAGAGCAACCCCGCGAAAGGTCAACGGCGTCTTTTTCGCCGCCTACCGTGTCCGAGCTGACGGACCTTATTCTGCGGCGGCTGCGTCGTACTCGAAGTTGTCATCAGTTGTAGGCGCTGAGATGCTAGACAATACATTCGTGGTGGGCCCCGACGTACGAATTTGGGGAACGGTCAAGTCAGGTGGGCCGGTTTACGTACTGGGTTTCGTTGACGGGGGCATACTCGCTCCCGAAGTAGTTGTCACTCAGCAAGCCATGGTGACTGGCGATATCATCGCTACAAAAGCGAGCGTGGCTGGACAAGTAACGGGAAACATATTCGCTGACGATCTCATTCTTGAAGCGGGGGCAGATATCGATGGCGACATATATCATACAACGTTGAACTTGTTTGAGGGCGCACACTTCGAAGGCAAGTCTCGCCGCCACGAAAAGCCCAAACTGTTAGCTCCGACACTCTCGGTCTACGAGTACAACTTTGATAATTGATCTGTGGAGCAGCAAGAAAGAGCCCCCCGAAGAGGGCAGGGCTGAACGGTTGATCGCTGTACCAGAGATCTGGCGTGCCTATGAGCGCTTATAATATCTTTGTGCAGCAATGGTTTGACCTGGTTGCCGTAGGGCCTTCTTGAGAACCTTGCCGTTGGCGCTGCGTGGCAGTTGATCGACAAAGTCGATGCTCTTTGGCGTCTTCACTCCGCCGAGGCGTTCGCGACATAGGGCGAGCAGTTCCGCGGCCTCGACCTGCATGCCGCTATTCAATTCGACGACGGCCTTGACGGCCTCGCCCCACTTGTCGTCGGGGACACCGATCACTGCGCAATCCAGGACTGCCGGGTGGCTCCAGATGACCTGTTCGACTTCGCTCGGATAAACGTTGAAGCCGCCGGAAATGATCATGTCTTTCTTGCGATCGGTGAGGTGCAGGTAGCCCCGATCATCGAGGTGGCCGATATCGCCGGTGTGCAGCCAGCCATCGATGATCGTCTCCGCCGTCTTGTCGGGCGCCTTGTAGTAGCCCTTCATGACAATATCGCCCCTGACGCAGATCTCACCGGATTGGCCGGGTGGGAGCGCCTGGTTGGCTTCATCGCTGATCATGACGTTGGTCAGCGCCGCCGGCCGGCCACAGGATGACAATTGGCCATCCGGTGCCAGGTGCCCGTCGACGAAGTGTTCCTCGGGCGCCAAATAGGCGATCGAGGCGAAGGCTTCCATTTGGCCGTAGCCTTCCATCATGACGGGGCCGAAAACGTCGATCGCCTGGCGGAGTTTCTCCAGGGACATCGGCGCTGCGCCGTACATGAAGTAGCGCAGGGAGGAAAAATCGCGTTGCTCGACGCCAGGATAGTCGAGCAGCATGTATATGACAGTTGGTGGCAGAAACAGTTCGGTTACGCGGCGCTGTTCGATCGCTTCAAGTATCGCGGCCGGGTCGGGTTTTTCCAGAATGACCACTGTGCCGCCGCGCGCGGTCGCCGGCAGCGACACGTTGCCGGCGGTGTGCGTCATCGGCGCGGCGGCCAGGTTGACGACGGGGTCGTCCGGCCGGTAGCTCGCGGTCATCGACCACTGCGCGAAGAAGGTCGCGATATTGCGGTTGGTGTTCATCACACCTTTCGGAAGGCCGGTGGTGCCGCCCGTGGGACCGAGCATGACGACATCGTCCATGCCGTGGTCGACGACCGGCGGCGTTGTCGGATGGCCGTCGATGAATTGTTGCAGTGATCGCGTGCCAGCGAGCGCCTCTTCGAGGCAGATCGCATGCTTGAGTTTGGGCAGTTGCGGGCGGATGGCGTCGATCACTTCGGCAAAGCCGCGTTGGAAGAACAGAATCTCGCAATCGAACGCGTCGAGAATATGCGCATTGTCGTCGCTCGAGCTGCGCGGGTTGACCGGCACCCACGTCATGCCGCCGCGCCAGGTGGCGAGCACGCACGTCCAGGCGATGGGGTCGTTGAGCGACCAGACGGCGACCTTGGTTTCCGGTGCGGAGCCCGTCGCGATCAAGGCATGGGAGATTTGGCAGGACAGGTCACGGATTTCCTGGAAGGTATAGGCGCGCTCGCCGAGCACGTAGGCTGCGCCATCCGGATTTTTCCGCCATCCCTGATCAAAGAAGTCAATTGCCGCCATGGTGACGATTCTCCCCAACTGCCTGCGCAAGAGAATAGTGTGCGCCAGGATCGAGGATTAAATCAACGTTGAGCGAGCGGATATCGCGCGCCCGATCGGGGGACTCGATATGGAACGATGTGATGATGAACATTGCCGGCGAGCCCGAACCACTTTCGTAGGTAAGGGCTAACCGATACGTCGTCGAAATTCTGATCTTTCGATATGCAGGTTATGCATGGGCGGGGCTGGCGCTCAGCATCTCGCGGTAGGCAGCGATGACCGTCTCGAGTGCCAGCCCGTGGCTTTCGGCATCCGCCTTGACCTGGTTGGCCGACGCTTGACCACGGCTCTTGATGCCCTTGGCGATGGCGTCGATCGCGGCACCGAAACGCTGCAGTTCGGCGTGCAGTTTTTGCAGTTGCGATTTCGACGTGTCGCAGGCAGCCGCCTTCTCGAGGTTTTTGAGCTCGGTGTGCAGGGTTTTCAGCTGGGTTTTGGCGCGGATGATGAAGTGCTTGTTGAGTGGCATGATGTGTCTCCGTTGGGTCCGTGTTGATCCGTTGCATTGCGTCATCGGCGGTGCGATGTGCGTTCTGTAAGTCGGATCAAACCCAAATCGGCAGGGTGCGACAGTGAACTAGGCCACACGTCGATTATTTTTGTAATGTTCCCACTTCGGCGCCGTGGAACAAGCGAACGTGACGGCGCACCCAGCTCCGTCTTGCGGCACTAACGCGGCGTTGGCGGTAGCCGAACCGTCAGTGGTTCCACCAGGCGAGGTCGGAGAACGCGCGCAGGTCGAGTTCATGCGTCCAGGCGGACCTGTGCTGCTGGGCAACATGGAAGTATGTCTCGGCCACCTTTTCCGGGAGAACCAGCCCATCGTGCTCCATGCCGCGCGTTTCGCGCAATTCGCGAAATTTTTCGGGCCCAAGCATCCGGCCCAGTGTGTCCGGGGCGTCAACCGAGCCATCGATCAGGATGTGGGCGACGTGGATGCCTTGGCCGGAAAATTCGGCATTGAGCGACTGGCAGAGCATGCGCCGGCCGCCCATCGCCGCGGCATGTGCGTGTTGTCGTGCATTGCCACGAACGGCGGCGGTCGCGGACGTCACCAGCAAGGTGCCCTTGCCGCGTTCCGCCATCGCCGGGCACACCGCGGAGGCGGCACGAAACAGGCCGAACGTCGCAAGCTGCCAGCAGCGCTCGAACGCCTTGTAGTTCGTTTCGCCGAGCGTGCGGTTGCCGATCTGGGCGCCGAGATTGAAGACCAGCACCTCGATTGGTCCGATCTCCGCTTCAACCGCGGCGATGCGCTGTTCGATGCTGTCGGGCTCGATGGCGTTGAGCAGGAATCCGCTCGCTGTCCCGCCGTCTGCCTCGATGTCCTGCACGAGCCGATCGAGGCCTTCCTGGTCCGTCCTGCGACACAAGACGACGTGATAGCCGCCTTGCGCGAAACGCTTGCCGACGTTGCCGCCAATGCCGGCACCAGCGCCGATAACCAGGCAAACAGGTTTCATGTTCTTGTCTCCATTCGTGTCAGTCATTTTCGATTGCTACGTTATCCTGGGCTGTGTCCTGCAGGAAGCTGACAACGCGTTCGCGGGTGTGCGCGAGATGCTCTTCGATGGCCGCGCACAGCTTATCGCCATCGCGCTTCTTGAGAGCCTTCATCATGGCTTCGTGTTCGCGCATCGCGCCGGACCAGGACTGCGGCCGCTCATTGCCGATATAGCGGATGCGCCGGAGCCGCATCTGCAGCGTTTCATGGGCGGCGATGATCGTCTGGTTGTGGGCAAGGGCGACGATTGCCGCATGGATGGATTGGTTGAGCTTGTAGTATGCCAGCCGATCGCGGTCCTTGAAACAGTCGCGCATGGATTTATGCATTGCGACAATGTTTCTGATTTCGTCATCACTGCCGCGCTCGACGCCGGCGCGCGCGGCATAGAGTTCGAGCACCGCAACCGCTTCGAGCATGTCGATGATCTCATCGATTCCCAGGCGCTTGACGATTGCGCTCTTGTTGCGCACCAACTCGATCAATCCCTCGCTGGCAAGCGTCTTGATCGCCTCGCGTACGGGGGTGCGCGACACGCCAAGGCGCTGACACAACTCGGATTCGTTGATCCGGGTTTCGGCCGCGAGTTGCCCCTCGATGACCATGTCCCGCATGCGCTCGACGACTTCATCGTGTAAGGTTCGCCGCTCGATCGTATTATCCAGCACGTGCGGTCCGCTCATAACGGTTCAATCCGATGCCCCCCGACGACGAAAATGGACGACGAGAATTGGGGAGCTGACATTGGCTACGGTACGCTTGCGATTGCTTGACAATTCGACCCCGCGCATGATCAGAGTATCAAACGACAAACTGTATACAGTATGCAAGACTATTTTGACGACGCCGGACCGTCAGCAACGTGCGGTGCGGTAGAATGAATGAACCCCAGGGAGGACTTTTGATGAAACTTCTGAAATTCGGTTTGACGCTGACCGCGGGTGTTTCGGCCATGGCCTTGACGGCCGTCGCTGCGGACAAGTTCCCGTCGAAGACGATCGAAGTGATCACGCACGCCGGCGCCGGCGGCGGCACCGACGTCAACTCGCGCATGATGATGCTGCGCGGGCGCCGTGTCCTCAAGGCCGATATGGTCGTCGTCAACAAGCGCGGCGGCAACGGCGCGGCTGCGATGAACTATTTCAAGTCGCGCCCGGCCGATGGCCACACCATCATGACCTACACGATCGGTCACGCCATCACGATGGCCAAGGGCAAGACCAACCTCAAGGTCGATGAGATGGCGCCGATCGCGCGCGGCACCAATGATCCGCAGATCCTGATGGTCAACTGCAAGAAGAGCAAATACAAGACGGGCGAAGAGCTCATCGCGGGCATGAAAAAAGCCAAGCTCAAGTTCGGTACCACCAACGTTGGCGGAATCGACCACATCACCGCTTACATCTTCGCCAAGAAGGGCGGTTTGATGCAGCCGACCATCGTTCCCTTCAAGGGCGGCGGCGAAGTCGCGACGCAGCTTGTGGCCGGCGCTGTCGATGTCGGCACGCTCAACCTGTCGGAAGCCGCATCGCAGGTCGAAGCCGGTGACATCTGCCCGTTGATCGTGCTCGGCACGGATCGCATGAAGCCGATCCCGAAGGCGAAGACCGGCAAGGAACTCGGCATCGATG
>JBPCVZ010000015.1:0-3146 GCA_051010015.1 Hyphomicrobiaceae bacterium
ATGCCAGTGAGTCGTTCAAGACGTAGCGCCAGAACACACCGACGAAAACGTTGAGGGCAATGACGCCGACAAGAACAGTCGTGAGCAGCTTGCATACGGACAAGATCTTATTGTTGATCCAGTCCAAAGCCGCGATGATCCCTGCCAGGAACTGCATGCGCTTCCTCCCATTGCGGCAACGTGACCGCTTGACCCTGTCCGATCTTCGAGGACTTCGCGACTAGGCGTCAAGTCTCTCACTTAGGGTAATCGATCCAATATCCGATTGATTTCACTCTTGTCTGCCGCGTGAGACGCCTCGCCAACAAGGTGATCGTTGGCACGACAACGGCTTATTTGGGACTTGTTGCGGGCGGCACGATGGGAGCCGGCATTTCCTTGTGGTGGTCAAACCAGTCCCTGTGGAATGGTTCCAACTTGCCGCACGGCGGTCTAGTGTGGCGTGATGCGTAATCTTTTTCGTCGAGGAGCACTGGAATGCGGCTCAGCATGTCAGCATGGATACTGCCTTTGGCATTGATCGTATTTTGCTACGTACCCGCTCATGCGGCGGACTCTTCGGCCAAGCACGCACTGCGCGGTGCCGGATTGACCACCTGCAAGTCGTTCGTGGCCGCGTATGCCGAAAAGGGCCCACGGGCACATGTCTATTTTGGCTGGATCGATGGCTACATCAGCGGCCTCAACGAAATGTCGTCCGGCACCTTCGACCGAGCACCTTGGCAAAGCACAGAACTCCTGGCGGAAGTTGTGCGACGCGCCTGCACCAAGGCGCCGGACAGCTACTTTTTTGCCGAACTGCGTGCCGTGGTGACGGCTATGGCTGATCAGACCCTGGCCCATGCGCAGGAAAAGAAGATCCTGGAGATGGGCGAAGATCGCGCCCTGGTTTATCCCGATACGATTCGCCGGGCTCAATTGAAGCTCAAGTCGCTCGGTCACTACGATGGTGCCGCGCACGGTCGCTTCGATAAGCGCACGCAGGCCGCGATCATCAAGTTCCAGAAAGCCAAGGGTATTCGGACCAACGGGCTGCCCGGTCCCATTACCTTGTGGGCTCTTCTCATCGAGCGGTAATAAAGGAGTGTTTTCGATGGCGCGGCGTGTGCTTCGTGCCACCGGTAAGCCATTCGACCTCGACACCCGATAAGGGCCAGCACAATTGCAACTACGCCGAACAGTGAGAGTTTAGGAGAACAGATATGCCAAGGATGCAAGGCAAGGTGGTCGCGCTTACCGGCGGTGCAGGAGGTATCGGTGGCGCATCGGTTCGTCGGTTCCTCGAGGAGGGGGCAAAGGTTGCGTTTTGCGACAGCGATGCCAAGAAGGGCAATGCCTTTGCAAAGGAACTCGGCACAGAAGATGCGTTCTTCACTCAGGCTGACGTCGCCAACGAAGCCGAGACCGCCGCGTTCATCGCCGAGACCGTGGCGCGCTATGGCAAACTCGATGTCCTGGTCAACAACGCGGCCGTGCGAAACTACGAAGACGTGACCGAGGCCAGCGAGGCAAGCTGGGATCGGGTATTGGGTATCAACCTGAAAGGCTACGCGTTTTGCGCCAAGGCCGCCATCCCGGCGATGCGCGATAGCGGTGGCGGCGCGATCATAAACGTCGCGTCCGTGCGCTCGCTCGTCGCCGGTGAAAAGTGCCTCCAATACGACACCACCAAAGCCGCCATTCTCGGCATGACGCGCAGCATTGCGCGCGATCATGCCAAAGACAACGTCCGCGTCATGGCCGTCGGCCCCGGCCCGATCTTCACCGATTTTCATGAAGTTCGCGCCAACGAATTCGGCCAATCATTCGATGAGTACAAGACGATCTTTGGCTCCGACACGATGCTCGATCGTCCAGGAACGCCGGTCGAAGTCGCCAACGTCATCGTGTTTCTGGCTTCGGACGAAGCCTCTTTCATGACGGGCACCTGTGTCTTCGTCGATGGCGGGCAGACCGGCCTTTGACGGCATCCTCCCGGCCGGGCCGGCGCCTTAGGCGTCTCAAGTATCACGGACACCGAGGACGCATGACATGGTGGCGAAGATCTACGACTACATCATTGTCGGTGGTGGCTCGGCAGGGTGTATCCTTGCCAACCGGCTGAGCGCGGATCCGGGGCTTCGCGTCCTGCTGCTCGAGGCCGGCGGTAGCGGCCGCAATCCTCTCTATCGGGTTCCCTTGATCGCGGGCAAGCTCAGCCGCAATCACTTTGCCGACTGGAACTACGAAACTGTGCCCCAGGACGGGATGGCGGGGCGCCGTGTGGATTGGCCGCGGGCCAAGGTTCTCGGTGGCTGCTCGATGGTCGCCGGCATGCTCTATGTCCGCGGTCACCCGTCCGACTTTGACAACTGGGCCCAGCTCGGCTGTCGCGGCTGGAGCTACCGTGACGTTCTGCCCTACTTCAAGCGTGGCGAGGATCACGAAGACGGCGCCAGCGCTTACCACGGCGGCGGTGGCGAGCTCCGCGTGCGCGGTCCGCGCTCGGACAACCCGATCCTCACCGCCTATATCGAGGCGGGCCGCCAGGCGGGCTACCCGCTGACCGACGATTTCAACGGTGAATCCCAGGAAGGCTTTGGCCGCTATCACTTCAACATCAAGGATGGCCATAGATGGAGTTCGGCTCGTGCCTTCCTGGATCCGGTCAGAGGGCGCGAAAACCTGACGGTGTTGACCGGCGCCCATGCAACGGAAATCCTGTTCGAGGGAACCAAGGCCTCGGGTGTCGCCTATCGCCGCCGCGGCAGCGACCAGCGCGCAAGAGCGGAACGGGAGGTCATCCTCTCCGGCGGCGCGGTCAACTCGCCTCAGCTTCTGATGCTGTCCGGTATCGGCCCTGCCCAGGCGTTGGGCGAGCACGATATCCCGGTTCGCGCAGACCTTGCGGGCGTTGGCCGGAATTTGCAGGATCACCTCGATCTGTCGGTCCAACACGCCTGTACCCGCCCGGTCACGGTTTTCGGTCTGTTGGTCTTCGATCGCTTTCTCGCGGAGACAGCACGCGCGCTCCTCTGGGGCAGCGGACCGGCGACCGTGTTTCCCCAGGAAGCGGCCGGGTTCGTGCGCAGTGAGCCGGATCTGGAGGTTCCCGACATTCAGGCGCACTTGCTGCCGCTGCTGGCCGAGAACATGAAGCTGCGCCC
>JBPCVZ010000016.1:0-17627 GCA_051010015.1 Hyphomicrobiaceae bacterium
CGGGCTGCCATAAACGCCCTTGCTCGCCCTGTGGAATGATCTGATCTTGTCCAGAAGCTCACGATCGCGCTGCACGCGTTTGGGTTCAGCACGGCTGCGCCAGGCATAGTACCCGCTTGCTGCAACATCCAGCAGCCGGCACATCAAACGGACGGGATAGTGATCGCGGCAACGATCAATGCAGGCATACCTCACTTCGACTGCTTGGCAAAGTACGCCGCCGCTTCCTTTAAAAAATCCCGTTCCTTCTTGACCTGAGCCAGTTCACGCTTCAACGCCTCAAGCTCCTGGTCACGCGTGACACCCGTGCCAGGGAAGGCATCTTTGCCGAGCAGCGCCAGCTCATCGCGCCAGCGCCGCAACTGCCGTGTGCTCACTCCTAGTTCATCGCATACGGCCTTGTCCGTCATACCTTCCTCACTGGCACGCATGATCGCCTCGCGTTTGAACTCAGAACTGAAACGCTTGTATCGCCTCGACTTCGTCATAAAACACCTCACAGCGCACAATGCGCCTATTCTAGGTGTCCACGAAAACGGGGGAAGACCAGTTGTCCAGATGCGGACATCCGCCGAGAACTTGATAAGGTGTTTGCACAAACGCGACAGAGACAGCTCTGAGCCCAGAGTCTCAACCTCTCTTGTCGAGCAGCGACCGGTGATCATCGATGAAGCTTGCAGCCATCGCCGACATCCACGGCAACTGTGCAGCACTTGAGGCCGTGCTTGCTGACATTGACCGTCTCGGCATCGACGACATTGTTAACTTGGGGGATCATGTCAGTGGGCCGTTGGAAGCTCGGAAAACGGCCGAACTCCTTGTGGCGCGCGATTTTCCGTCAATTCAGGGTGACCAAGATAGGCGTCTCCTCGAGCTCTACGTACGTGGGCCACAGGCATCAAAACGAAAAGATTTCTGTTCGTTGGAGAACGAACACTTCGAGTGGATGGCTAGACAGCCGCAAACGTTGACGTTTCAAGGCGAAATATTTATGTGCCACGGCTCACCCCGTGGCGACACGACTTTCTGGTTGCACAATGTGGACGATCGCGGAGTGATGCATGCAACTTCGATCGACGATATAGAAGCAGAAGCCGAAGGAATTGAAGCGTCCGTAATTCTTTGCGCGCACACTCATATCCCGCGCATCGTCCGATTGCGCGATGGTAGACTTGTCGTCAATCCTGGCAGTGTCGGGTTGCCCGGCTACGTCGTTCGAGAACCCGTTGAACATGCCGTCCAGACGGGAACACCTGACGCATGCTACGCGGTGCTGGAACGCTATTCCAAAGCGTGGAATGTGACGTTCCGCTATGTGCCCTACGACTCCAAGCCAATGGCCGAATTGGCTCGAAGTTGCAATATGCCCACTTGGGCAAATGCATTGGAGACCGGTTGGGCCGAGTGAGCTGAACCAGTTACTTATTTAGGTAAAGAACATGTCCAAAATTCCGCAAATCTCCGAACACTATGCGAGTGGCAATCTCGCGCAGAGGCTCGCCGAATTGCTCAGTCAGGATGGTGTTGATCCAGAACGACCGACAGTCCGGGATCTCGCACCCTACGACCAATTTCATGGGCGTGGATTGGAGGCCACGGAAGAGCTTGCGACCGCGTTGGAGATTGGTTCCTCCCACCATGTCTTGGATGTCGGTAGCGGCATTGGTGGGCCGGCGAGATATTTTGCAGATCGGTTCGGTTGCCAAGTCACAGGCATTGATCTTACAGACGAATTCTGTGCGGTTGCTCGATTGCTCAGTGAGCGCACCGGTCTTCAGGATAATGTGAAGATTGAGCAAGGCGACGCGCTCAACATGCCGTTTTCAGATTCCATGTTCGACGGCGCTTATTCAATGAACGTATCGATGAATATTGCCGATAAGGACGCATTCTTCAAAGAAATCCACCGCGTCCTGCGCCCCGGAGCTTGGTTGGCCCTTTCGGAGATTGCGAAAGGTTCAAACGGAGACGTGAGCTATCCAACGCCATGGGCTGCATCGGCAGCGGCGAGTTTCCTGGTTACCCCGGAGGAGACGCAATCCAAGCTTGAGGATATTGGTTTCACGGTGCTGAATTCCCGGGATGCCACTAACGACGTTCTTGAATTCGGTCGCAAGAGCCGCGCAATGGTCGAGCAAGGTCAGAAACCACCGCACCGTGCAGTCCAGTTGATCCATGGCGACCTCGCCGCTGAAGCGATGAAGAACACGGCAACGGCAGTGGCGGAAGGCCGGATCATTCCTATCGAGGTCATTTGCAGAAAAGCAGTCTGACCTTGAAGTCGAGCTTGAAACGATACTAATTGCGACTGGTCCCACGAGAAATTGAATAAGCTTGAGAGCGGTCACGCTCGGCTGGATCCCTATGCTTTGTTCGGCTTGTGATCAAAGCGGCCGTTGGCGTGCCCCAAGACGCTGCACATGCTCAGGACTGGTTCGGGTCATCTCCTGCCGGTCGTCGTGCTCTGATCACGACCGCAGTTCCTCCAAAAACCGGCCAGTCACGGAACAAAACGTGACACTGGCCAAAGTTCCCCAGAAAGCTGCCGAACGCCGACTGGCCGGAAGGGGCCAGACCCGGACGTTGGACAGCTAAATCAGAGTGGTAGATTCTACGTCGGTTGAGCAATAACCTTGCCCTCTTTGGAGGCATCGAGATGCATCGCAAGCTAGCTGTCATTCTTGCAGCGGACGTCGTCGGCTATAGCCGTTTGATGCACGACGATGAGGAAGGAACACTTGCCGCCCTCAAGGCGCACCAAAGAGAGCTCATTGATCCAAAGACCGTCGAATATCGTGGCCGCATCATCAAGAGGATGGGCGATGGCTTGCTGATGGAGTTTTCAAGCGTCGTTGACGCAGTTCGCTTCGCCATCGACGTGCAGCAGGAGATGTCGCGTCGCAATGCCAACATCACCGAGAATCGAAAGATGCTGCACCGGATTGGCATAAACTTGGGCGATGTAATCGTTGACGACGACGACCTTCACGGAGATGGCGTAAACGTGGCTGCAAGATTGGAGACCTTGGCAAGTCCCGGCGGCATCTGCCTTAGCGGCACCGTCTACGACCAACTCGCTGGCAAAATTGCTCAAGATATAAGGGCCATGGGGGATCAATATCTCAAAAATATCGAAGACCCTGTCCGCGCCTATCAAATATTGGGTGATGACGCCATCTCAGGCAGAGCCGGTCAGAAACAGCAGGCCACATTGACAACCGATCTCGGCTTCGGCGCGCCCCAGCGTCCGTCGATTGCTATCCTGCCGTTCAAGAATCTGAGCCGTGACCCCAACCAAGATTTTCTCGCCGAAGGACTTAGGTTGGGCATTCTGTCGTCCCTAATACAATTGTCGGGGCTCTTTCTTGTTGGCACGGATTCTGTCAACGGCTATCGCAATCGGGATGTCGCGCCTGCGCAGGCAGGCCTTGACGCCGGTGTCAACTACATACTCAGCGGTGCTGTTCAACAAGCCGGAGCGCGTTTTCGGGCCACGCTTCATCTCACTGACGTGGCAGCCAACGAGATCGTGTGGTCGGAGCGTTACGACAAAGACATCGATGACTTGTTTAAGGTTCAGGACGAGATCACCCAGGAGGTCTTGGTTTCACTGGACGTGCATCTAATTGGCGGTGAAAGCAGCAGGATCTGGTTTGACGATATCACCACCCCCGAAGTTCGGGAGTTGTTCCATCGAGGGGTCAGTCATGTCTATGCGGGAACCCAGGATGACAACGCTGCGGCGCTTCGCCATCTCGAGGAGCTACACAGAGCACAACCGCAAACTGATCATGCCTCCAGTCTCATCTCTTATATCCATATGACCGATGCCATGTTCGGCTGGTCGAAGTCTGGGTCTCAATCACTTGATCAGGCTGCCAAGTGGGCGGAGATCGCCGTTGGATTCGAAAAGAACAACGGTATTGGGCACATTGTTATTGGCCACTTAAAACTCTTGGCACGGGAGCACGATCAGGCACTTGCGCACTGCAATTTGGCGACGGAGATTCGTGCGAGCTGTCCCTTCGCACACGGCATGCTTGCAAATGTTCTAAACTATTGCGGTGATTCCTTGGACGCCGTGAAGCATGCGAGAGAAGCCCTTCTCATTGAGCGAATCTATCCGCCCTGGTTGATCAATATCCTCGCGGCAGCTTATCGGGACAGCGGAAAAACTGGACTATCAATACCTGCGGCGAAAGAAGCGCTCCGCCTTGAGCCGGAGCAAACCGAGGCTCGTATCATTCTGTGTAGCGGCTACAATTTGGAAGGCTTTTGCGACAAGGCCCAGGAGGTTGCAAAGGAACTCATTGGAGCCGATCCGACCTTCCGCCTCTCCACTTATGCCGAGAGACAACCCTATAGGCATCGGGAGACCCTTGACCAGCTAATCGAGGTGCTGAGTGATGCTGGCCTGCCGGAATGACGGCAACGGGTCAACTGCAGTGTCCAGAACAACGTAACATCGTTTGCAAATGCCGATCAATCAGCGGCCAAATTTGACGGGACCAACTACTTAGCTTGCCGCATTTTGGCCGATGGGAAATGGGTGACGTGACAAAAAAACTCTTCCACCTGAAGACGTTCGCACGTAAACTCACACGAGGGTGAGTTCCCAACTATTCTGATGAAAGTCGTCTACTCGAGCCGACATTTGACAGTGCTTCTTGCCAATTAGGAAAATGACTTATGAGCGAACAAAAAACAAAACCCAAAGTTCCCGAAGGTAAGTCGCGCTACTTCAAGACACGTCAGATGGAGCCCAACGAGAAAGGCTTCGTTGGGTACGAAACGATGTGGGAGCCGTTCCATAAGGAAGCCGAGTATTCGACGCCAAAACGGCCATGAGGCGGCGCTGAGATTCCATCAAGCTCCTGAATGGTTTGCGGATTGCCGCTTGATTTCGCAAGGTCGGTGTTTGCAGTCTGCAATCGGTGTCGGATTATGGCAATGACCAGAACTTGTTAATCAGTCGGCATAAACTGGAAGTGGATGTGCTGTTGGGATCAAGGGCATGACGCTTGCTGCATCATGAGCGCTGCAGCGCCACTACAGCAGCAATTTCTCAGCATTGGTCGTTACCGTTTAGGCTTCGCACGCCTAAGCTTGGTTCCGCTCGTTCATTGGGGCAGGCCTGAATCGCTCATATCGGTATAGAACGGGCATGTTTGAGATCAGCCGCTTTCTCGATTGATTCCCCTGCCTCTAGCTCTTCTTGGGTGGCATCTCGGACACTCTCAATTGTAAGCTCAAACATAATATCTCTGCCGCAGAGCGGATTATTGCCATCTACCGTGAGTGTCTTGTCGTCCATTCGCGTGACCAAAAAACTGCGGACGTCACCTTTGTCATTTTCCATCGAGATTGTCGTTCCGACTTCGCGATATTCCTCGGGAACATTCTCAATACGATCCGTAAATACAAGTGACTCATCTCTGGGTCCGAATACTTTATTGCCATCAATTGGCACTTCAATCATATCACCCGCACACTTACCTTGCAGTTCTTTGAGCACTCCGGGCGCTAGTAGTTCGTTTCGGCCATGAACATAGCCAACCGGATACTCGATAGCTGTAAGGACCTGGCCGGTCTTGACATCAGTTACTCTGTAGGTGAGCTCAACGAGCTTGTCGTCTTGAATCAAATCACTCATGGTAGGTTCGCAACCCACGGCTAAAAAATCGAGGCACCGAAGATCTTGGCCTCCCCATGCTCATAGCCGAGGACGAGCCGGCCCAACCATTCACCATCTTTCCTTGTACTGCGTTGGCGATACAATACCGTCACATGTTCACCACGTCGTATTGTTCCGAGACAATCGATTTCTTCAGATAGGCTTTTGGCCAGGCTGCTGTTTGCGAACTGCCTACCAACTTCTATTTCATTTAGGGCATATGCCAGCGAGTTGGAGAAATTTTTGACAAACTCATCGTAATCACCCTGGTTGGAATGCTTAACCAGATCGCTCCACATCGGGTTGGCGATGGCCAGAATTTCCTCGTCAGACTTCTCAAGAATGTTCATAGCTCGTACTAGACCCTGACGTATCGAAAGGCATCATGAACAACACGAACTCACCAACGAATCATCCGTTGATCTCGTACTTAGAGTTGAGTCTCACAGAAAGAAGGACGTTGGAAAATACTGATTGTTCACACCATTCATGCCTTAGGCTACGTTCTCACTTTGCTGTTTGCTTTCGTCGCTTTCGCCGACTAGATGGTAGCACGGCGCTTTTTCCATCGTGTATTCGCCAGTCTTTGGATCGCGGCGAGAGACCGTAAGCACATGCCAGTTTTCATCATCAAGTTTCATGTAGTCGCCGCGATAATAGTAGCCTGGCCAGCGCGTTTCCTTACGGAACAGCGTGTGCTGGGCAACGCACTCGGCCGTGCGGTGGCGGTGCTTCAGTTCCCAGCATCTGAGCAACTCGTGCAGATCCTTGGCACCGAGGCATTCCAGATCTTCCTCCATGATCGCTAGTTTTTTCAAACAAATATTAAGCAGCTTTTCATTGGTCATGTAGCTGACGGTAACACCGCCGCAATACTCATCCATCAGCTTTTGCAAACGGTCGAGGCCCTGCTTGGGATTGATGTAACTCGGGCTGACCGTGCCTGCCACAATTTCGTTGCGGTAGACCTTGTAGCGCTCTAGCGGTCTATAGATTTCCTCCTTGCGGTCTGCGATTTGTTTGTCGGAGACCATGATCCCATTGGCTTTGCCGTCGTCGATATATTTGCAGGCGGCCTTGGCAGCAAGGCGACCTTCGGTGAACGAACCGGAAGAAAAGGCGTGTGGCGTACCACCGACCGCGTCACCCGCGCCGAACAGACCTTCAATGGTCATCATTCGGTTATAGCCCCAGAAGTATTCAGGAGGCGACACATCCTCCGGACCACTCGCCCAGCCACCGGCGCCGGTTGCATGGGAGCCCATCACGTAAGGTTCAGATGTAGTCAGCTCGGGGTTCTCGTTCTTGGGATCCACGTCGGTTGAGGCCCAGAGCACCGCCTGGCCGATGGTCATGCCAAGAAAGTTTTCCCAGCCCACTTCTTCTAGGTGCGGGTCCTGAAAGGCTTGCATGGTCACCATGTGGATTGGCCCGCGACCAGCATTCATCTCGCTGATCATGGCATGGTTGCGCAGACAGGTCGGAATCGGCCGATGAGTTAGGTGCGAGGCCTCCGGGTCGAGATACTCCTTACCGACCATTTTCTGCAGTGCCGGGAACCACTTCGACTCATACTCTTCGCCAACACCATTCTGCGTGTAGGTGTGAAGATGAAGGAAGTAGGCGCCCACCGGTCCATAGCCGTCTTTGAAACGAGCCAGAACGATGCGGTTCTCCATTTGAGTCATCTTCGCACCGGCATTGATCATTAGGCCGTATGCCGATCCGGACGACCACGGTGCATACCAGACGCGACCTGCGCCCTCGCCCACTGATCGAGGCTTGAAGATGTTGGAAGCACCACCTGCGGCTACGATCACGGTCTTAGATTTGAATACGTGGTAGTTGCCGGTGCGTACATTCACGCCGACGGCACCGGCGATGCGGTTTTCCTTGGCATCGTCCATAAGCAAATGCGTGACACAGATGCGGTTGTACACTTTGTCAGCCGACTTCTTGGCCGCCTCCGCCACGATGGGCTTGTAAGACTCGCCGTGGATCATGATCTGCCATCGACCTTCGCGGAGATACTGGCCGTTTTCGGGATTGCGCATCAGCGGCAAACCCCAGTCCTCGAACTGATGCACTGTCGAGTCGACATGGCGTGCCATATCGAACAGCAGGTCTTCGCGCACCATGCCCATGAGGTCGATGCGTGCGTACTGCACGTGGTCTTCCGGATTATTCTCGCCCCAGCGTGAGCCCATGTAGCAGTTGATGGCATAAAGACCCTGCGCAACTGCACCGGAGCGGTCAATATTGGCCTTCTCGGCTATAATAATTTTTTTGTCTTGGCCCCAATAGCGCGCCTCCCAGGCCGCTCCCGAGCCTCCGAGGCCGGCGCCGACGACAAGAACGTCGATATCATCCTCAACGATGGTTTTGTGCGCCATTAGTAGTATACCCCTTGCTTCATCGTTAGGTCGGCATCGTCCAGAGTGCGTACATCACCGTCATCCATGCGGATATACTTGGGCTCGCTAAAGAGGTGCTGGCTGTCGCGCTGCGTCTGCGTTGGGGCCGGTTCGTTTGCAAGTTTTGGGATAAATTTGCCCCAGGGCTTGGTTGTGATCGGCGAAAGGAAGTTCTTTTCCCTACCGTCGCGGAACTTGATGCGCCACGAGATCGTGCCCTTTTCTTCATCGCGCAAAACTCGGACACTATGGCCAAGCGGGGCAAAGTCGGCGTAGCCACGGCAGTCAATGGCATTTTGCGGACAGGCCTTCACGCAGGAGTAGCACTCCCAGCACATGTCCGGCTCAATATTGTAAGCGCGGCGATACGTCGGATCGATGTGCATGATGTCGGATGGGCAGATGTCGACGCAGTGCCCGCAGCCATCACAACTCGTCATGTAGACGAATGTCGGCATGATGTATTCCTTCCCTGATCAGTAGACTTGTTATTCGAGAATTAGTAATGGCGAGGCTCTTCGCGCTTGATGCCAAGGCCCATATCAAGCGGTGCATCTTTCAAGAGTTCCATGGAATGGCGTTCCCGGTCAGCCGCAAGGGTGCGGTCAGCAGGTCGCGGCAGGTTTCTGCGCGTGCCATCGGCCTCTGCGACACGTTTTTCCAGGGCGGCCGCAGGCTTGAAGAACATATGCGAGAACTTGGACCATGGCACTGAACCGAAAAGCACGGTCGTGGCCAAGAGATAGAGTCCAAGTGCAATATTGGCCCACGTGCTGGCGCTAGGCTGCAAAAAAGACCAGATCAGTGCCAATGTCACAGAGGCAAGCAGTGAAAGAATGAACAGGTCGGCCCGAATGATGCGGAACGGAGACTGGCCTTCTGCCGAAACATCAGCGCGGATAAAGAACCAGAACCAATAGCCGCCAATGCACACCGAAAGCGCACCTAAATGCCAGAGGATTGGCCAAATCGCAGGCGTCGCGGCTGCCGAGGTCGGATAGCCAAACACCATGATGATCGTAGTGACGACGTAGACAATAAAGCCGTACATGGTCAGCAGATGGGCAATGCGACGATTCGGATTACAGAATTCTGATGATGTGAGGACTTCTGAGGTCAGTGTCTTCACAGCCAATGAACCGACGTTGCCGCCAGGTTGTTTCGCCTCAGCGCGCGAGGCGCGCCAGTTGTCGAAAAAATATTTGGCGCTCTGTTTGTGCCAAACGTCATAGAGCGTTCCGCCAACTACACAGATGATCATAAGGATGACGTACCACTGCATCACAGCAGGCGGCACGCTCGCCGCAAGCTCGGCAAAAGGATTGTTGGCGAACATCAGTAAGACACCCCATCTATTAGTTTGTCAGCTTCTGCATCTGATTTTGTTGGAAGCCCGATTGCACCCCTTATCCACTACCTTTCACCACCCGCCACGTCAATCTTCCAGTCCCATTGAGACAAATATCATCCAGATATGGGAATTTGTCGGAGCTTTGATGCACTGAATCTCATGCGCGATGACGTTCTGCCGCAGATCGTAAGACCTCCATCGAGGGGCATCGGCAGATTTTCAACTCTCTATCCGACGTCAATTGTTGGGACAGAATTCCGGCGTTGCGTCGTCAAACCTTCAAGCCCTAAAGAACCTTACACCTCGGTTTTGGCCGTAGTAACATCATAGGTCTTCAGGACAGGTACCGAGCTATCATCGTGGAGAGCTCTGTCCCATCGAACATCTTCGGCAACTGAAGAAACGACGCTTGCCCGCAGCGAGCCGAACATTGCCTCAAATCCGCGGTGGATATGTCCGCAATACAACTCGCTGACGTGGCGATGTCGGGCAAGCTCCGCCAAGACCGCATCGGCTTCCGCTCGCAGCTCGAATTGAAACGGATCAGGTGCGACCGTGACATCAAAGGGGGGGTGGTGCGCAAAAACTGCGCACGGCCGTGAAGTATCGGCCATCAACATCTGCGATAAATCTGATAAGCGTTGCGAACAGAACCGGCCTTTGTTGCTCTGCTCACTCACGGTGTCAACAACGATCAGTCTAACAGGAAAATGTTCCACCGCATATTGAACATGTGCCATGCCCGGGCGGATATGGGCATCGTCGGAAAATGCCGCGATTAGCTCGGAGCGTTTGTCACGATTACCAGCCAGTACAAAGTAAGGAGCAGAAAGCTGATCTAATGCCTGACGCGCGACCTCATACTCCTTTACTAAGCCATTGTGCGCGATATCTCCGGTGTGAACCACGACATCAGGTTGCACTTCCGTCGCATTGATGTAATGAACGCAGGCCTCAAGGTCGGCCGCCCGCCCAGGATGATCGAGTGATATGTGGGTATCAGAGATTTGGACAATGCGCATGCCCTTTGCCCTAGTAGCGAATCGATAGCGCGGCAACGTACAATCTGACGCACGGGTTGCCGAGGAGTTTGGCTTTTTGAAGAGAGGCGGCCGATTGGGGCGCAAATTGCAATGAAGCATGACCACCCGTCACTTGAAGAGCTGACTGCGAGATTAATCGCATTTCGTGACGCGCGAGACTGGCGCCAGTTTCATTCTTTGAAAAACCTGATCCTTTCGTTGAATCTTGAAGCTAGCGAACTACTTGAGCTAACCCAGTGGAAAACTGAAACTGAGTTCGACGCCTGTATTGAGAGCGAAGAAATGAAGCAGCGCCTCAAAGAGGAATGCGCAGATGTGCTGCTTTATCTCTTACTAATCGCAGAACGGGCTAAGATCGATATTCAAGCTGTCGCCGCGGAAAAGATCGAGACAAACAAGGCAAAGTATCCGGCCGACAAGGCTCGCGGCAACGCAAAAAAGTACACCGAACTCTAAACGCCAAAGTCAGCAGTCGTGTCCATGTCGAGCACAGCTCTTACCAGTGGACGGGAGAGTATACCGTGCTGCACCGTCGGCCTATTCACCACTTTGATAGTAGTCCATGAGAATCTGCGCGACTTCTGGACGGGAAAACTCGGGTGGTGGTGCAGTCCCGTTGCTCAGCATCTCCCGGACTGCGGTGCCTGAGAGCAAAACGAAGTCTTCACTGGTGTGTTCTGGCGCTTCGCTCATCATTACGACCTGGTTCAGTTTGCGCGAATAAGCAGTGTGGTCGGCCTTGAACAACTCGATTGCCAATGCATCGGTCGGGATACGGTCAAAAATCTCTTGTGCCTCGAACGGCTCATAGTAGTCGCCCACTCCAGCATGATCACGTCCGACGATAAAATGTGTTGCTCCCATATTTTGCCGGAATACTGCATGTAGGAGCGCTTCGCGCGGACCGGCATAAAGCATATCAAATCCGTACCCCGTGATCATCGCTGTATTTGGCGGAAAATATACGTCGACCATCTTGCGGATCGCTGCGTCGCGCACCGATGCAGGGATGTCGCCAGGCTTCAGCTTGCCGAGCAGCATGTGGATGACAAGACCATCCGAGCCAAGGCGTTCCATGGCCATCCGGCAGAGTTCTTCGTGCGCGCGATGCATCGGGTTGCGCGTTTGAAACGCGACGACCCGTCTCCATCCCCGCTCGGCGATCTCATTGCGAATCTGCACCGCCGTCCGGAAGGTGTCGGGGAAGTCTGTTTCGAAATAGCTGAAATTGAGAACCTGAATTGGCCCTGAAATTACTGTACGGCCTTGTGAATAAAACTCGCCAACGCCGGGATGACCAAGGTCAGTTGTCCCGAAAACCTGTTCTGCTAGCTCTTCCAACTCGTCATTGGTGAACGTCTCAACCCCTTCCACATTCTGGATTGCCAGCACTGGCGTACCGTCGACGTTGGGGTCCTTCAAGGCAATTCGATCTCCTGGCTGAACGCCGGCGGCGTCATGTACAAGATTGAGCACAGGGGTTGGCCAGAACAAACCCGAGGCAGTCTTCATCGATCTGCCCACTTCGAGTGCGTCCGCTTTGTCCATGAAACCCGCGAGAGGCGTAAAGTAACCTCCTCCGAGCATGACGGCATTACCGGCCGCCGCTGATGAAACCGTAATCGAGGGCAGTGATTGTGCTTCGGCTAGCAGCTGAGCGCGTTTCGATTCGTCGCTAACGTACAGTGGTTTCAGTTCGGCTGAACCGTGCGGTGAAATGAGGTCTGCCATGTCTGCTTCCTGACTAGCCTGTTGCATAACGGTCAAGGATCGGGCAGGTGCCGTAGACCCCGTATACTCGCTCAATATAGTCTACACGCAATAATCTCGCCGCCAAGCAGCTGGCGAACGATGCCGCAGCTCAACAGAACTCACCTGAATAAGAATCTCCGCGGATAGATCAACATGCTGCTAACAGCATCCGCATTGCATCATCGACCTAAAAATTATAGGTCGGATGCATAAGGCCATCCTTACTGCCCTTGTAGCTGAAGCTTCTCTTTGCCATCTTATGGTAAGGCAGCTCATTGGCTCGCATGAATTCACCCACATCGTCCTTTGTCCATCGGATCAAGGGATCAATCTTGACGAGACGGCCATCCACATCAACTCGATTTCGCAGATTGGCCGGGCGTGACACATGATATACCGCGCTGATCCAACACTTGTATGGTGATAGGCACTGGTTGAGATGCAGGAGCTGCAGCGAGCGACCGGGCATATCCAGATATTGGATCCACATGCGTTCGCAGTGGTCGCTATCGCCGGGCTGCACGATTGACTCGTTACCATCATTCATTGACACGTTCTTCAGGCCCAGGCGCTTAATGATCTCCGTCCGGTACTCGACGCTTTCTTCAAAAATTGGCGGTCGATGGCAAAAAATAACGGGCGTTTCGGGATCTATATCCGAGACCATTTTGAGAATGACAATGCTCGAAGCCACCAGCGAGGCCGTCACAACGACTTCGCCTGCAAAGCGCTCCTTTATAAGATAATGCAGAAGATCCGGCGTGCTCAAGTTAACGCTAGTCTTCCTGATGTCCTGCCTTATTGTCATTGGCCTCGGTCTCGCAGCTGCCTCGAGAGCAGAATAGTTCACCAGACCACCCTTTGCGAGCAAAATTTGGTCGCCGAGCGTGGATCGCCCGTCCATACCCCCGGGAACCTTGAGCCCCTTGAACCTACACAGAATTGATCCCGTGGATGCGACCGAGCCGTCCCATCATCGCCCGTCTCCCACATCCCTCTCACTAGCGCAACATGCGAAAAGTTGGAAACGCCTTGGACACCCTAAGCCTCATCGGCTTTTCGCATAAAGTTGCGCTACACTTTGGATGTAGATCATCTTTGAGCCACGTGTACCCATCTTCAATGGGTACACTTAAAGGCTCGATGATCTAAGAAAACGGAATCACTGTTCGTCGACGGTTTAAATGACTTTAACAACAACATCATCAAACTTCGGACATTATCGAGACTGTCTGGTTGCGCCCGCATTAGACGTGACCCGTTGCGAGATTGCCGAGGCTCTCATGGTAATGGCGGTGATTGTATTTGCTGACAGAGATCGCCCTGCAGACATTCGTGGTTGCCTGAGTGCCTTGGCGATCAATTAGGGCCAGCACCGCATTCCGAATTCGCAGCACAGTTAACCCGACGCGGCGAAGCCTACAGCGCCCCGAAGTATTTCGATACTCCCGAGGGTTTGTCTTGTAGGGCCAGAGGCCAGAGGCAGGAATGCAAATGGCGCGCCGTTGAATCAACTCATATAGACACCGCCATTAACTTGCACGATTTCGCCCGTCATCATCCGGCACGCATCCGTACAAAGGAAAAGGATGACGTCTGCGATGTCCTCTGGTTGCGCCATCGCTCCAGTGGGCACAAGATCGGACAAAAGACCCAGTTCATCGTCTGAATACTGCTGCCGCGTTTGCGCAGTGTCAGTTGTGCCGGGAGCAACTGCGTTGACACAGATCCTGTGTGGAGCCAGCGCGAGAGCCATTGAGCGTGTCAAGCCAACTACACCGGCTTTTGCCGCAGCGTAATGGATACCGAGTACATGCCCTCGCACAAACGACGATGAAATGTTCACAATTCGGCCCTGAGTCCCGTCGGCTATCATCTTTCGAGCAGCAGCTTGCGCAACTAGAAAACTACCTTTGAGATTGACGCCAAGAACCTGATCCCATTCCGCCTCGTCCAGATCGAGAAACTCTGAGCGTGGAAACACGCCAGCATTGTTCACGAGAATATCCAGTCCCCCGAGCTCTTTATGAGCATGGCTCACAATGTTGTCTGCTCCAGACTTCTGTGCGACACTACCCTGAACCAACGCGGATTGCCTCCCCATTGCGTTGATTTCTTCCGCGATGGAGCGGGCACTCATTTCATCATCGAGCCAGTTCACTGCGACATCTGCTCCAGCAGCAGCCAATGCCAGACTGACCGACTTCCCGATTCCTTGTTGCGCACCGGTAACCAACGCTCGCCGACCTGCCAATGAAAAAACTTGGTGGGTCAAAATCGCCTCCCTATTTTAGTTCAGACTCCAAAACGCGATGAGCCCGCATTGGATCGTTCAAGCTGATTGTTAGCGCATCGTCGATCTTGGGTCTATTGGATCGATGATTTCCCGCGCCGTCGATCTGTAGGTTGGGGCGCCTTGGGAGTGAGACTTGGATAGTATGCTGGCACCATTGCTCGACGTTTGTACATGATAGCGCATCGCAGAGAAACCACGTCTGCTTTTACAACTGAGAGTTGGTGGCGTGCTCCGAGCATGCTGCACCTGCCCAGGGCCGCAGATGGCCCAAGGCGGAAGAACTCGCTTCGGCAGCTTTCTGAGGCCCTGCGGTCGTCCTGAGGCCTCCTTACCTGGTCGTTCTGTTCCTCTGCTACTCAGACCCCTAAACGGCAGCGACGGCGGGCCGAGTTGACCCGCCGCCTTTGGTTGTCACGCCGCGTCACCTGCCGCACTGTCGTCCTTGCTTGCGGCCGCCCGCTTTCGCCCGCTGGAACAACTCGTCAATGGCGCGCTGATTGTCGAGATCATGTCGCCCATGTATCGTGAGCGGTGCGGCTCATTGCATGTACGGGGTGTAGCCGCCGCGCGGGCCCATGGGCTGTTCGAAGAAGAACCCGCTGTCGAAGGGCCCACTAGGCGACTGTCTGATCGGGTCAACGAAACGACGTGTGTCCTTGGCGCTCATGGCCTCGGACTTGCTGTAGGTATAGCCGCCAACGCGACGCCCCCTAGTCACGACCACGCGGAGCGGCTTTTTCTTGACGGATTTCTTGCCGTTTGCCGCTTCAGCCATTTGCGCGGGCAGCATGGCAACAAGAAGTGCTAGGGCGCAGACCAAACTGGCAATTTTCATCTGACTACTCACTCCAAACGCTAGTAGCCACAAACACGCTACTCAACACACTATACACCGTCAGGCCAGTTAACGTTCTGTAAAAATGGCACTATGCTCATTTGGTGAGCGTCTGCCGCCTGCCTATTCCATCTGCGTAGCTTTGCCGAGTAAGGCAAACGATGCGACCGAGACCGTGTGGGCGCTCAGGTGGTGAATTGAGTGTTTTGCGCTGGGCAAGCACATATATACAGAACACCTGGGAGATGCTCGACTGTGTCGGTCGACGACACGCCCGAGACCCCCACCCTTGAGCACGGTCACGACTTCCAGCCGGTGCAGGACGGCTGCTCTCCCAGCCCCATTTCGATCTTTCCGAGTTGCGCACACGAACGTCGATTGCCGCTGCTTGGTGCGAGTGTCCGCTCAGCCCGCTAGTTCCGTCACTCTGTGCGTACCGCTGCTGATCGACGCGTCGAACCCACGGCTGAGCCACTAAGTTTTCAGCGACCTTGGGAGGCGTAGATACACTCTTTGACGAGGCGGTTCTGAATTTGACGGAACGCTTCGGGGACGTGCTTCCCCTCAGCGTTCAGTGCTGAAATGCGATCATGCAGCAGCTTTGCTGCCAGACGTGGGTCGTCGGCCTGCTCCGCCTCACTGATGAGATTCTGAATTTCGTCTCGGATTTCTACTGACGTCATCGTTTCACTCCGATATCGAGGTGCTCATGTACTAGCCTATGCGACTTTGCCCGCTCTCCGTTGTTCACGGAGAACCACCGAGCTGAGCGCGGCGATATTGTTCGATTGTGATGCGATTGCGGCAATATCGATAAATCGTGCATTTCCCCACAATGGAGCTGGTGAGTCACTGACGGGCATTCTCTAATATTAGGGGGGGGATTTGCCACTGAGCCTCTGAGGGCGCTCAGGCGGCGATCTTGGGCGTCAGTTGACCTCCACCTTCGACTTGAGGGATTGAGCCGAATTGACCGGGCGAGATAGCACGTCCGCTGTCGAGGGAGCTGCTGACGGATTTGATCGACCGTTGACGTCTCAGATTGACCCGAACCGGAAGTCAAGCCGGATGCGTTGCAAGCATATATCGTCAGACTTTGACGAACGCAGCAACGGAAGGTGACTGCGGACGCGGTGTTGTTCGTCACCAGCTGGAACGCGAGCGGCTCTCGGTCGGCGCGTGAACCCGTCAAGGCATCGGATGGATCATTGTCCGGCTTGAGTCACATCATTCTCTTGAGGTGCCGCACAGTTTCATCGGCACATCTTTTTCCGGTTAATCCCGCCAGCACCTTCATCTGCGGATCTACACTTGAACTAGCGACCAATGTTTCTGAGAACGACAGTGATTTAGCTTTTCCTGACACAAACACGGGCAAGCGAAGCAATACCGAAATATCGTCGACACGGGTGGCGCTGACATCCAATATCGAAAGGCTTGGAAGATCCGCGAGCGGACGTAGATTGCTGACCGCACTATTGCTGACATCAAGATCCGTCAGCTCTTCAAGGCCGGACAATGGGGATAGATCTCCGACAGCCGTACCATTGATATTCAATGTGGTGAGCTTGCTCATTTTGGACAACGCAGACACATTTTCGATGCCCGTGTGATTCGCAAACAGCGTCGTCAGTTTGTTGAGTTTCGATAGTGGAGCAAGATCAACCACGGCCGTTCTGCTTACATACAGATCCGTAAGATTGGTCATGCTGGACAGCGGAGCGAGATCATCAACGGCGGTAATGCTGACGTTCAGCGCTTTTAGGTGGTTAAGACCGGACAGGGCCGAAAGGTCGCTGATCCGTGCGCCGCACAAATACAGTTCAGTCAACTTGCTGAGTGGAGCCAAGGGGGAAAGATCGCTAATGCGCGTCTCCCACAGCTCAAGAATCCGCAGTTCGCGAAGCTCGTGAACAGCACTGCAGTCGGCCAAGTTATGTTGGCCACGCAGTTTTCGCTTGCCCTTCTCATCAGTGTAAAATAAGAGCCGCTCCAAAAATGGTATCTCTGCTAGTTCTTTTGGCAGCTCCTCCAAGGCATTCAGGTCGTGAAACCACAAGGTCGGCGGCTGACCATCCCAGTCAGTGGCCTTTGCTCGCTCGATTCTGCGGAGCGCCTCTTGCTTGGCCGCGTCGGGATCGGTCTTCCAAATCGGGTTGCCATATTCAATCTCATTTGACATTGGGGGCCCTCAAGTGAACAGGGTTATGGCACGTTCTGCGAGCGCATCTCTACGGCCCTTCCCAGAGCCGTGAGCAGAGT
>JBPCVZ010000017.1:0-2616 GCA_051010015.1 Hyphomicrobiaceae bacterium
TGATCCTCATCGTTATCTTCTATCTCATCCTCGGCATGTTCATGGAGACGCTCTCCATGCTGCTGACCACGGTGCCGATCATCTTTCCGCTGATCACCAAGCTTGGCTACGACGGCGTGTGGTTCGGTATCCTGATCACGGTGCTCATGGAGGCGGCGCTGATCACGCCGCCGATCGGCGTCAACCTCTATGTGGTGCATGGCATCCGGGCACGTGGCGGTAACTTCAATGACGTCGCCTACGGCGCCCTGCCGTTCGTCGTCATGATGATCGCGATGGTGGCGCTGTTGATCGCCTTCCCGCAGATCGCGCTTTATCTGCCGACGCTGGTCTACAGGTAGGTTGGGTTAGCGGGCCTCGGATGTCGCGGCCTTAGTGCAAACGTCGTTCCCGCGTAACCCAACTCGGGCGCACCCGGCTCCGCGTTGAGTTACGGGCGGAGCGTCGCCCTGCCCAACCGCGGCACAGCGGTCGCCCTAACCCAACCTACCAAGATCGCTCACTCTCCCGGCCATCAAAACCGGAAGTAGCCGCCGTCAATCTGCATCAGTTGGCCGGTGTGATAGGCCGAGGCGTCGCTCATCAGATAGACCGCCAAGCCGCCGAAATCGGCCGGCTTACCCCAGCGGCGCATCGGGATGCGCTTGCCGGCGGCTTCCGAGAACTTGTCGTTGGCCATCAGGTTCTCGGTCATGTCGGTCTCGATCCAGCCGGGCAGGATGGCGTTGGCCGTGATGCCGTGGCGGGCGTACTCGACGGCGAGGGCGAACGTCATCGAGTTGAGCGCGCCCTTGCTCGCCGCATAGTGCTGGTTGCGGGCCGGGCCGGACACCGAGGCGAGGCTCGAGACGGCAACCAGGCGACCGCCCGCATCGCCGGCCTCGGCACGCGCCATCATATGGCGCAGTGCGGCCTGGTACGTATTGTAGACACCGTCGAGGTTGACCGACATCACCCGGCGCCACTCCTCCGGTGTAATGTCGAGGAATGACTTGGCGCCGCGCCCGGTCACGCCGGCATTGGCAAAGCAGCCATCGATACGCCCGAAGCGCGTCAGCGTCTCGGCCATCGTCGCATCGACGGCGGCGCGATCCGAGACGTCACAGACATAGGACGCCGCTTCGATGCCGTGCGCGACGAGGCGCTCCATTGCAGCGGCATTCTTCGTCGCATTGGTGCCCCAGATCGCGACATTGGCGCCAGCCTTGGCGATCGCCTCGGCCATGCCGAGACCGATGCCGCCATTGCCGCCGGTGACAAGCGCGACCTTGCCGCTCAGATCGAATGCTTCGTAGGCCATCTCTCTCTCCTGATGTGATTTCGTCCAAATTAGCTTGCCGCCGCGACCCTGCACAACCACACTTGGTCCAATCTGGCCGATCGGAGAGACAAACAATGAGCTTTGAGCAGCGGATCAAGGAAATGGTGGGCGCCGTCGAGCGCGGCGACGGCACCGGCGTCCGGGCCTGCTTCACGGACGACGGCATCTACCACGACGTCTTCTACGGCGATTTTCGGGGCGATGCGATTGCCGACATGATCACCAACTATTTCCACCGCGACGCCAGCGATTTTCGCTGGGATATCCATGACGCGGTTGAGCAGAACGGCATCGGCTACGCCCGCTATGTGTTCAGCTATCTGCCGCAAACCGAGGGTGCGGCGCCGGGTCGAACGATCTTCGAGGGCACCGCGATCTGCCGCATGCAGGGCGACCTGATCGCCGACTACAGCGAGATCGCCAACGCCGCCGTTGGCCTGCACGCCATGGGCTTTGCGCCGGAACGGCTGGCGAAGTTCGTCGCCAAGCAAGGCGCGGAACTGAGGGGACGCGCCGAGTCGGCGCGGCATCTTTCGTAACGACCGGACTCAAAAATTAGCGACTGGAGAAAACATCATGCGATTGGACGGTAAAGTAGCACTCATCACCGGCGCCGCATCGGGCATGGGGGCGGCAACAGCGAAACTCTTCGCCAAGGAAGGCGCCAAGGTCGTGCTGACCGATATGCTGGCCGAAGAAGGCCAGGCGATCGCCGAGGGCATCGTCGCCGCCAACGGTGCCGCGCTGTTCCAAACCCACGACATCGCCGACGAAGATGCCTGGCAGGCGGCAGCACAAGCGACACTCGATGCCTATGGCGCCATCGACATCCTGGTCAACAACGCCGGCATCAGTGGTTCCGATCCCGATCTCCTGAGCCGCTCGGTGTGGGACGGCCAGATGAACATCAACGCCACCGGCACATTTCTTGGCATGCGCACCATTATCCCGCACATGCAAAAGCAAAAGCGCGGCGCGATCGTCAACATCTCGTCGATATCGGGCGTCGTCGGACAGTCCTTCGTGCACATGGGCTACAACGCCTCGAAGGGTGCCGTGCGCATGATGACGAAGGCGGCCGCGGTGCAGTTCGCGCCGGACGGCATTCGCGTCAATTCGATCCATCCCGGCCTGATGCCGGCGATGCGCACGTCCAAGCTGACGGCCGATCCGGAAATTCGCGACAAGATGCTGCGCGCGGTGCCGATGGGCCGGATCGGCGCGATCGAAGAGGTCGCCCAGGCCAACCTGTTCCTGGCAAGCGACGAGGCGTCCTACATCACCGGCGTCGAACT
>JBPCVZ010000018.1:0-2624 GCA_051010015.1 Hyphomicrobiaceae bacterium
GGGGAGCAGCGGCGCGGTCAATTCTGCCTCGGTTCGGCTAGCCCTTGTGGCTGACGAACTTGGCCGACATGTAGGCCTGCAGGCCTTCGATGCCCTGCTCGTGGCCGAAGCCGGAGTCCTTGATGCCGCCGAACGGCGTTTCCGGCAGTGCCAGCCCGTGATGGTTGATCGACACCATGCCGGCTTCGAGCGAATCCGCGACGCGCGTCGCCAGCGCCGTGTCGTGCGTGAAGGCATAGCTCGCCAGCCCGAACGGCAGCTTGTTGGCGCGTTCGAGCACTTCGTCGGTCTCCTTGAACGGCAGCATCACGGCAACCGGCCCGAACGGCTCTTCCGACATGATGCGGGCATTCTCGGGCACATCGGTGAGCACCGTCGGCTCGTAGAAGTTGCCCTGGTTGCCGATCCGGTTGCCGCCGGTTGCGACGGTGGCGCCCTTGTCGGCGGCATCGCCGATGAACGTGTCCATCGCATTGATCCGGCGCGGATTGGCGAGCGGGCCCATGTTACTGTCTTCGTCGAGGCCGTTGCCGACCTTGGTGCTTTTGGCGATGTCGATGAACTTCGCGACGAACTTGTCGTAGACTTTCTCCTGCACGAAGAATCGCGTCGGTGAGATGCAGACCTGGCCGGCGTTGCGCCATTTGAGGCCGGCGGTCAGCGTCGCGACGTCCTCGGGCTCGATATCATCGAAGATCAGCATCGGCGAGTGGCCGCCGAGCTCCATCGTGATGCGCTTCATGTGCTGCCCGGCGAGGGCTGCGAGATGCTTGCCAACCGGCACCGAGCCGGTGAACGACACCTTGCGGATCGTCGGATGCGGGATCAGGTACTCGGAAAGCTCGGCCGGTACGCCGTAAATCAGGTTGATGACCCCCGGCGGTACGCCGGCGTCATGGAAGCAGCGCACCATCGCGATCGGTGAGCCGGGCGTTTCTTCGGGGCACTTGCAGATGATCGAGCAACCGGCGGCAAGTGAGCCGGCGATCTTGCGGATTGCCTGGCTGACCGGGAAATTCCACGGTGCGAAGCCGGCAACCGGGCCGACCGGCTCCATGATCACCATCTGGCGCACGCCATCGGCACGGGCCGGGATGATCCGCCCATAGGCGCGTTTGCCTTCCTCTGCGAACCAGTCGACGACGTCGGCACTCATCAGGGTTTCGGCCTTCGCTTCGGCGAGCACCTTGCCCTGCTCGAGCGTCATGATGCGTGCAATGTCATCGACGCGCTGGCGCATCAGGTCGGCGGCCTTGCGCAGCATGCCGGAGCGCTCGAACGCCGACGTCTTGCGCCAAACTTCAAAGCCCTTGCGGGCCGCTTCCAGCGCGGCGTCCATCTCCGGCTGCTTGGCATACGGCAAATGGCCGAGCACTTCGTCGTTGGCCGGGTTGACCACGTCCTCACCGGCGCCGCTGTTGCCGGCGGTGAATTCGCCGTTGATATAGAGTTTCAGGTCTTCGTACATGCGCTTGTCCTTCCGGCTACGCGGCCGCGAATTCGTCGTCCTGAATGCAACTCGGGGCGACCAATGAGTTCTGTTCGCTACTTAGGCCGTTTGAGCGCTGAATTGAAGCCTTGTGTTTGACGGGTCGCAGGTGATGCGGCCACAATGAGCGCCATGAAAGCGCACTTGAAACCGCTCGCCCGCGTCGCGCTGTCGCTCGCAATGCTGCTTCCGACGTCGTTCGCGCATGCCGATCTGCCCTCCTGCCGCGCGGTGTTCGAGGCCTGCCAGCGCTGGTGCCGCGACAACCGCGGCGGTCCGGAGCGGTTCGTTTGCAAGGGCAATTGCCAGACGGAATTCAACGCGTCGCTCAATTCCGGCATCTTCCACCGCGAAGACGGCCACTCGGTGCGCTGCAGCGCGATCCCGCATGTCGTGTGGCGCGAGAGACCAAGCTGGTCGACGCTAACGAGATGGTACTAGAATTATCGCCACGATCGGATTGTATGACCGCCATCCGCGATCTCGGCGATTGGATGAATGGCCAGAAAACCTGCAATGTTCCTACGTTTCGTCTTGCAGGAGACGGATCCCGACTCGGGCTTTGCGACGGGGCCGTTCCTGCTGGCTACGATCCTACGCGATCATCCGGCCACACCGGACTACCACCATCAGGCGCTCAAAGAGGTGATTGACTGGTTCGGTGTTCATCTAAAGGCCCCTGATCGTTTCAACCGGACGAACTCCAAGGGTTATTGGCGGCGGGCTGCGAAGGGCATCTCTTGGCTCAAGGCAGATGCAACCGAACATATCGAAAAAATGCGAGAAATGGCTGCGATCCTCGAACAATATGACTATGTCGTCGATCAAATTGAGACTGATCGGCCCGGCTACATCGTTTATGAGGACGCGCATCAAGTCGTCGCCGAGCCTTTTGCGGACACGCCAACCGACTGATCACTTGAACTTTCCCCAAGTCGCGCGTATCGAATGGCCTCGTGGCGCGATTTGCTGCGCTGCAATCAACTGAGGACAGGAAAATGGGCTACACAATCGCCGTTGTCGGTGCCACGGGAGCCGTGGGCCGGGAAATGCTGAACGTCCTCGCCGAACGGGAGTTCCCGCTCGATGAGGTTTTCGCAGTTGCTTCACGCCGTTCGCTCGGCACGGAAGTCAG
>JBPCVZ010000019.1:0-4772 GCA_051010015.1 Hyphomicrobiaceae bacterium
GGTCATAGTTGCCGCGCCCACGCTCCTGAAGCTGGGCGAGGATCCGGCAGTCATGCCCGTGGACAGCATCGGCAAGTCTGGCAAGATCCGCGATCCCTGCTTCTGAATGCGCGTTGAGATAGTGCGATCGACCCGCCTGCATCGGCAACGCGTTGACCGCTTCCGTGATGATCATCGCGACGCCGCCGCGGGCACGATTGGCGTGGTAGGCGATCAGACGCTCCGTCGCGCGCTCGCTTTCCGCAAACCGCGTGAGGATTGCCGCATGCACGATGCGGTTCTTCAGTTCCAGGCGACCCGAACAGAGCGGCGCCGAGAGATGAGAGAAGTCAGCCATACCGACCCCTCTCACGTATCCGGTCTCGTGCAATGCGCATGCGTTCGATCTCTGATCCGGCATTTCAGTCTTCGTGATGAGGCGTCGGCACGATTTGCCTCTCAAACCTCGCACGCATGTGATGATGGACACGATGAATTTTACATCTTGTCATGCGCGACGCTAGTCTTTGCAGCAACGGTCGGCGATCCAACGCCGCCGGAACGGCACCATTGCCATTAGGGAGCTACGACATGTTTCGTTTTACCAATGCACTCGGCGGGTTACTGATCGCCGTCTCGCTGCCGGGTGTTGCCGCAGCCGACACCTATCCCAGCAAGACGATCACCATGATTTGCCCCTATTCGGCCGGCGGCGGCGGTGATACGGCAACGCGCATCGTTGCCAAGCTCGCCGGCGACATCATGGGTGTGCAGATCAACGTCGAGAACAAGACCGGCGGCGGCGCCACGATCGGGATCGGCGCGACGGCAAAGGCCAAACCGGATGGCTACACGCTGGGCTTCATTTCGACCAGCCCGATCACCATCCGAACGCACATGATGAAAGCGCCTTATCATCCGCTCAAGGATCTCAGTTACATCGGCCAGATCGTTTCGAGCAACCAGCCGCTCATCGTGCGCGCCAACAGCAAGTGGAAATCGCTCAAGGACGTGATTGAATTCGCACGTTCAAACCCTGGCAAGTTGCGCTGGTCGACATCGGTGCAGCGCGGCGGTCCGCACGTTGCGGTCGAAGCCATGTTCAAGAAGGAAGGCGTCAAGGCGACCTTCGTGCCGTTCAAGGGTGGCTCCAAGGTGTTGGCGGCGCTGCTTGGCGAGACGATTGATCTTGCGATGATCTCCGAAGGCAACAAGGCGACGCTCGACGGCCAGACGCGGATCCTCGCCGAGGGCACGCCAACGAAGAATCCGGTCAACCCCAAGGCACCGACATTGACCGAGGCGGGCTATCCGATCGCACCGGCGATATTCTTCGGCTTTGCCGGCCCGGCCAACCTGCCCGCGGACGTGCTCGCGAAATGGGACGAAGTGCTTCCCAAGGTGCTCGCCAATCCGCAGTTTCGCAAGCTGGCCGATCAGCGCAAATGGGCGGTCAAACATGCCGGCAGTGCGGCATTCACCAAGACCGTCGCGGCGGACTATGCGGCCGCGAAGCAGGCGATCGCCGACATCGGCATGAAATAGCGCCGAAGCCAACAAGGCTTGCCGCATCCGATGTGCCGTCGGGTGCGGCCGTTCGGCGGCGAAGCCGTTGCAGGATGATTCGATCGTGATGAACGATGCATTAGCGCGCCGCGAGATCTGGCTTCTGCTCGTCCTGCTTGCGGCCAGTGCGATCTTCTATTTCTTCGTCATACCGAAGGGCATTGCCGATCCCGACGGCTTTGGCATTGGGCAGGGCCTTCCGCCGAGCTTCACGGCTCGGGTCACCGTTATTCTGATCGGCTTGATCCTGGCCGTGCGTCTCATTCAGTTGCTCGTCAATCCTGCAGCAGCCGCTGCCGAACCGTCTGATCCGGGCACTGCTGCAGTGTCGACCGAAAGCGGATCGGGGCTGCGCAATGTTATCGGCATCGCTTGCGCACTGGCCTTCGCATTCGCCCTGGTGCCGGCGATCGGCTACTACCTCGCCAGCATCGCCATGATCGCTGCATTGATGCGGGTGATGGGAGAAACACGCTGGCTCTACATCATCGCCCAGCCTGTTGCGGTCATCGGGTTGATATGGGTGCTGTTCGACCAGGTTTTTTCGATCAAGCTGCCCGTTGGCTGGCTGTTTGGTGGATGAGCGCATGGACCTGATTCTCCAAGGTATCGGTCTTGCGCTCACCTGGCAGAGCCTGCTCGCCGTCATCCTCGGCGTCGCTGCCGGTCAGATGCTTGGGGCAATCCCCGGACTGACGGCCTCGATGGCTGTTGCGCTGCTCATTCCTTATTCGTTCTACTTCGACCCGTGGGTCGGCATCCCGATGCTGCTCGGGATGTTCAAGGGTTCGTTGTTCGGCAGCAGCGTCACTGCGATCCTGATCCGAACACCAGGCACGCCAGCAGCCTCCGCAACCGTTCTCGATGGCTACCCCCTGGCGCAGCAAGGCAAGGGCGCCAAGGCGATCAAGATGGCGCTTTATGCGTCGGTGTTCGGCGATACGTTCAGCGATGTCTGTCTGATCTTTTTTGCCAGCATCCTCGCGCTCGTGGCGCTCAAGTTCGGGCCGGCGGAGTACACCTTGTTGATCCTGCTGGCGCTCGGCTCGCTTGGCATGCTGTCGAGCCGACCGGTGTGGAAGGGACTGGTGGCAACGCTGATCGGCGTCATGATCGGCATCATCGGGCTCGACCCCATCACCGCCACGGAGCGGCTGACATTCGGCAATCCGGAACTCGAGGAAGGGATCGGCCTGATCCCGATGCTGATCGGCTTTCTCGCCGTTTCCGAGGTCTTTCGACAGATGGGAGGAACCAACACCGACCTGTCGGCGACCGCCATCCGCTATTCAGACAAGCGCGAAGACAACCGCATCTCGTGGCCGGAGTTCAGGAACTGCGTCCCCGTGCTGTTTCGCTCGTCGGCAATCGGCACGGCAATCGGTTCGATGCCGGGTCTCGGCTCGACCGTCGCGGCCTTCATCGCCTACGGCGAGGCGCGGCGGACCTCGAAGCGGCCGCAGGACTTCGGCAAGGGATCGCTCGAAGGCATTGCCGCACCGGAGGCCGCCAACAATGCCGTCTCAGGCGCGAATCTCATTCCCTTGCTCGCGTTCGGGATCCCGGGAGACATCGCCGCTGCGCTGATCCTTGGCGCGCTGATGGTGCAGGGCGTTACGGTCGGGCCGTTGGCGTTCTCACAGAATCCCTTGCCGATCTACGCGATCTACGCCGCATTGATCCTCGCCAACCTGGTCAACCTGGTGCTTGGCTTCGGCCTCATCCGTATCGCCCAGTTTGCCTTCTCGATTCCGCGACGCCTGCTGCTCGCGAGCGTGCTGGCCGTCGCCGCCGCCGGCAGCTATGCGCTGCGCGGTTCCGTGTTCGACGTCCAGTTGGTTTTCGTCTTCGGTGTCATGGGCTATGTGATGATGCGGCACGGCTTTCCGCCGGTACCGCTTCTCATCGGCTTCATCCTGATGCCACTCCTCGAAGAGAACCTGCGCACCGTGCTGCTGCTCTCGTCAACCTATGACGAAGGCATTTTGTTTGTCTTCAAACGCCCGGCCTTCCTGGCACTATTGGCCCTCATGGGCAGCGCCATTGCTTTCGTCGTGTGGCGTCGCCGACGCGCCGGAATGCCGGGCAATGCCGATGCATGAACCTGTAACGAGGTCGCTCACATGACCGAGCCCGAACGTCCCCCATTTGCAATGATGAACGGCGAGATCGTGCCGTACGACCAGGCGAAGATCTCGATCATGGCACCGGGCCTGACCTTCGCGGTGCTCGCGTTCGAGGGTCTGCGTGGCTATTGGAATGACGACTCCAAAGAAATGTTTGTTTTTCGTGTTCCGGAGCACCTGGACCGGCTGGCGTTTTCGAACAGCGTCATAGAGATCGACGATGCCCCGGACAGCGCAACGCTCAACCGTCAGATGCTCGAGCTGATCCGTGCCTGCGGGATGCGCGAGGATTGCTATATCCGCATCCAGGCCTACGTCGACGAGTGGGGCGCCATGGCCGCGCGCACGCCGGTCGGCAGCTCGATCGTATGTCGTGCCCGCGGACGCGCCGCCTCATTCACGGACGGTGTGCACTTCTGCGTCAGCAGTTGGCGGCGCAATGAAGACGATGCCAGCCCGTCACGCATCAAGGCTTCGGCAAACTACCTAAACAGCCGACTGGCCGGACTGGAGGCCAAGCGCTCGGGCTTCGATGCGGCCGTGATCCTCAATCGCAACGGGTCCGTAAGCGAAGGTCCCGGCGGCTGCATCTTCCTGATGCGCGACGGCGAATGGATGACGCCACCGGTCACCGCCGGCATCCTCGAAAGCGTGACGCGGCAGACCTTGATCGAGATTGCCGGCGACGTCGGCCCGTCCGTGACCGCTCGTGACATCGGGCGCACCGAACTCTACCTTGCCGAAGAGGCGTTCTACTGTGGCACCGGCCAGGAGATCGTGCCGATCCTGAGCTTCGACCGCAAAGCCGTCGGTGGCGGCCAGCCCGGACCTCATACCCGTCGTCTGCAGGATCACTACGACGCGGTCGTCAGAGGGCGTGTCGAGCGCTACTGCGGTTGGTTGACACCGGTCTGGGGTGAAGGAGAAACCGCATGATGGACCCCATCCGCATCGGCCTCATCTGGCGTCGTATCGAGGGTCTGGTCGACCAAGTCGCCGAGACGTTTCTGCGTGCCGCCTTCTCCGTCGTGGTGCGTGACAATTACGACATGGCGTTCTCTCTTTTCGACGCGCGCGGTCGCCTGATTGCCCAATCGAAGC
>JBPCVZ010000020.1:0-13776 GCA_051010015.1 Hyphomicrobiaceae bacterium
GGCGTGCCACCGATGATCTTACCGGCCGAAATATAGAGCAGATAGACCGATGTCTGGAACAGCGACAGGCCGACGATCTTCTTGATCATGTTGGCGCTGGCGATGACGATGTAGAGGCCGGACACCATCAAGAAGATGGTGATGGCATAGTTGTAATGTTCAACGAATGTGTCGAGCGCCTGCATTAGCGACCCCGTTCAAGGATTGCGTAGAAGATTGCCGTCATGGTGCCGGCGACGGTGACGATGACGCCGGTCTCGACAAGCAGAATGCCGAGATGGTGGCCGTGCTTCGAATCGTGGCCGAGGATGGCGTAGTCGAGGTAGTTGGCGCCGTAAAAGAAACTGATGACGCCGGTGCCGCCGTAGATCAGGACGCCGAGCGGGACCATCGCCGAGGCGAGCCATTGCGGCACGACGCGCTGGGCCGCGTCGACGCCGAAGACGATGGCGTAGAGAATGACCATGCCGGCCGCGATGACGCCGGCCTGGAAGCCGCCGCCCGGCCCATAGTCGCCGTGAAAATGCACGTAGAGCGCAAACAGCAGAATGAAGGGTAGCAGCGCCTTGGTGGTGATGCGCAGGATGAGGTCGAGCTTCATGCCTGGTCACTCCCGCCGTCGCCACGCTTGCGGCGCTTGCACTGCAGCAGCATCATCACGGCAATTCCGGCCGTGAAAATCACGGTCGTTTCGCCGAACGTATCGAAGCTGCGGTAGTCGGCCAGCACGGTCGTGACGACGTTGGGGACGCCGGTCTCCGGGATGCTCTCGAGCAGGTAGGTCGGCGCCACATGGGTGTGGACCGGTGCGTCCTGAATACCGAACGCCGGCAGGCCATAGGAGCCCCAAACCAGCATGGCGCCGGTTGTCAACGACACGAAGGCTGGCACGAAGATGTTGCGATGCGACTTGAGCTCGGTGTTCTGCCCGGTGAGATACAGCGTGCCAAGCAAAAACACGGTTGAAACACCGGCGCCAACGGAAGCTTCGGTCATCGCCACGTCGACGGCATCGAGGACGATCAGGACGCTGGCCATCAGGAAGCTGTAGATGCCGGCGAGGATGACGACGCCGAACAGATCGCGCTGGGCGATGATGGCAAGGGTGATTGCCGCCAGCAGCGTCAGCAGTGCCATGTTGATGTAGAGTTCCACGGGGTCAGGACCTCTCTTTTGGTTCGGTCGAGCCGCTCGCCGCCGCGGCCGTGCGGTCTTCTTTCAGCTCGGGACGTTCGCCGGCGTGCAGCGCGGCCTGTGCGAGCGCGTGCGTGGCGACCGGACTGGTGGCGAAGAACAGGATGAAGATGAACATCAGCTTCAGAGAGATCAGCGACGGCCCGGCCTGCAGGATCATGCCGGCGATCAGGAAGCCGGCGCCGAGCGTGTCGATGACACTGGCGGCATGCATGCGCGTGAACACATCGGGCATCCTTAGCATGCCGATGGTGCCGACCAGGACGAAGAAGGAACCGGCGACGATGAACGCAAAGCTCAGGATATGGACGATCCAGTCGATGTAGAAGCTGGCCGGCAGGGCCGGGCCGCTCGGCGGCGGCGGGCTGGCGCCGGCGGCTGCGAAGAGCGTCTCGATCATGGCTTGCCATCCTTTTCCGCATCATGCGCGAGATCGCCATGGCGGAAGTATTTGAGGACGGCGAGGGTGCCGATCAGGTTGAGCAGGCCGTAGACAAGGGCGATGTCGAGCCACTCGGGGCGGCCCATCAGAAAGCCGATGACGGCGAGCAGCAGGATCGCGAGGGTGCCGATCGTGTTGGCGGCGAGGACGCGGTCAAACACGGTCGGCCCGGCAATCGCACGAATGACGGCGAGTGACAGGGCAATGGTGACGGCAATCGATCCGATCGTGAACATGCGCTACAGCCCTCTCTCGAAACGCGACACGCGGGCGTCCATGCCACCTTCCTCCAGATCATCCGCCCCGTCCGAGACAATCGCGTGCACGGTGAGCATGTTGTCGTCCACGTTGGTGGTGATGGTGCCGGGCGTCAAAGTGATCGAATTGGCATAGACGTTGACGCCGACGGGCGTGGTCTGCGACGGGCGCACCCGGGTCATGGTCGGTGAAATTGGCAGCTGCGGGTCAATGATGATGCGGGTCACCGCCCAGGCCGACTTGATGATTTCCCAGACCAGCCACGGCAGATAGGTGATGGCGCCGAGGGCGAACTGGATCGGCACGCCTTCCGCGTCGATCGTGCCCATCCGCCAGGCAACCGCCAGGCACAGCAAGGTGGCGCAGATGCCGATGGTGACCAGGAAAGACGTGTAATGCCCGGACAGCGCCAGCCAGAAGAGAAGCAGAAGTATGGCGAGACAAATGTACCGCATTTTATTCCTGGCGCCCTTTCAAATCCGGATCGGTGACCCCGGCGTGCGATCGCACGCCTGCCACAGAGCGCCAGAGGGACGGGTTGCCGTCAAGACATTGCGCGAAAAAAGCGGACGAACGCCATCGCCGGCAATGAACGACGTGTTGGGAGCATAACGTTTAGAGCGAGACGGTGAGTGCCAGCAATCAAAAAGAGGATAGGCGACGAATTGGTGAAGGGCGCGAGACTTTGGCGCACTCGGTCTGAACCGCAGCAAAGTGCGCTCCAGTACATGATCAAGAGCTGATGGTAAATGGCGGAGTATTGACAAGTTGGACCTAAGCGCGTTTGACAGAACCGCGCAAGGACTCGTGAGGCTAATCTTAGCAATACACAAGTTTTGCTATAGGAACGGCGCCCGAGGTGTGCGTAATTCTCCCGTCCGGGGTAGAAATTCGTGTCTTTGGTCGGAAGAGCAATGAGGACTGCAGATGTCGGAACAGGCTGACAAACCGGAGCTGGTCGAAAAGACAACCCGGATCGTAGAGGCGTTTGTCTCGCACAACCAGGTTGAGATCAAAGACCTGCCGGCCCTGATTGGGGATGTGCACGCGGCGCTCGACAAGATCGCGCAGGATTCGCCCGCGCAAGAGCGCCCGGCGCAAAAACCGGCGGTTGCGATCAACAAATCGATCATGCCGGACTACATCATCTGTCTCGAAGACGGCAAAGAGTTCAAATCGTTGAAGCGCCATCTGCGGACCCATTATTCTCTCTCACCTGAAGAATACCGCGAGAAATGGAACCTGCCGCACGACTATCCCATGGTCGCGCCGAATTATGCGCGCGCGCGCTCGGAACTTGCCAAGAAAATGGGGCTTGGCACGCGGCGGGAACGCTGATGAGCCGGTGTGCTTGGCGCTAGCAGCTGCGCCGGCGCTCGCCGCAGCCGGTGCGCTGCAGCTTGACGACGCGGCGGTGCAGCGCCAGCAACCGGGCATGGCAGGCGATATCGTAGCTCCAGTGCCCAGCCGCCGCGCGGCAACGCTGCACACGCAAGGCGCGCGCCAGGCCGGCCGCGATGCGGCAGCGCCCGGTGCGCGTGTCGAGATCGATTTCCGTCGGCCATAGATGCAGCGATCGACTGAGGTCGGCAAGCAGGGCGTCGCGATCCGGCAGGTTGTTGGCGAGCTTCGGCGTTGACGGATGAATGCGTCGATGACGACAGGACGAAAAGCGGCGGTGGTCGGATGACATCGGGCCCCCAGATGCTGGCTTGGTGGATCGCACAAGCCTGGCACCGCTGGACCGCGCGGGGAGAAGGGCGCGTTATCGTAAACAAATCGGCGAACGCCCGCGGTTGACCGTCGCTGTCACGCGCCGTCGCGACGTCGTGATACGCGGCAATCATTGGTGTGGGGAGCGTTCATAGTAAACGGCAGTTATCCTCGTTGTTGACGATGGCCGTAGGCTTACTGGAACGGACCAGGCCCGCGGCCTGGTCGGTCTGGACGGCGCAATATTGGGCGCCGCGTACCAAATGGAGACCGAAATGATATTCAATGATTATGCAACACAAGCCCATTGCGAAACGAAAGGACACCGGCGAACGGCACCCAGCGCCGCTGTCGTGCCGAAACCGGAAGCGGTGCTCACGCGGGAATTCCTCTGCGGCACCGTTGCAACCGTGTTCAATGTCGAGGCGGAGCTGCTCGCGCATCCCAAGCGCGGTCCGGCGCACGTGGCATTGGCGCGCCAGGTGGCGATGTATCTCGCACACGTCAGCTGCGAATTGTCTCTGACCGCGGTTGGTCGCCTGTTCGGCCGCGACCGCTCGACGGTGGCCCATGCCTGCCGGCGCATCGAAAACGCCCGCGAAGGCCCGTTGTTCGACCGGGCGCTTGCCGTAATGGAACGTTCGGTTCGCATGGTGGTGCAAACCTCGGCGGCGCTGCGCCGGGACCTGACGCTCGTCGAACGGGGAGGCGGGCGATGACAAGACCGGGGAACATGGCGCGTGGGCGCCACGAGAAAGGCCCGCTCGCCTGGCTGCACCAGCGTCGCGACAAGAACGGTCAGCCGATGATTTCGGGCGAGGAACTGGCCGCCGGCGAAAGACTGGCGGCTGATTTCCATGCCGCGCTGCTGAACCCGAGGGTGACGGCGAATTGGTCGGGGATCGCGGCCGGCCGGCGCGAAAGGCGCGGCCCGCCGGGGGCTGGCACGGAAATCTCCGATCGTGCCGTCGGCGCCAAGCAGCGTTTCGAACGGGCCCTGAAGGCGGTTGGCAAGGAGCACGCCAATCTCCTGATCGACGTTTGCTGTTTCGAACGTGGCCTCACGGAAATCGAGAAGGCGGCCGGCTGGCCGCAGCGGGCCGGCAAGCTGGTGCTCCAGTTCGCGCTGCGCCAGCTGGCCCGCCACTACGGTCTCGTGCGCGACGATGGCCCGGCCGATGGGGGCGGGTGGGTGCGGCATTGGGGCGCCGATGGCTATCGCCCGGAGATATGATGCAAGCGTCGGCGGTGCAGTATGCTAGCCGCCGAGGCGCGCCTGAGCCTCGGCGCGAATGCGCTGGATCATGGACTTGAGGCCGTTCGAGCGCTGCGGCGTGAGGTGATCGCTGAGCCCGAGCTCAGTGAAGATCGCAAGCGCATCCGTGTCGAGCACGGCACGAAACGGTTGGCCGTTATAGATGGCGCGCAGAATGGCGATCAGTCCCTGGACGATATGAGCGTCACTTTCGCCGCGGAAATGGAGTGTATCCGTGGCATCACCCGGCGGCGCATCAACCACCAGCCAGACCTGACTGGCGCAGCCGCGCACACGCGTTACGTCTGTCTTCTCGTCCACTTGCAGGTGCTCCAGTGCGCGGCCGAGCTCGATCACATAACGGTAGCGGTCCTCCCACTCGTCGAGAAACTCAAAGTCTGCCTTGATGGCATCGATCGACATGTGCGGCCCCAGCTTATCGTCACGTACCGCCTGTATGTAGGAGGTCCGGCCGTCAACGTACAGAGGGACGGCGGGATCAGCGATCGTTGGGGAGCGCGAATGATCGGTCGTCGGGTGACGCGATGTCGCTGTCATAGCGTGACGGCGGCGCACGTGCCGGCGCGCGCCACTCGCCGAGCCGGCCGCCGAGCTTCGGTGACGCGTAGCGCTCGTAGTAGGGATCGGACTGCGCCGCCAGCGACTGGCGTGCGAGCTTGATGGCGTAGGCGAGCTTGCGCTTGAACGCGGACCAGACCTCGCCGCTGGCGTCGCAAGTCTTTGGATAGCGGCTGCAAAAACCTACCGAGCGGCCGTCCTGGTAAGCGCGTTGCGCTTCACGTGACGCAGGGTCAGCCGGCAGCAGCATGATGACGGCTACGGCGAGCACCAGGAGACGCACAAGAAACATTCGACACTCCGAGACGCACAACAACTTCGCGAATGCACATGGTGCCGGATACAGGCCGGCGATCCGTATTCAGCATTTGTTGGGTTAAGGAAGCGTTAAGCGCATCCGGTCAAGATGCCGTCAACCGACACCTGGACGATGAGCGCGCCATGACACCCACGATACTAAGATCGGTTCTAATCGTCGCGATGATGCTCGGAATCGGCGTCATCGCGAACATCTTCAGCAGCCAGCAGCAGCATGCGGCGCGCAGTGGGGCCGAGGTCGTCGCTGGTCAAACCGTTGCGACCAAGCGCACGATCGCGGGCACCAGGAATGATCAAAAAGCCAAGGCCCGGCGGCGGCTGAGCGCGGTGCGCCGTGAGCTGGAAAGCCGCGGCTATCTGACGACACCGGAGGCTGATCCGACCGGCGTTGACATCAAGGCCGCGATCCTTGCTTTCGAGTTCGACCACAACCTGCAACTGACGGCGCTGCCGAGCGAAGCCGTGCTGAAGGCCCTGATCTTCACGCATACGGCGACGGGCGGTGCCCGGCGCGTGCGCCCGCAGACCGCCGCGGCCCGTGAACTGGTCGGCGAAGTGCAGCGCGCGTTGGCGCATCTCGGTTACGGACAGCCCAATATTACCGCAGAGCTCGACACCGCCACGCGCAAGGCGATCCGCAAGTTCGAGCGGGCACGGGGGCTGCAAGTGAGCGGTCGCGTGTCGGCGCCGCTGGTGGCGCGGCTCGGGCCGGCGTTCGACGCGACGCAGGTCGGTCACGTCGAAGAGGCGGGTGATCCCAACGCCGGCTAGCCGGCTAGCGTTTATCTTGATCGCCGATGCGGTAACGTGGCAGTCAGACAGGCTCCAACGGAGACGCCCCATGCGCTTGAAGTCGCAGCTATGGATTCAGGCCTATATTCGCACGTGCGCGAACGCGCATTGTCCGGCTGTGGTCGTACGCCATGGCGACAACGATGCCGGTGCGCCGTTCATCAAGATCAATCATCTCGACGGCACCGCGAGCCTGTACGGCCCGGCGCCAGCCGGTTTCAGCGAAGTCGCCGATGACCAGCGGTTCGTGCCGCTCCTCACGGCACCGGATACCACCGAGGCGGCGGTCGATGACTACATTCGCCAGCAGCACACGTTCGACCCGGATCTTTGGCTGATCGAAGTCGAGGATGCAAAAAGGAGACACTTTCTCGAAGGATGGCTTACAGACGCATAGCAGGCGCAAGGTTTTTATCGTTTTGTTAAGCAAATCGCATACTGATTGACGGAGCAAGCAGCGGACATGCGTTCGGCATAGACGCAGATCGACGAGCCATTCTGAGGGGGTGCGGCATGGCAATGATTATCAGGCTGGAGCGAATGGCGGATTCGACCCAGGACGTGGCGGAGGTTGACGGCAGTTGTCGTCAGGAGGACGCCGAGGTTATCCTGTTTCCCGGTATCCGGTACGAGCGCTGGTCCGACGCCACGACAGCGTCTGCCGGTTCACCTGAGATCGATGGCAAGCGCGTGCCGGTGCGATCACGACGCGACTGGCTGGATATCTAGATTATACTCTACTTCTGAAGCCGAGCCAGGGCGTTCTGTGGCGCACAGCGAAACTCGGCACGCTGCTCATCGACCATGCGCCGGTAGGCGAGGCCTTTGATCGGGGCCTTGAGGATCACCAAGCCGCGGACGCCGGGCAGCTTGATGACCGGAATGCTCGCTTTCGACTTTGAAACCTCCGTCGTGCCGTGGGCAAAAACGTTGCCGGGCGGTTCAAGCACGAGATTGATGTCGATCACGCGCCGGGTATTGCCGGGCACAAAATAGAAATTCTCACCCTTGGGCGTGTGCAGCGACAGGCTCCAGCCGACATCGGGCAACTTGGCGCTGACGCGGATGCGCGACGTCGACGCGTCATAGCGGCAGTAGGCGTAGAGCGCGTCCGCATTGTAGAAGGGCAGCGGCTGCGTTTTTGCCGTGATCGGTCCGCTGAAGGCGACCTGGTTGACGGGCAACTCGCTCGTGAGCGCCTTGTAGGAGGATGACTCGCCGATCTCGGCGGCCGACAGCGTCACCAGAATATGGATGATGGCTGCTGCGATCACGGCCGACGTGAGCAGGCGCCACTGACTGAGAACGGCCAGTGCCCATGTCTTGAGCCGGTTCATCGACAGCCAATCCTTCGAATGGACGGCAGCGCCTTGCGGACCTGATCGGCCGGCACGCCGGCGTCACCGGTGCGGTTCTGAGATTCCAGCACCACGACGAGGCGACCGGCACGCGAAGTCGGTACCCAATTGCCAGGCCGAGCCTCGCGGGCGAGGTCGATGCGGATCGTGCCATCCGCGTTCGGCACGATGTTGGCGGCATTGAAGCCGTGCCGGTTGGAGGCGTTGGGGACCAGGCGGCCGGCACCGTCGAAGACGTTGATGCTCCACCACGCGCTGGCCGGCGCCGGACCTTCGATTGCATAATGGCAGGCGGAATGCAGCCGCCGGCCACTGTCATCGAACGTCGCCTCGTAGCGCGACACGAAAGTTGAACTGAAGACGAGCATTGTGCGCTGGTCGTTGCGGATCAGGCTGTAGGGATCGGACTTGAGGCGTCCGCCCAGCGTCCACTTCACCCACGGGCCGATCCGCTCGGTGTTGAAGGCAGCACCCTGTTCGATTACGTACCAGCTTGTCAGCAGCCCTCCGAAGACGGCGATCGAGGCGAACGTGACGATCTTGACGATCAGGCCGAACGTTGACTGCAGCGTACGCTTGAGGCGGACGAACTGGTCGGAAATCGTGATCGACGGGCTTGCCATGTCAACGCTGCCCGATGGTTGCGAGCGGGTTGTCCTCAGTGACGGCATCCGGAACGCCGGCCGCCTTACGCAATGATTTTGCCAGCTTCTGGAGAACCTGCAGCGTCGGTGGTGCGATCAACTTGGCCGTCTGGTCATCATCCCCGGGCTGGCCGAGCTCAGGGTTCTGGCGGCGCAACTCGGCGAGGCGCTGGCGCTCTTCGACCTGGCGCGGGTGGTCCGGTAGTCCCTCGAGGGTCGGGATGTCCAAGCTCTTGTGCGCGACCGCCATGTAGGATTGCCAGATCTGGGCCGGGATGCTGCCGCCGGTGAGGCCTTTGCCGCCGGGACGGTAGACGGAGCGAAAGTCGTCGCGCCCGACCCAGACGCCGGTCACCAGCTTGCCGGTATAGCCCATGAACCAGCCGTCGCGATAACTCGAACTCGTGCCGGTCTTGCCGGCGGCATGCGTGAACTCGAGCTGCGCCCGCTTGCCGGTGCCGGCCTGGACGACGCCGACGAGCATCTGGTTCATCTGCCGCACGGTCGACTTCGAGAGGATCCGCTCCGGCTCCGGCTCGTCGCGTTTGCGGCTGTAGATCAACTCGCCGCGCGCGTTGAACACTTCGAGCAGTGCATAAGGCTCGACCTGCATGCCGCCATTGGCAAAATGGGCATAGCCACCGACGTGGCTGAGCGGCGTGATGCCGGTGTCGCCGAGCGCCATCGAGCAGGACGCGCGCGGGCCCTTGATGCCGAGCCGGTTGACGAGTTTGACGACGCGCTTGCGCTTGACTCGGAGCGAGACGGCGACGGCGGTGGTGTTGAGCGATACGCGCAGCGCATCCGCCATCGTTACGCGGCGCCCGGAGCCGTAGCTGCCCGAGTAGTTCTTCGGGCTCCAGCGCCCGCATCTGACGCCACTGTCGCGCAGCACCGAGCGTGATGAGAGGCCGTCTTCGAGGGCCCTGGCGTAGACGTAGACCTTGAACGACGAACCGGGCTGGCGTTTGGCCGACGTGGCGCGGTTGAACTGGCTCTCGCCATAATCGAGGCCGCCGACGATCGCGCGCACCGCGCCATCGGTCTCCATGGACACCAGCGCCGAGGTCATCTGGCTCGAAACGCGTCGCGAGCGCCGGCTCGAGCGCGGAATATTGGCTTGCACGGCCTCGTCGGCGGCCTTCTGCAGGTCGAGGTCGATCGACGTGCGCGCCGTGAGAACCGAGTAGCGGCGATCCTTGATCTTGCGGCGAATCTCTTCGTAGGCGTAGTCGAGATACCAGTCGGGGCTGTCGGTCGAGCGCGTCTCGATCGGCGTCGCCGGTGAAAGGCGTGCGTTATAGACCTGGCCGGATGTATAGAACCCGGCCTCGACCAGGTTGGAGAGCACCTCGTTGGCGCGCGCGCGCGACGATGCCAGGTTGATATGCGGTGCGTATTTCGTCGGCGCCTTGAAGAGCCCGGCGAGCATCGCCGCCTCCGACATCGTTATGTCGCGCACGGATTTGCCGAAATAGAATTGCGACGCCGCCTCGACGCCGAACGCACCGCCGCCCATGTAGGCGCGGTCGAGATAGAGCTTTAGGATCTGCTCCTTGGTGAGGCGCGATTCGAGCCAGAATGACAGGAACACTTCCTTGATCTTGCGCGTGATCGAGCGTTCCGGTGACAGGAACAGGTTCTTGGCGAGCTGCTGGGTGAGCGTCGAGCCGCCCTGGACGACGGCGTTGGCACGGACGTTCTCGAACAGCGCGCGAATGGTGCCGAGGAAGTCGACCCCGAAGTGCTCGTAGAAACGGCGGTCTTCCGTTGCCAGCGCCGCCTTGATCATGACGTCGGGAATTTCGTCGAGAGGCACGGCGTTGTTGAGGTTGATGCCGCGCTTGCCGATGACATTGCCGTTGCGGTCCTGGAAGGTGACGGAGAACTCGTCGAGCGCGAGCCAGTTCTTACGGTCAATTTCCTCGAACGCGGGCAGCGCCAGGAGGTAGAGGACGACGAGGCCGCCGGCGCCAAGTGTCAGTCCTTCCGACGCGACCTCGTTGGCGATGCGCGGCCAGCCCTGCAGCTTGAAGCGTGCAAAGAAACTCGAGGCAGCCATGTAGCTGCTCTTGATCCAGTGCCAGGTCTGCGAGAGGGTCGAATCGATCCACGCATCGAGGCCGAGCCAGTTGATCAGCCTGTCGCGCCCGCCCTGTCTGAAAAACCAATCGCTCACGGTTCACGCCTTTTGCGCATGCCCTGCGGCACTGCACGCGACCAGGGACCGCTGTCGGCGGCGTCCTGCCAGGTCAAGTCAGCCCCGTCTGTCCGTTGCCCGTCATCCATTTGCCAGACCATCCAGTTGGATGGCATACCTGACCATCGTCGAAGAATCCGTCTTTATCATGGATCGCGGCAGCAATGCGAGTACGGATGCAAAACGGCAACAGCAGCGGCGACGTCACGGATGACAACGCCCCGGATGACGGTGGCAAACCCTATTGGCAGCGCAAGCGACTCGACGAGCTGACGCATCGCGAGTGGGAGCAGCTGTGTGACGGCTGCGGGCGCTGTTGCATGCTCAAGCTGGAAGACGAGGACACCGACGAAATCTATCTGACGCGGCTGTCGTGCAAGCTGCTCGATATCGGGCAATGCCGGTGTACCGACTACAACAACCGGCACAAGCGGGTGCCGGATTGCCTGTCGCTGACGCCGGAGATGGTGCAGGAGTTGAGCTGGCTGCCGGAGACCTGCGCCTATCGCCTGGTCAGCGAGGGCCGGGACCTCGCGTGGTGGCATCCGCTGGTGTCGGGCAGCGCCGAGACCGTCCACGCAGCGGGGATCTCCGTGCGCGACTGGGCAATGCCGGAAACGGCGGCGCGCGCCGAGGAACTTTATAAGTATCTCGTGATCGAGGAGTGAACGGGCTGCGTGCGCGGACGGTTGCGCGGTGCACGCAGGGCTGCCCTGCGGCGGGCGCACTCGCGTTCGGCGCGCAAAGCGCATAAACGGGGTCGTCCCGGCACTGTGTGATGCAAATGGTCCGGTCCGGTTTGGGCGCGGTTTGGAGGGCGGTTATTCTCAGGCTCAAGGCATTGTGGCAGGCGTTGCCGCCCGTGACACGCGGCATCATCCTGATGCTGGTCACGACGGTGATGTTCACCGCGATGCACGCCGCCATCCGCCACGTGACAAAGGAGCTGCCGCCACTGCAGGCGGCGTTTTTCCGCGCCGCGTTCGGGGCCCTGATCTTTCTGCCGACGATCTTTCGCAGCGGCTTCGGGTTTCTCCGGACAGAGCGAATCGGGCTGCATCTGCTGCGCGCCTTTCTCAACGCCGCGTCGATGTTCCTGTTCTTCACGGGCCTGGCCGTGACGGCGCTGGCCAAGGTGACGGCGTTGAGTTTTACGTCACCGCTGTTCATGGCGGTCCTCAGCGTCATCATTCTCGGCGAACGTATGCGGATCAGGCGCTGGACGGCGACGTTGCTCGGCTTCGTTGGCATGCTGGTGATCGTGCGCCCGGGTTTCATCGAGCTCGATACGGGTTCGATCCTGATCATCGCGTCATCCGCGATCTGGGCGGTGACGATGATCGTGATCAAATTTCTGCTGCGCACCGATACCAGTTTGACGGTGACCGGCTACGCGTCGATTTTCGTCAGCTTGTTCGCGCTGCCACCGGCGCTCTATGTCTGGCAGGACCCGTCGCTCGATGCGTGGATGTGGATGCTGTTCATCGGGGTGCTCGGCGGCGCGGCACAGTTCCTGTTGGCCGAAGCGCTGCGCGAAGCCGACGCCGGTGCGATCATGCCGTTTGATTTCCTGAAGCTCGTGTGGGCCTCGCTGTTCGGCTTCTATCTGTTTGGCGAGATCCCGGACGCGTTCACTTGGATCGGTGCGCTGGTCATCTTTTCGAGCGGCAGCTACATCGCCTATCGCGAGAGTGTCGTGGCGCGCAAAGAGCGCCGGGCGGCAGCGGCAGAAGCGAAGCGCGACGCGTAGCGCGACGTTTGCGGCAAAAACAAAGTTATCCCCGGGTGGTTGCTTCGTGCTAGAATCGACGGAGCAAGTAATATTGATGTCATATAGTATTCAGAAGAATTAAGGTTTCAGAATATAGTATTTTGTGTTGACAGCGTTGCGATCTTGAAGTAATGTCTCTGTATAACGCGACAATCGGGTTCAAAGATGAGCCGCCGATGTCGCGTTTTTTCGTCCAACTTCCGTGAAGATTCACGAACGCCATGGCGGTTCTGACCGATGCGCAGTGGCGGCTCGTCGAGATCGCCTACTGCTGCACGAGCGAAACCGTCACCGACATTGCCAAGCGCCACGGGGTCAGCCCGGGTGCCGTCAACCTGCAGCGGCGCAAACGCGGCTGGCCGCCGCGCCGGGCCAGTGCCGTCAAGTACGCGACCCACGCAGCCTCCGGGCGCCTGTCTGAAAAGGCGACGATCGTTGCGCGGTTCTATCGGCTCATCAATCTGAAACTCGAACAATTGGAGGCAGACATGGCCCGCCCCGGCGAGCGTACATCGGCTGACCACGAACGCGAGACGCGTGCGATCGGCACGCTGGTGCGCAACTACGAACGGGTCCACGGCCTCGATCAGGAAGTCGGCAAGGAAGGCAGGGACGGCGGTGATGACACCGAACGCGGCGGCGAGACGGAGGCCGTACGCCGCGAGCTTGCGGAGAAGATTGTGCGACTTCGCCAATCTGCACCAGGCGACAACGTATGAGCTCGAGTTCGAACTCGCCGGACTGAAAGCGGCGAGCCTCGAGCAGCTGCTGCACGACTGGGAGATTTGGGCGCGCGATGATCAGCTGCCGCCGCTCGACGACGCCTGGCGGACATGGCTGATCCTGGGTGGACGCGGGGCGGGCAAGACGCGGGCCGGTGCCGAATGGGTGCGCGCGCAGGCGCTCGGTATCGCGCCGTTCGCGGGTGAGCCGGTCGCGCGCATTGCGCTGGTTGGCGAGACGTTTCACGACGTCCGTTCGGTGATGATCGAGGGTGTCTCGGGCCTGCTGGCGATCCACGCACGCCGCGAGCGCCCGACGTTCTACGCGTCGCGCAACGAACTGGTGTGGCCGAACGGGACGATCGCACAACTGTTTTCCGCCGAAGACCCCGATGGCCTGCGCGGGCCGCAGTTCGGTGCCGCCTGGTGCGATGAACTGGCCAAGTGGCGGCGCACGCAAGAGGCCTGGGACATGCTGCAGTTCGCGCTGCGGCTCGGCACGTCGCCGCGCGTCGTGGTGACAACGACGC
>JBPCVZ010000021.1:0-7502 GCA_051010015.1 Hyphomicrobiaceae bacterium
GTTGAAGCCAACGGCGAACAGTGATACCGCTTTCTCACTGAGATCGATGTGAAGTTCGGCATCACCATGGATGTTGAGGCGTCGCGCGCCATTCGCCAGACGGAAGTCGAAGCGTCCGTCGAAGCCAGGGACCGAGTAGAGTTTCGGCATCAAGCCTGTTTGGCTGACGGCTGGTATGGCCTACGGCAATGCGCCCAATCTCAACTGGCTGGTCAATGACAAGTAGATTGATCCGTACGTCCCTGTCATCGACAAATCTGAGCGCAACGACGGCACGGTTCTCGCGTTCTCACTTTCGTTACGACCACAAGCTCGATTGCTAAGTCTGTCCAGCCGGCTGCAAGCTCAAATCAATTGCCAAGCCTGTACCTGATGTTGGCGAAAATCGCAGGTGAAGACAGAGTGGCCGCATTCCTGGAGAAGCGCCCACCGCGTTGGCAGGGATAGGCCGGCGCAATACATATGAAGGGCAATTCGCAGCGCCGAGGTCAGAAGCAATCGCGCAGCGGCCACAACATGCCGGCCACTTCTAATAATCAAATCCGTAGAACTTTTGGCGGTCGCTTGCTCACGCGTTGCGATTTGCACATGTCGGTAAAATGCCGCTCTCAGAGCACGAACTCAATCGGCGCCATTGATCGCTCCAGCATGGGTACGGTTCCAATGGTCCCCGGCTCGCGGCGATATAGCGGGACTCGTAGACCGGGAGGTGACATCCGAACGACCGTGTCGCCGATCCACTCTGTCTCATATGTGGCGCCCAAAACGTCTTCCTTGGTCGTTGATTCTTGCAATGGGAACCGGCAAGTGACGCAGGCATTGGCAGGCACATTCGTCAGTTGCGCAAAGGCCGGGCTTAGGAATGATGCCTCGACCGAGCTGCCATTGATTTCGGCCTTGAAGGCCCGGTGGTCGACCCAACTGGGCACGCGGATGCGGATATTGCCCGCGCGGTTTGGGGTAATTTCAATCCGTCCGTCATAGGGAAGCCAGCTTTTGACCAACGCGTCAGTTGAGATCTGATTGATCAGCAGATTGATGCTGATGCCGTCATCGTCGCTGGTCACAGCATTTGTCCAAGCATTGAACAGACCGCGTACACCTTGTGCAGAGCAGCACGTGTAGAGATCCCATTCATGCATGACCTTTGAGAATAGATCGTTCGGTTGGGACCATCCGGCAAATCCGCCAACGGAACGCCGAGCCACATCTTTCGTCGTCTCCCACTCTGGATCAGTTTCGTTGCGGTCGCTGACTTCCAGTCCCTCAAGACTGACGAACTGCGACTCCAACAGATGGTTGCGCAAGAACCGTTCGGCGGTCTCCCAATACTCCGGCCAGCCACTCTTTGCGAGCCAGATGGCGGCCTCCATCATATCCACAATGGCGCACGTCTCGCAGCCGTGGGCGCGACTTTCGACAAGACGTTCAGGGAACCAGCCGAAGCTGGTGCCGTAGGTGCAGGCTTTGTCGAATACTTTCTTGCCCCAGGCCAGGGCATTCGCGTCGCCGACGCTATGCCCGTATCGAATGACACCAAGCATGGTCACAGCGCGGCTGTGAAAGTGGCCCTCGCGAAACTCCATCCCCGTTGCAAACCCGCCATCAGGCAGGTACGCGCTCGAATGATGCATGACATGGCGCGCGTAAGCACCGGCGATGTCGCGTGCATTGCTGTCACCAAGAAGCTCCCAGGTCTTGGTCAAACCAAACAGTAAGCGTCCATTTGTATTTGCCGGATCGGTGCCGAATCCCAAAATACCCCAGTCACCGCGAGGCCATTCGCCCGGCATGTACTCTACAGTTGGGAAATATGCGTATCCCTCGCGTTTGATCGAGATATCCATCAACGCCCTGGTCAATCGGAGCAGGTGTTTGCGTGCCTTGTCCGAGTTCCGCACGAGAATGAGGGACAGCAGGCCGTTGATGACGGAGCGCTGATAGTGCATGTTCGCGTGTCGGAAGCTCCAATGGTTTTCCGGTGTGTAGTGCAATCCATCATCGCCAAACCCTGAAAAGAACTGCTCTTCAAGTTCGGACAACTGATTGCCACCTTCATTGCTTCCGGTCATGGCACGGGCCAACAAAAGGCCATCGATGACGCGCGCTGTGTGATCTGAATAGTCGAACTGTGTATGTGCCATCCTCGGTGGTGAGCCGGTCAAATCGGTTAGGCAGAATGGCAACTGATGCTTGTCCGGGTTGAGGCAACCGACGAGGCAATTGATTGCGAGCTTTGCACGATCTGGCAAATAGATGGTGTCTGGCAGAGTGGCAGTGCGCATTGTTGTCAACCTTGTAAAAAACTATCGACGAGCCTGCACACAAGAACTCGCAACTTCAAGACACCGTCGTCTTCGGATGGCTCAATATCCTGGTTCTGAACTACGAGCATTTCGAAGTTGCGTTTTATCGATGAACTGCGCCTGCATCAGATATCAAGCACATTTCGCGTCGTAGGCGTCGGAAGGCACACCTGCAATTAGTACTTCCGCTTTTTGATTTTTGCATCGAGCATGGGGGTCGGCGATGTTGCAGTTGCTCAGGTCCGCTTTCGGCAGGGCGCATCGGTGGTGCGCTGCGGAATGAGAAAGTTGGCGATGGCCGAGTTGGGTCAAAGAACGGTCCTAGGCAGGGGCGGCAGTGCACGTCCGTCGTCGCCCGGAAAGCGGTCATCGCGCCGCGCTGGCGACATGTCGTCGACGGGCTAGGTGCGGGCATGGCACGCAGTCTCCTGGTGTGCATTCCTTGGTATTCGCCCAAGCGAATATCAGGAGAAATGATGGCTAACCCACGTGTTCGGAAATTCAACACTCGGGACACGTTTCCAGGGACAAGCGATCGACTGCGTAAACCAGAATTTCGATGCTCTTGGCGCTAGCAAATGCCATCTCCACGCGTATTCTTGTCCACTCTAGGCGGGAAGAAACCAACACTATGCTTTAGATGGGTAGCGTTCAGGACCTATCGACTTTTTCAACCCAACGGATCAGGACGGTAGAACATGGCCACTGTCTTCGCAGAAAAAAACTCAGCATGACCCTCGGCGAGGCCATTTTCACACAACGGGCCATTCGCCGTATGAAACCCGACCCAATCCCGTTAGACGATATCAAGACCTTTCTGGAAGCAGCGGTGAAGGCGCCCAACGGGGGAACGCGCAACCTGCGCGCTTCGTTGTCGTCAATCAGCGCGCCAAGATCGAGGCGCTGGGCAAACTCTATCTCGAGGCATGGTGGGTTAAGCGACGTGAAATCCAGGGTTGGCAGAACATTGAAGACATTCCGCCGGACGATAAGATTTATCGAGCTGCTACGCGCTTTGCAGAGGCGTTTGGCGAGGTGCCTCTGGTCGTTCTGCCAGTGGCCCCAAAGGGTATCGCAGCCAGCTCCGTGTTCCCCTGGCTACAGAACATGATGCTGGCGGCAAGAGCGATCAGTGTCGGATCCGTGCTCACCACGCTGCATCCGCAGGTAGATGCGCGCGTGGCGCGGTTGTTCGGCATTCCTGAGGATGTGTTGATTTTCGGGTGTGTGCCAATGGGATATCCGTGCGGTAGGTTCGGCCCTACCAGCCGCAAGTCCATTACCGAGTTGGCGTTCTTCAACGAATGGGGCGTTAAGACCCCATGGCATGTTGGCTCTTATCGGTCCATGGCGAAGATCCGCGCGGCCATCGATGGCGATGACCGCGATACACGTGCGTGCTAAACTGGCCGAGTCATACCTGCATTGGGATGTTCATTGCGGACCAGAAAGATCAGTCCGGCAGTCAATTGCATCTTTCTGATAGATCGGCGCCAATGGAGCGCCGCTACGACTTGCAGATCAGGACGAAGGATTAGCTCCGCACCAGAATTTCAATGCTCAATGGTCTCTCATGTCATTTGCTCACGATGTTTTCCGCCACCTGCCTGCCTTGCGCAAGCTGATCATTGCGCCAGAAAAGTCGACCATGCGTTTGAGTGATGAACGCTTCGCGGAACTCGATGCTCAGGCGCAGGCCGAAAGCTGGCCGCCAGGTTGGCGTATGGAGCACGATGCTCGCGAAGCAAACCGGCATGCGGTCTTGTCGGGCCGCTTGGACCGAGATTTGTGGGTGTTTGCCTATGGCTCGTTAATCTGGGATCCTGCTGTAAAGGTCGGGGAGTTCCTGCCCGGCAGCTTAGCTGGCTGGCGCCGCAGGTTCTGCATGCGACTGGAAGGTGGGCGTGCCACCCGAGACCGGCCTGGGCTGATGGCCGCTCTTGACGAAGGTGGGCACTGCGACGGCGTTGTCTTCCGGATACCTGCTGCACTTGTGGATCAGGAAACCAACTACATGTGGCGGCGCGAGATGTTTGCAGGCGCCTACCGCCCCATCTTTCAAGAGATTGCCACTCCGCAGGGAAGCGTAAAGGCACTGGTATTTGTTATCGAGCAAAGCAACCGCCGCTATGTACCAGGAATCCCCAAATACGAGGCCGCCAGGATAATCGCGACTGCCGAAGGCGATCTCGGCCCCAACTTTGACTACTTGGAACTGCTTGTTCGCAATCTCGATGAACTAGGCATCAAAGATGATGACATGCGCCAGCTGCACGTGCTTGCTGCAGAATATCGCGGCAAACTTGCAAGCAGGGCCTAGTATCACAAGGTTGTCTTGAAATGGCGTGCTCGTAGGGATCGCGGCCCGACGCCAAAACAGGTTTATCCAACCGAGCCTCGTAGATGGACACCTCTGCTAGTCGATCAGCCCGAGAGGACACGAGCGCGCGATGAAGTCCGGTTCGGGTCACCTAGAGAATAGCCGAGGTCGATCACATCGCGCTAGAATTTTTCCTCCGTAGCGGACACGATGTGCCCAATTTCTCTATGAAACAGAAGGGCCACGGGGAGACCTTCGCAGCCATCGACTGCACGGATGGATTCGTTGACTGTATGGGTCTAGTCTTCCCGTCAGGGAGGATTGAAATGGAACGTAGGCTGGCTGCCATTCTGCTAACCGATATGGTCGGTTTCTCACGGCTGACCGTGCTGGATGAGGAGGGCACAATTTCGCGTCAGAAGGCGCATCGTGATGAAGTCTTTGACCCGAAGATTTCGGAATATGGCGGACGAATCGTCAAGACGACCGGTGATGGTCTGTTGGTAGAGTTTGCAAGCATCGTAGACGCCGTGAAGTGCGCGATTGAGGTGCAACAAGCGATCACCGAGAGTGAGGCAAGCGTCCCTGACGAGCGGCGCATCCAATACCGTATTGGCGTCAATCTCGGAGACATCATCATCGACGAGGGCGACATTCTGGGAGATGGCGTCAACATTGCCGCACGGCTTGAAGCTTTGGCGCAGCCGGGAGGAATATGTGCTTCCCGAACTGTCTTCAACCACGTCAAGAACAAGCTTGATGTCAACTTCGAAGACATGGGTCAGCAAGAACTCAAAAATATTCCTGAGCCGATGCACGCCTACCGGATCGTTTTGGATCAGAAAGACGCGAATCCAATTGACGTCGAGGCAGCTCAGCAGCACGGAGACGACAGGTCTTCCATCGCCGTGCTTCCGTTCGCCAATATGTCTGGACACCCAGAGCAAGAATACTTCGCCGACGGCATTGCGGAAGACATCATTACTGCGCTCTCAAATGTCAGAACATTTGCCGTTCTCGCGCGCAACACGACCTTTGCCTACAAAGGCAAATCCGTGGATGCCCGACAAATAGGTCGTGACCTCAAAGTCAACTACTTGATTGAGGGAAGTGTCCGACGAGCCGGCGATCGTGTTCGGGTGACAGCACAACTCATCGATACGAGGACCGGTGATCATCTATGGGCCGAGCGCTACGACGGGACACTTGATGATATCTTCGACGTTCAAGATCGCATTACCTCAACGATCGTCGGAACGATCGAGCCGGAACTTGTACGCGCTGAGGGCCTGCGTCTGCTAGGCAAACAGCCTGACAACTTGGGTGCCTACGACTATCTTCTGCGTGGTCTTGCCTACATGCACAAAGTAACGCCAGAGGACACGAAGAGGGGGCTTAATTGCTTTAAGAAAGCGATAGATTTGGATCCTAACTATGGTCGCGCCTATGCGTTTGCATCTTGGTGTTACAGGCGGGAGGTAGAACAACACGGGCTTGCATCAATTACAGAAGCGGACCGGGAAGAGGCAATAAGACTCGCGCGCAAGGCCCTGCAGTGCGACCGCAACGATCCTTTTGTGTTATCATATGCTGCTGCCACGTTGCATCAGATAGAAGCCGACTATGATGAAGCTCTAGCGCTGATGCACCTAGCGATTTCGATGCATCCCAATTCGCATCGGTTCTGGAATGGGAAGGCACTGCTTCACGCCGCCAAGGGTGAAACCGAGAAAGCTATCGAGGCAGGCGAACGGGCTATTTCGCTTGGCCCAAATGACCCCGCGATATGGAATTCATACTTATCTATTGCCCAAGCACACCTTCAAGAATTGCGCTTCGACGAGGCAGAAGACTTCGCGAAACGTGCATTACGCCACAACGAAAATCTAGGCCCCGCCTTCTACATCCTGGCAGCCGCCTTGGCACAACGAGGGCATGAGAAGGAGGCAAGGGCCGCGCTGTCCCGCGCACTAAAGATTAATCCTGATATGACCGTTCAAGCGTTCCCAAAGAATTACCAAGTAAAGCAGTACCGGAACCTCGATGCATATCTTGATGGGCTCCGCAAAGCCGGGCTCCTCGACTGACGCCTCAGCGCTCCACATGAGTGTCCGATGGCGGTAGCCAAAACGTCTCAAAAGAGTCAACGGCTGCCGGTTGTCATGCGACGATCAAGACAGCTAGACACTAAGGAGCTGCCGATCGCGGAGAGAACCATGGACCCGGCAAGGACAAAGAGATGAGAGCTTGACAACTATGTCCGGAGTTAGAGAACGGCCTGGGCCATTGCCTGTCGTTTGGTGCATTGCATCGAAGTGTCAGATTTACCCATAAAGAACCACCGTCAATCGTGCAATTGAGCACGGAAGAGGACCACCAGTGGAGCAATCCATGTCGTGGCCAAGGCTCAGAACACTTCATGATAGCGAGACCCGCGAGGTGGAAGAATGCGAAAACACCCGCGAACAAGGGATGGCGTTCGACAAAAGGCTGTCTCGTGCTAGTGTAGCAGGCATCTAGGCGCGGCTTCAAAGCGGACGTGTCCCCGCCCCGCGCACATTCAGCCTACAACGGGCACGAGCATCAACTCCCCAAGCGGTGTCTTTCTTGCCGCTCAACAAACGCTGCCGGGTTGTACCCGGTTTGGCGCGTTTCTGCTTTCTAGGGAGATGTGAAATGAAACAGTTCTTGCTTGCTTGTTCGATGATGGCTTTGGCCGTCGGAAGCGCCGTGGCCGGAGACCCTCCGCCTTTCTTCAAGGAAACATATCCGGCGTCGGCCCTGAAGCCGGCGTGGGAGGAGTATCAGGCCGTGTATAGTGACAAAGGCGCTGTACCCGCCAAGATGAAGCAGCTCATCGCGCTCGGCGTAGCGGC
>JBPCVZ010000022.1:0-3616 GCA_051010015.1 Hyphomicrobiaceae bacterium
TCCTGCAAGTGGCCGGCATTCCGGAGCTGCGCATCCGCGAGACGACCCACGCCCTCGTCGAGGTGGGTGCCAACGGCGGCCAGGACATCGAGATCGCCTTGATGCTCGATACCACCGGATCGATGTCCGGCAGCAAGATGACGGCCTTGAAGGAAGCGGCAACAGACCTCGTCAATATCGTCGTGTGGGACGATCAGAGCGAGTTCACCTCGCGCGTCGCCATCGTGCCGTTTTCGTATTACGTCAATCTCGGCCGTTCGGCCTTTCAAACGGCGGCGAACTACACGCCGGGTAGCAGCGGCGATAACCACACCTGCGTCAAGGAACGCCAGGGCGCCAATCGCTACACGGATGCGACACCCAGTGGGGCAAACGGTTATTTCGAGCGCTACACGGGCTATTACTCCTGCAAGCCTCGCACGACGGTGCTGCCGCTCACCAGTGACAAGACCGCATTGCACAACCAGATCGACGATATGCAGACGACGGGCATGACCGCCGGCCACCTTGGCACGCAGTGGGCCTGGTATGCGCTATCGCCGAACTTTGCAAACGTTTGGCCAACGGCAAGCCAGCCCAAAGCCTACAGCTTGCTCACGGAACTCAACGAGGACAACCGGCCCAAGCTTCAGAAGATTGCGATCCTGATGACCGACGGCGAGTACAACAAGAAGTACTACGGTGACTCTTCGGCAACCCAGGCCCGTGCACAGTGTGCGGCCATGAAGGCAAAAGGCATCACGGTCTACACCATCGGCTTTGCGATCAGCCCGGGCGGTGAAGCGGATACGACGATGGCGCAATGTGCAACGGCGGCGGACTACTACTACAGCGCCGACGACTCGGATGCCCTGCGTCGCGCCTTCCGCGACATCGCACTCAAGATCGCGACCCTGCGTCTGACGCAGTAATCATCTCGCTCCGTTCTGACGCTGTCGCGGCGATCCCCAACCGGGTCGCCGCGACAGTCGTTTGGAGCGCCGTAAAAAGACAACGAACCCTTCTGTCTCAGAGATTCGATATTCCGTGTCCAGTCGATCTTGCCGTCTTTGCACGAATCATTTATGCAGCAGGCACGTTCTGGACACGATGACTATTGCGGGATTTGATGAGCGACAAGATCAACAAAATACTTCCCGAACTCCTCGACACCTATCTTGAGGAGCTCAAAGCCGAAGCCGAGACGGTCGCGCATATCGCCAAGTTTCTGGAAAAGTCGACAGCTTCTCGTGCCGAACTGATGGAACATTTAAAATCGAAGATTGTCGGTCTCAACGGCAAACCCGACGACAAGGCGGCAACCGACTCCGCCGACCGGACAATCGCATCCGAATCCAAGCGGGAAACCATCCGGACGCATTGAGTCCTCGGCCCGGTTCAGACGTCGTTGTCGAACACGCACGCTGAACGCAGCTTGATACTATCGACCCCTCAGGCTGACACCTAAGCTCGCTTCAGCTCCTCGACCCGCTCCAGCGCCTCTTCGCGCGATGACACCACGTTTGGGTTGAAGTCATCCATGCGCCCGCGCTTTTGCAACTGCTCCTTGGTTTCCTCTTTCGGATTGAACCGCACGGTACCGAGCGAAAACTCATCGTTCAGCGTGCGCCCGCGCGCCGCCCACGTGTACCAGGCATCGGGCAGCACTTCGGTGTTCTCATAGTTCACCATGAAGTACCACTTGCGCTCGGTTGCCGCGATTTGCCGCGTGATCTCGTCGTAGAAGTCGTTGACGCTGGCGCTCGTTGCAAAGGAATAATCGCTGTAGTCGACCTCCATCACCTGCAGGTTGGGATGGAAGAAAATGCGATCGTCCGGCGTCCGGGCATCTTTCGGCGGCGTCGGCACAAGCGTTTCGGCCATGGCATCCGACGGGATCGCCCTGCGCAAGCTGTCCAGGTGCGCCAGGGCTTCATCGCGCGACGTGAAGAGGTTGGGGTCGAACTCTTTTTGGCGCGCGCTTTCGAGAATGGCATCGCCGGTGTCTCCGGGCGCGGCGAACCGGGCGCTACCCAGCGAATAGGCGAGATTGACCTTCTTGCCGCGATGCGCGAATGCGATCCAGGCCGACGAGTCGATTTGGCAATTCTTGTAATTCACCAGGAAGAACCATTTCTGACCGGTTTGCTCGAGTTCACCTTCGATCGAGTCATAGGCGGCATGCACGTGCGCGGGCACTTCGAACGTCAAATCGCAGAAATCGACTTCCATGACCTGAATGTCGGGATGGAAAGTTACATAGCGGTCTTTTGCATTTGTCGTCATTCTCTTTCTCCCGTCCGGTCTTATTGATTGCACGCGGCGCTTGCGACGCGTTTCGGCACGCGCGCGCCCGATGCGGCGCCGTATGAACGACCCGCTGGTGTCATGCATAGGCGCGCGTAACCGCGCAGTGCGCAGGCGCGCACTGGCCACTCCGGTTATTTGACGCGCAGGGCATCCCTGACAGCCGCGATCAAACGCGTCCGCCACTTGTTACCGCGCAATGCGTGAACATTCGCGATCCATCTATTTGGGCAATATTCAACAACAGGCCGCAATGATTTCGATTTTCACACCAACCCGAAGGCAAATGCGAAATAGGCCCACGATTGAACATCAGCGCGTGCAATCTAGGCGCGCCAACTGGTCGTCGCAATAATACTATTGTTGCAACGCAATAGACGCTGCCCAACTTGGAATGCAGCAAAAGTTATTCCACCAAAGTGGCAACGCATTCGCCGGTTCAGTGGCGCTCGCGGCGACCACCGTCAGGCCTTCTGCGCGACCACGACCACCGGCTCGATCTGATGGTCGTTCAGGGCTTGCGCATAGTTGCCGAACTTGTCGGCGGTGTTGGCACCGGTCAGCAGGTGCAAGCCGAGCGGTGGCGGACCGTCAGCCTTGGCCGCGTTGGCGAACACCTTCTCGAAGAAACCGATGGCAAAGTCGCGCATATTGTCTTCGGCGGTCACCGCCATGCCGGCGTCTTCGATAAGCCGGACCGTCTCGTCGCGGGTCTGCAGGAAACTGGTCGTCTCCGTTTCGGCCCAAGGCACCGGGTAGCGCATCCCGGCCGTCGGACCTTTCATGACGTCGAACACGCACAAGAAGCCACCGGGCTTCACGACCCGCGCAAGCTCGCCATAAAGCGCCGGCCGGTCCTCGATGTTCATCGCCACATGAAAGTTCGTCGCGCCGTCGAAGCTATCATCGCCAAACGGCATGCGTGTCGCACTACCGACTTCGAACCGGCAGCGGTCATTCAGGCGCATGCGATCGGCCAGCGCGCTCGCCACCTCTATGTATTCCGGCGTCAAATCGAGCCCCGTCACCTCACAACCGAGATCCTGCGCGAGATAGCGCGACGTGCCGCCAATACCGCATCCGGCATCCAGAACGTGCATGCCCGCTTCCACTGGCGTAATCGCAAACGCGCGCTCCGTCGCGAGCCGTCCAGCGGTATGAAACTCATCAACCGGCGCCAGGTCTGCCGTCGTCAGCGCATCGAGGCGACTGCCCTGGGCTTCGAGCCCGTCCAGAATACTCTGCAATAACCCGGGCCGCGCGTAATGCGACGCGACATCGTTCTCAACCTGACTTGCCATCGGTTCACCTCGCGTAAAGAGCGTATTGA
>JBPCVZ010000023.1:0-5114 GCA_051010015.1 Hyphomicrobiaceae bacterium
TGCTGGTAGACCATCGAGACGTTGCGCTTCTGGACCGCCATGCCGGTCACGTTGTGGCCGTCGAACCAGATCTCGCCTTCGGTGGGCTTGAGCAGGCCCGCCCTGAGCTGCATCAGCGTCGTCTTGCCGGCGAGTGTCGTGCCACGCAAAACGTTGAAGGCACCGCGCTCCAATGCCCCATCGGTCGGGTAAATGTAGGTTTCATCGGCAGCTCGGAAGCTGACGTTTCGAAGTTCGAGCGACACAATGAAGACCCCGGTAGCGGCGCGGCCGTGTGAGGCCCAGGCGCCGAAGCGCCTGAGCCACTCGTCCGACGGAAGTTCGCCTTTCGACCAACGTTTGACGAGTTCGTCGTAGGAAATGGTCTCGCCTTTCGGCTTTTCGTTGACCTTGGTTTTGGCGCCGCCCTTGCCGAGCCAGTCGGCCGCCGCTTTCTCGGAATTGAGCCGTGGGCCGCACCCGCCATAGATCTTGGCGCGCTCGTCGGCTTTCTGCATGCGGGCCATGACCTGGTCCATCTCCTTGGCGAGACGGTCCATCGCCTGCTGCGGCGTGAACGTGCCGGAGTTCACGTCACCGATGTTCTGCCACCACAGCTGGGCCAGCTTCGGGTAGTCCGGCACGTTTACGCCGGTTGGCGTCCAGTTGACACGATCCGGCGAGCGGTAGAACTCGACCAGGCCGCCGAGGTTCGGCGCGCGGTCGGTAAAGCTCTGGTGGCGCACCGTGCTGTCGCGCACGAAGGTCAACCCGACATGGCTCTTCTTGACATCGAGCGTCTTGGCAATCACGAACTGTGCGTAGAGCCAGGCCGCTTTGCGGCGCTTGACCGGCGTCGACTTGAACAGCGTCCACGATCCCGCATCCTGGTAGCCGAGCTTCTGGCCCTTCACCCAATACGGCCCATGCGGCGACGGTGCCATCCGCCACAGCGGTTTGCCCTTGTCGTCGACGGTGTTGTTGCCTTTGCTTTTCGGCGCGACCATCGAGGCGGTGAAGGCCGTGTACCAGAAGATCTGCTGGGCGACGTTGCCCTGGCTGAGCGCTGGCAGTGACTGGTAGAAGTCGTAGTCTGCCGCTCCCGGAGGCGCATACTTGCGCAGCCATTCATCCCACTTGCGGATTGCGTAGACCGCAGCCGGGCCATTGGTGCCGCCACCGCGCGTGACCGACGCACCGGCCGGATTGCACGAGTTGGCCTCCATGCGAATGCCCCACTCGTCAATCGGGCGCCCGTTGGGCAGGCCCTTGGACCCGGCGCCGGCCATCGACAACCAGGCATCCGTCATGCGCCAACCAAGGTCCGGTGCGCGCTTGCCGTAGTCCATATGACCGTAGACGCGGACACCGTCGATTTCCTTGACGTGCACGGAGAAGAACTCCGCAATGTCCTCGTAGGCCGACCAGTTGACCGGAACGCCGAGGTCATAGCCATACATCTTCTTGAACTTGGCTTTGAGGTCGGCCCGATCGAACCAATCCTTGCGGAACCAATAGAGGTTGGCGAACTGCTGGTCCGGCAACTGGTAGAGCTTGCCGTCCGGGCCGGTGGTGAAGGATTTGCCGATGAAATCATTGACGTCGAGCATCGGATTGGTGACGTCTTTGCCGTCGCCCGCCATCCAGTCCGTCAAGTTGACGGCGAGACGCAGACGCGAGTGCGTGCCGATCAGATCGCTGTCATTGATGTAGGCATCATACAGATTGCGTTTGGTCTGCATCTGCGTCTGAACGGCCTGGACGACCTCGCCTTCACCGAGCAACTGATGATTGACCTTGATGCCGGTGATTTCCTCGAACGCCTTGGCAAGCGTTTTCGACTCGTACTCGTGCGTCGGGATCGTCTCCGAAAGCACGTTTATTTCCATTCCCTTGAACGGTTCCGCCGCCTTGACGAACCATTCCATTTCCTTCAGCTGATCCGCTTTGGACAGGGCAGACGGTTGGAACTCGCTATCGATCCATTTCTTCGCTTCATCCATGCCGGCAAATGCGGTGGCCGAGAATGCGGCGACTGCAAGTGCTGACACGGCAACGAGAAGCTGCTTCCTCATCGGGTGTCCTCCAGTATTTCTTATTGGCCGGCAAACGCTACATTCGAAGAAAAGCGAATGTCAATTGAAAATTATCGCGCCCTGCGCATTGCCTTTCTTCTCCAATCCGGCAAGATTTGAGCGAGTCCAGAGAGATCGACCGCGCAAGGATCAGGTACATGCAGATCTTATCGCCACGCCAGTCGGACATCGTCGCGCTTGCCAAATCCGAAGGTCGCGTCACGGTCGAAAGTCTTGCCGAACGTTTTGCCGTAACGCCGCAGACCATTCGCAAAGATCTCAACGAGCTGTGCGATGGCGGTGTCCTCAATCGCTATCACGGCGGCGCCGTGCCGGCCTCGAGCTCGGTCAACTATGACTATGAAGCACGTCGTCAACTGGCGCCTCATGAGAAGCGCGCGATCGGGATCGCAGCCGCCAACCTGGTGCCCGATGGCGCCTCTATTCTGATCAACATCGGCACGACGACCGAGCAGGTCGCGATGGCGCTGCGCGAGCGTAAGGGCTTGATGGTTATTACAAATAACATCAACGTCGCGCAGATCCTTCAGGGTTATCGCGACATCGAGGTCGCCATCGCTGGCGGCGTCCTGCGTCATCGCGACGGCGGTATCGTTGGCGAGGCGGCGGTAGATTTCATACGCCAGTTCAAGGTTGACTACGCCATCATCGGTGCTTCGGCGATCGATGCCGACGGGACGCTGCTTGACTACGACTACCGAGAAGTGCGCGTCGCACGCGCGATCATGGACTGCACGCGCAAATCCATCCTCGTGGCCGATGCCATGAAGTTTCGCCGATCGGCGCCCGTTCGTATCGGCCACATCACCGATCTCGACATCTTCGTCACCGACCAGGCCCTGAACCCGCGCTTGCACCGGGCTTGCGAAGAAGCGGGTGTCCAAATCGAGATCGCCAGCAGCACTTGACCTTTCGTAAAAGTTCAATAATTTTCGTTTTGGCGCGTTTTAACGGTGCTGGCTTAGCAGTTTCGACATGAAGATGCCCGGAACGGTTCGATGTACGATATCGTCATAATCGGAGGCGGCATAAACGGGTGCGGCATCGCCCGGGATGCGGCCGGCCGCGGCTACTCGGTGTTGCTCGCCGAGAAGAACGATTTGGCCTGCGGCACATCCTCAGGATCAACCAAGCTCATTCACGGCGGGTTACGCTACCTTGAGCACTTCGAATTCCGCCTCGTGCGCGAGTCCCTGCAGGAGCGCGAAGTGCTCTGGCGCATGGCGCCCCACATCATCTGGCCCCTGCGCTTCATCCTCCCCCACACGAAAGGCCTTCGCCCGGCCTGGCTCCTGCGTCTCGGTCTCTTCCTTTACGACCATATCGGCGGACGCAAGCTGCTCCCTGGGACAGCGACAATCGATTTGCGCCGCGGTCGCTATGGTGATGCACTCCATCCGAATTTTTCCAAGGCGTTCGTGTATTCGGATTGTTGGGTCGAGGACTCCCGGTTGGTTGTCCTCAACGCGCGCGATGCAGCCGACCGGGGTGCGACAGTGCGCACGCGTACCAAAGTCACCCGCGTCGAACGCCAAGGCGGTCATTGGACGGCTTTCCTTCATGACCAGCGCACCGGCGAAGAACGTGAAGTGCAAGCGCGCTTGGTGATCAATGCATCAGGTCCCTGGGTCGATCAGGTGATCGGGCAGGTCGTCGGTCAGAACGATTCACGCAACGTGCGCCTGGTGCAAGGCAGCCATATTGTCCTGCACAAGCTTTATGATCACGACCATTGCTATTTCTTCCAGAACGCCGACAGCCGGATCTTCTTTGCCATTCCCTATGAGCAGGACTTCACACTAATCGGCACGACGGATCGTGACTATGAAGGTGCTGCCGACGATGTCGCCATTTCCAACGAAGAAGTCGAGTATCTGCTCGACGCGACAAACGCCTACTTCAAGCAAGCGATCACTCGAGACAATATCGTTTGGTCGTACTCCGCCGTACGCCCCCTCTACGACGATGGCGCCAGCAAGGCCCAGGAAGCAACTCGAGACTATGTGCTGACCTTGGAAGGAGAGGAATCACAAGCGAAGGTGCTCAATATCTTTGGCGGGAAGATTACGACGTACCGGCGCCTGGCCGAGGCCGTCATGAGCCGGGTGGATGACGTGTTCGAGCGCAACACGGCGCCGTGGACCGACGATAAGCCTCTTCCCGGCGGCGATTTTCCGCAGGACGGAACCCAGCAACTCAAGGACGCCCTAGCCAGAAAATTTCCATTTCTCGACCCGCGCACAGTCGCGCGGCTGGTGCGGGCCTATGGTACACAGGCTTTTGACGTGCTCGATGGTGCAACCAGCCTGGGCGACCTCGGCGAACAGTTTGGTGGCGGATTGGCGGAGCGCGAAGTGGCATTTCTTCGCGATCAGGAATGGGCCGTCAGTGCTGATGATATCTTGTGGCGCCGTTCCAAGCTTGGTCTACGTCTGACGGAGGCAGAGCGGTGCAGGCTCGCCCAATGGTTGCTGGACCACCCGGCGACACAAACCGACGCCGCCGCCTAACAGATCAGAGGCAAGCCCCTGACGCCGCTTACCTGCCTGGATGAGTCCAGAAATGCCACCTTGCCAATCGCAACAAACACCGGCTCCGGTCGCTGAGAGATGGCAGCCCGCAGATAAGTTGGATCGCGTGGCAGACCAAGGACAACCTGTCGGCAGTGATCGAGCAGTCAAGGCATTATGTCCCTGCTCAAAGGAACTCTCACGCGAGGCCATGACCGAGCTGCATTCGAATCGGTATGACCAACGCTATTGGGTCCGCATCCGGTATTTTCCTCCGGCCATCGCGGTGATCGTGAACCGGCGCGCGCCACCGCCCCGACCGCGCGCCGTGACGTCAATCTTCAATGCGTTGATGTCACCGAATTCTGTTTTTGTCTCCAGGACCCAGCCGGAGCCAAAATCAAGCTCCTTGACGTTGACCGTGTCGAGCAGCGCATAGCGATGGTTTTTCGCATCACTCTCGAGCCACTGTATGTATAGGCGATGGGACACGTGCTCGACACCCGCTGCGGTGACAACGACGCGAAAA
>JBPCVZ010000024.1:0-2970 GCA_051010015.1 Hyphomicrobiaceae bacterium
CACCGGCATCTGGCATTCCATGAAGCCTTCGAGCGCCGGATTGCAGAACCCGCCGGCCAGCGTGAAGACGTGATCGACGCCTTTTTCGTGCAGCGCGCGCGCCAACAGGTTGCCACCGCGAATTCGCCTAGTCTCGCTCATGTCGTTCCCGTTCCCAGTGTTCAGCCAAAACCATTTCGTTGATATCCGATATCCGGGTACACCCGAGCTGCGCCATCGTCACGCTCAGGTCTTCGGCGATGCCATCGAGCAGATCGCCGAGCCCGCGGCCACCGTCCGCACCCAGCGCATAGAGCAGCGGCCGGCCCAGCATGACGAAATCAGCGCCCAATGCCAGCGCTTTCACGATATCCTCGCCACCGCGCACGCCGCTATCGAAAATGATCGGATAGTCCGGCCCGACGGCGGCACGAATCGACGGCAATGCCGCCAGCGCCGGCGGCGCGCTGTCCAACTGCCGGCCGCCGTGATTGGAAACATACACCGCATCGGCGCCGGCATCGCGGATACGCACGGCGTCCGGCGTCGACATGATCCCCTTGACGACGAGCTTCCCGGTCCAGCGCGCGCGCAGGCGATCGAGAAAGTCCCAGTCGGTCGCTCCTCGGCTGTCGCCCCGCTTGAACTCCTTGCCGACCTTGGACGTCTCGAAGTTCATCGGCTTCGGAATGCCTTGCGCCAAAGTCGTCAGCGACCATCTCGGGTGCAGCGCAAAATCCAGCACCTGCTTCGGGCCGAACCGGAACGGCACCTGGAACCCGTTGCGCTGGTCACGAATGCGGCGCGACAGTTTTGGCGTGTCGACCGTCAGGATCAGCACCTCGTAGCGCGCCGCCTCGGCGCGATCGATCAGTTCATCGGTCGCCGCCGCGCTGGTCCCCGTGTAGAGCTGGAACCAGACGCGCCCCGGGGCAAGGCGCTGCATCTCTTCGAGCGCGGTCGACGACGCGGTCGACACGCAGTGCGGAATGTTGCGGCTGACCGCTTCGGCGCCGAGAAAGCGATCTGCCCCCGGCCAGCTGAGCGCACACATACCCATCGGCGCAAACCCGAACGGCAGTCCCATCTCCTGCCCGAGGATAGTGGTTGCCAGTGCGCTATCTTCGATATTGACCAGGACGCGAGGCTGCAACTGAACGTCGCCGAACGCGTCGCAATTGCGCACCGCAGCGCGTTCGCTGCCAGCCGCACCTGTCACGAAATCGTACATCATGCGCGGCATGCGTCGCCGCGCGAGCCGGCGTGCATCGTCAACGTTGAACAACCGCTTGGTCGCGTCCGACATTCTGCGCGCCCGTTCGCATCAGCCCGCAGCGGCCGACAGCTCCGTTTCGACCGCCATGATCGGTTGGCCCTTGATCCCCACCGACGCCTTGCCGTCGATGCCGACCGGCACCTCTCCGACCAGCGTGATGCGGTAGAGCTGGCGATCGAACTCGGAGGCGAAGATGTCGGTCGGCGCCAGATGCGCCGTTGCCCGGTTGTCCCACATCGCGATATCGCCCGGCTGCCATTTGAAGCGCACCGTGAACTCGGTGCGCACGACATGCTCCCACAGCAATGCGAGGAACGCTTCGCTTTCGCGCGGGCTTAACCCGACGATCGACTTGAGGAACGACGGACTGACGTAGAGCTGGCGCTCGCCGGTCTCGGGATGCACCGTGACCAGCGGATGCTCCGTCTCCATCTCGCGGCGCTTGACCCGTTCGTTGTAGGCCGCGTTGCCGGTATCCGCGGCCGCCTGGAAGCGGTGAATGCCGCGCAGCTGATCGACGATGCCGCGCATCGGCTCCGACAGGCTCTGGTAGGCGACGGCGAGGTTGGTCCACAGCGTATCGCCGCCATAAGGCGGGATCGTCACGCCGCGCAGGATCGACGCCATCGGCGGATTGACCGCAGCCGTGATGTCCGTGTGCCAGCCGGTCCACGGCTTCGCCATCTTCATCGCCGGATTGACCTGCGCGGTGCGAAACTTCGCGACCGAGTAGATCTCCGGAAAATCCTCGACGTGACCGAACACGGCGTGGCCGATTGTCGGCTCGCCCATCTGCCGGGCAAACGCAACGTGTGCGGCGTGATCGAGATTCTGGTCACGGAAGAACACGACCTTCCATTTCAGGAAAGCCTCGTTGATTGCCGTACGCTGGGCATCGGAAAGCGGCTGGCTGAGATCGACACCGGAGATCTCGGCGCCGATATGCAGCGTCAGGGGATCGACCTGGATGGTATCGCTGGACATCGCGTTTCCCTCCATGTTGTGCAGGTGATGTGGATCGGATGACCGCAACTGTATCGCGTTTTCGCCGGGCGGCATCCCGGCAATGCCGCCACAGGCATCACATGGATGGTATCATGCCCGTTCCCGCGCTTCGCCGGTGCCCGCACGCCACAATCGACAAATTAGCATTGGACGCTTCCACGCCGCGAGAAATAGTCTTTCGATCGAAGCGGTAAACGCGGCTGCTCCTCGTCGCGCACTCATTCCCACTCTGCTGACATGAGGAAACGACCATGAAAAAGCGCATGCTCTGGGCAACGACAACGCTTGTGGCTCTCGCCACCATCGGTTCCGCCCAGGCCGAAGAAATCGTCGCCCGCCTGTCCTATCATTGGGCCCCGAAACACCCGAGCGCGATCAACGCCAAGAAATTCGCCGAGGCCGTCAATGCCCGCCTCAAGGGCAAGCTGCGCATCGACATCTTCCCGGCCGGCCAGCTGTTCGGCATTCGCGAGGCGATGGGCGCCATCGCGTCGGGCGCGGTCGAGATGGGCGGCATCGTCGGCGTTGTCAGCTTCCCGTCCATCAACCGCAATTACCAGATCACGGTGTTCCCGGGCTACTTCAACGGCTTCGCGCAACAGCGCAAGTTCTTCGAGACCGACGCCGTCGGCAAGAAGGTCTGGGGCAACATCCTCGGCAAGACGCGCTCGAAGGTGATCGCCTATAACCCGGTCGGCCCCGTCGCGATC
>JBPCVZ010000025.1:0-33404 GCA_051010015.1 Hyphomicrobiaceae bacterium
CCACCCCCTCCTTTCGCCTCGACGGCCGCCGCGCGCTGGTCACCGGTGCGTCGTCCGGCCTCGGGCTCGCCTGCGCCGCGGCGCTGGCCGAGGCCGGCGCCCACGTTATTCTGGCGGCGCGCGGGCGCGAAAAACTCGAAGCCGCCACTGCGGCCATCGCCGAAGCCGGCGGGTCGACCGAAAGCCTCGTCATGGACGTCGCCGACATCGATGCCATGCGCGCCAAGCTCAAGCCGCTCGGCGGCCTCGACGTGCTGATCAATTCAGCCGGCATCGCGCGGCACTCATCAGCGCTAGAGACGACACCCGAAGACTACGACGCCGTCACCGACATCAACGTCAAGGGCGCCTACTTCCTCTCGGTCAGCGTCGCTAACGGGATGATCAACGCGGGGATCAAGGGCTCGATCATCAATGTTTCCTCTCAGATGGGCCACATCGGCGGTATCGAGCGCGGCGTCTACTGCGCCACCAAGCATGCCGTCGAAGGCTTCACCAAGGCACTGGCCATCGAGTTCGGGCCGAAAGGCATCCGCGTCAATACGCTGGCGCCGACCTTTATTCGGACACCGCTTGCCGAACAGACGTTGGCCAACCCGGAGCGCAAGGCCTGGGTCGAGTCCAAGATCAAGCTCGGTCGCATCGGCGAGTTGTCCGACATCATGGGGCCGGCCGTGTTTCTCGCCAGCGACGCCTCGGCGCTGATCACCGGCACCTCGCTGCTGGTCGACGGTGGCTGGACGGCAGGTTGAGACCGCCTGGCCCTCGATTAGGTATGCAAGCTGGGAGTTTCAGCGTTGGTGGGATCTGAAACCTTTTATCGTGATCTCACGCCTGCCACCTCGTTCGCGCAGGCCGCAGAGCTGCAGTACTACCAGCGCGTACCTGATGACTGGACGGTGCTGATCGGCGACATCCGCGGCTCGACGGCCGCGATCAAGGCTGGCCGGTACAAGGCCGTCAACATGGTTGGCGCGGCGGTTATCACGGCAGTGCTCAATGCCTGCCCGGATGCGGACATCCCGTTCGTGTTCGGTGGCGACGGCGGGACACTGGTGGTGCCGCCGACGTCCCGCGAGGCCGGCCGCGAGGCGCTGGCGCGCCTGCAGGTTCATGCCAAATCGATGTTCGGCCTGGAATTGAGAACGGGTGCTGTAACCGTCGCAGCCTTGCGGGCCGGCGGCCATGACCTCGGCGTGCTGAAACTGCGCCTCAGCGAAGACAACCATCTTGCCATGTTTGCCGGCGGCGGCCTTGCCTATGCCGATGACTGGCTCAAGGCCGCGCGGCCGGGCGATGCGATCCTGATTGAGGCGAGCAAGGACCCGGACCTGCCGGAACTCGAAGGACTGTCGTGCCGCTGGCAGCCATTGCAGTCGCAAAATGGCATGATCCTCACGATAATCTCTGCCGGCACCGATGCGACACCGCAAGGCGAACGACAGCACTTCCACGATGTCACGCAGGCGCTTATCGGCATCCTCGGCGCACCGCTTGAACTGTCAGCACCGGTCAGTGATCAGACGCTCAAGTTTCGGTGGCCGCCGGCCGGATTAGAGATCGAGGCGCGGGCAACGGCTGGCAGCAAATGGCGGATGCGGCGCAGACTTCAGATCCTTTCGCAATCCTTCATTCAAGGCGTACTTGAACTCTTCGATGGCCGCGCCGGCTACTATGACGCGCCCAAGTACCGTGAGGAAATCCGGCACAATACGGATTTCGAGAAGTATGATGGCATGCTGCGCCTCGTGCTCGACGTGACCGTCGAACAGGCCGCGCAAATCGACGCCTACCTGCATAGCGAATACACCGCCGGCCGGCTCAACTATGGTGTCCACAGCGCCAAGGAGGCGCTGATGACGTGCCTGATATTCAGCCTGCAGGAGAGCCGCCATGTCCATTTCATTGATGGCGCGAATGGTGGTTTCGCTCTCGCCGCCATGGACCTCAAGGCGCAATTGGCGAGCCGCACCGCGATGTTGCCCTACGCATGATGCAGCCCACGTTTATTGCGAGCCTCGCGGCAATGGAGCCAGCGCATCTGTCCGCCGCGATCGCGCTCATTGCAGCATTCCTGTTCGCGCTTTCGGCACACGTCCAGAACATGGCGCCGAAAGGCACCAGTACGCAGTTTGGCACGCTCGTGCTGATCGCCACCCAGGGCGTCTTCTATCTGATCGCCGGGCTGTTTGTCGTGAAGCTGGAGTACTGGTTCACGACCGCCGCCCTGCTGTTTGGCGCCGCCGGCCTTTTGCGCCCGACGCTGTCGATCACGCTGTGGGTCGAGGGCATCAAACGCCTCGGCCCGACCCTCAATGCCGCACTGACGTCGATCGGCCCTTTCTTTGCGGCATTGTTCGGCATCCTGCTGCTTGGCGAACAGCTCACGCCGATGATCGCGGTCGGCATCACGCTGGTGGTGGCGGGTGCCCTGTTGCCGGCGTTGCGCACCAGCGGCATCGCCTATGGCTTTCCGTTATGGGCGCTGCTGCTGCCGCTTGGCGCATCGGCCCTTCGCAATGTCGCCCATGCGATCACCAAGATCGGCTTTGCCGACGTGCCGAGCCCGCTGTTTGCGGCAATGGTCGGCACCTGTGTGTCGTTCCTCGTGGTTGGTACGCGGTTCATCGAAACCCGCCAGACTATCGAGGGCCGTCTTTCCGACTATCGCGCCTATTTCTATTCCGGCATCGTGACGACGTTTGCCGTCTACCTGCTCAATGAAGCGCTGCAAATGGGCCAGGTCATCACCGTCGCGCCGATCGTTGCTAGTTCGCCGGTGTTTGCCGCCTTGCTCGGGTATTTCGTGTTCGGGCGCGAGACGCTGACATGGCGTACCATGCTGACCATCGCGCTGGTTGTTCCCGGCGTCGTGCTGATCGTGCTGTCGTCCGCCTGAAACCGAGAGGGCAAGACCAGGTTTCGACGATTTGGATGCATATGCTATGAGAAAGTTTTTGCATAAGGATCAAAGAGATGCTGGGCGGTAGACCGCGTGAAGAGCTGTTGGCTGAATATGTCGCCGATCATCAGAACCCGATCAACAAGCGCATGCATATGTTTGGCATTCCGGCTGTATTCTTCGCCGTTTTGCTGTGGCTTGCCGCGCCGTTCGTGCCCGGCGCTTGGCTGTGGGCGCTGGTCCTGACAGCGATCGGAACCGCGCTGCAATTGATCGGCCATCGTTTCGAAGGTAAACCGCCCAGTGCCAAATCGGACTGGCGCTTCCTGCTCATCGGACTTGGCTGGTGGGTCCGCTACATGCTTGGCAAGGTTTAAAGCAGCGCGCGCCAACGTCGTGGCTATGCTTCATCGGCTGGCGGGCCGAGCAACCGGTCCGGTGCGAAGCGCACCAGGCTCGCGGCCAATGGCTGGCCGTACAAGGTCATCGGATGTACGCCGCCCGGCTTGGTGATTTCCAGCACCGAGCCATAGCGCATCAGCTCTCGACGCGGGCGCATCAAGGCAACCGCATCCCACGGGATAAAGAGTGGCGCGTGCGCGAAACGAAACAGCAGCATGGGCCGGATGCGAATGCCTTCGGCCATCACCGACACGGTCAGGCAATTGTTGTAGGACGAAAAGAAGTTGGTTTTGCCCGTGACCCAGTTGAATGTTTCTCCATCGGTCGGGCGTTGTGTCGCGAACGTCTGCGCCAGGCTTGCCCAGCCGCCGAGCTGCGCAACCAACCAGAAGCATAGCAGCCAAAAGGCGATGAACGACACGGCGACGACAACGACCGCGCCCGCAGTTCCCATAGATTCAATCATACGTAATCTTCATTCATCCGAGCTGCGGTCGCGAAACTAGAGCCGCGAGCCTCTAATCAACTCGCTGGACCACCTTGAGGATTTCGCGGGTTCGGTGGACCCGTTCACCCCAGGTTTCGCTGAATTCCGCAATCAACGCCTTGATCGCATCACTCTCGAGAATCGCAACGGCTTCGGCCTCACTGGCGAATTCGTAGTAGGCGTGGTGCACGCCCGGATTGATGCTGCTCCAACACCGCCACGCCCGCTCGATGCCGAACGCCTCCTTGGCTTCCGGCATGTGCTTGTTCTGGTACCACGCGTCAAACAGTTCGTAGTCTGCTTCATCGCGCACTTCGGCCCGGACCAGCATGCAGGCGGGGGATTGCATCAGGTTTTCTCCTCGGTTCGATCTCAAAGCAGCGGCGGCTCAATCCATCAGGATGACGCCGCGGGCGACCTCGCCCTTCATGAGAAGGTCGAAGCCTTCGTTGATCTGGTCGAATTTATAGGTGCGGCTGATGAGGTCATCCATTTTGAGCGTGCCCGCCATCGCCATGTCGGCGAGCACCGGCAGGTCGGCGGCCGGATGCACCGAACCATAATAGGCGCCCGTCACCATCTTCTCGCGAAACACCATCTGGAACGCGTTGATCGGCGCCGTCTCCTCGACCTGCGGCATGCCGATGAAAACCGCGTGGCCACCCGGCGCGATTGCGTCCACGACCTGCAGCGCGGTTGCCTGAGAGCCGATTGCGTCGAAGGCATAGTCGACGCCGAGGCCGCCGGTCAGGTCGCGAACATCCTCGATCAGGTTGTTCGACTTCGACGCATTGATCGTATGCGTCGCGCCCATATGCTTGGCAAAGTCGAGCTTGTTGTCCTTGAGATCGACGCCGATGATCGTACTCGCCCCGGCAAGCTTGGCACCCTGCACGACATTGAGGCCGACACCGCCGCAGCCGATCACTAGTACGGTTGAACCGGCTTCGACCTTGGCGTGGCGGATCACAGAGCCAACGCCCGTTGCGACGCTGCAGCCGATAATCGCAGCCCATGCCCAGGGTAAATCATCGCGAATGGGCACGACCTGCTCGGCCGGACACACGACGAATTCCGAGAACGTGCCAATTCGCGCCATCTGGTTGACAGGCTCGCCGTTGAGCTTGAGGCGCGCCGTCCCATCGTGCATCAGGTAGCGTGGCGTATCATCGTGGCCGTTGCACAGCACCGAGCGACCGCGCGAACAGTAGCGGCAGTGGCCGCAGTTCGGACGGAACGAGAAGATCACGTGCTGACCGGGCTTGACCGCGGTCACGCCTTCGCCGACCTCGGCAATGACTCCTGCAGCCTCGTGACCCGGCACGAACGGCAGCGGCATCGGCCAGTCACCGTTCATGACGTGCCAGTCGCTCAGGCAAACCCCGGTCGCCTTGACCTGGACACGCACCTCGCCCGCCTTGGGTCCCTCCTGCTCGAGATCGAGCAATTCGAGCGGCTTGTTGACTTCGGTCAGAACGGCGGCGCGCATAACTGGGTCTCCTGGCAGGATGAACTGGTGGCTGATGCAGGCCCCAGTTAGCCCCGCCGCCGCGCCGTGCGCAATCCCCATCACGATCATGCCAGCCCAAGTGTCCAGAACCGCGGCTCTGGCCGGATGGCGCCATGCATGCTCCCAGGTTGCATATCAATGGTTGCAAACGCGCGCGCTGACCGCCACCTACTGGCCATGGCCGTAGCGCTCGACTAAGATCGAGCGGAAGTATTACGAAGGACCACTCACCCATGAGGTCATCTGAATTGAGACCGCAACCGGAAGATTTTGATTTCGACCTGAAACGCGTGCTGCGGTCCGTTGTCAGTGTCACGACACAAATTCCGGAAGATGCCATGACGGCGGATATTCTCGGCACGGAACGGATGGGTAACGGCGTCGTGATCCGCGACAATATCGTCCTGACCATCGGTTATCTGGTGACGGAAGCAGAGACCGTGTGGTTAACCAGCGGCGAGGTGACGACACCGGGGCACGTGCTCGGCTACGACCAGGCGACCGGCTTCGGCCTCATCCAGGCGCTCGGCCAGCTCAACCTGCCAGCACTCCCGCTCGGCGACTCAAGTGCGAGTAAAATCGGCGATTCGGTCGTCATCGCAGGCGCCGGTGGCATTGATCATGCCGTCGCGGCGCATATCGTCGCCAAGCAGGAATTCGCGGGCTACTGGGAATATCTGATCGACGAAGCGCTGTTCGTGGCGCCGGCACACCCCCACTGGGGCGGCACGGCACTGATAGACAGCAACGGCGCGCTGCTCGGCATCGGCTCACTGCAGGTCGAACACTCGGACCCGGACGGCGACAATTTCGATCTGAACATGGTGGTCCCGATCGATCTCCTGAAGCCGATCCTTGACGACATCCTCAAGATCGGTCGCGCCGATCGCCCGCCGCGCCCCTGGCTCGGCCTCTACACCGCGGAGATCGACGACCAGATCGTCGTCGCCGGTATCGCATCCGATGGTCCCTGCGATAACACGGAACTCGAAGTGGGCGACATCGTCGTCGGCGTCGGCAACGAGGAAGTGCACGACCTCGCGGCGTTTTTCCGAACCGTCTGGGCGCTTGGTCCGGCCGGTGTCGAGGTGTCGCTCGACATCCACCGCGAAGGCGCTGCATTCGAAGTGGTCGTGCAATCCGTCGACCGCAGCAAGCAGCTCAAAGGCCCGGTCGTTCACTGATCTCAGCGCAAAGAGACGGTCGCGACGAGGGGCAGGTGGTCGGAGCCGGCTGGCCGTCCGGCGGCGACGCCCGACAGCTGCAGATCCGGACTGGCGAAAATATGGTCGATGCCGATCTGCGGTGTGGGTAGCGGCCAGGTCGGCCATGTCGGGATGAGATGCCCCATGTAGACGAGACCGGATTTGCGCCGGAAATTGTCGAATGCATTGGCCCAAAGCGTCGTGTTGAGATCACCGGCCACGACAACCGGCCCTGGAATGCGGCGCACGCGTTCGGCGAGGTGATCGAGTTCCAAATAGTTGGCACGCGGGCCGTGGTTCGGGCTGAGGATATGGACGCCGACCACCGTGACGCGCTGCGCGCCAACACCAACTTCGGCGGAGATCAGTTTGGGGCCCGCATCATCGTGCGGACCAACGACCTCGAAGCGGCGCACCGGCAGGCGCGAGAACAGGCCGATGGCGCAATTCCAATTCGTCTCGCAGGTACGGTAGTACGGGTAGCGGCTCGCGATCCGCTGGCGCAGCGCCTTCTTGTTGGGGCCAAGCTCGAGCATCACGACGACATCGGCGTCGTGGCGCTGCACCTCCGCCCAGATCGCCGCAAGGTTTGTATTCGGATTGAGCGTGTTGAAGGTGAGAACCTTGAAGTGACGGCGGGAGGCGCTTGCGGTCTCGCCTGCGCGCCCGGTGTCGGACGGCGTTGCAGCCCGGGCGGCCGTGGCGCTCAATGGCACCGCCAAGTCGTTCGCGTACCAGGCGGCGAGAATGACAGGCAGCATCCCGGCCAAGAGACCGCCCATCGCCAGCAGTGCATAAGCCCGACGTGTCACGAAACTGGCGACAACCGCCATGATCGCGATGACCAGCCAATGCGCCGTGAAATGCGCCAGAATGTCGAACGCGGGCGAGAGCATGCCAACGTAGCCAAGCAGGAACGCACCCAGCGCAACAGCAGCGACGACAAGTGGCAAGACCTGACGAGAGAACGCAATGGCAAAAACGGCATACATGGGTGGTTCGGGTGATCTCGGCGGCGAAAAACGGTCGACTGATTGAGACCCTAGAAACGCCCGAAAACCATTTATTTTCCGTCAATTTGCCGACGAACCGGCACCGATCGTCTGAAAACGAATATCGTAACGCCCGCGCACCCGGCTATCGAGTTCGGCCGGGACCAACCCTGTCGCCTGGGCCAAGATCCTGTTCTTGCGCGCAGTGGCATTGGCGACAAGGTCGGGGCGGCCTACCTCGAGCCATTCCTTCGGGCTGGTGCGATCGGCAATGGCGGGATAGACGTACTCCGTCTGCATTACGTCCAATGTCTGCTGATGACCGAGGTAGTGGCCGGGCCCATCCAGGCAGACTTCGCGGATCGCATCGATGCTGACGCTGTCCTCCGTCACGTCGATGCCGCGCACGCAGCGCTGAACCTGGCCCAGCATATCGTCACCGAGCACCAGCGATTCAAACGAGAAGCCGAGCAGCGAGGCGTGCATGCCGACCGCCTCGTACACCATGTTGAGGCCTGAGAGCCCGGCCATCGTGTTGGATATCGCCTGCTCCCAACCCGCCTGCATATCCGGCAGCTTGGCGTCCGCCATGCCGGCTGCGGCGCCGCCTGGCAAACCGTAGTAATGGTGCATTTGTGCGCAGCCGGCCGTCAGCAGGGCCTGTTCGCCCGAACCGCCGCTCATGGCACCGGAACGCAGATCGGAAACGAACGGCCAAGTGCCGAATATGGCCGGATGGCCGGGCGCCAGCGCGTTGACGTAGACAACACCTGCGAGGCATTCGGCGACGGCCTGGACAATAGCGGTCGCCAGGGGCGCCGGTGCGGTGGCGCCGGCCTGACCGGCGGAGAGCAGCAACACCGGCATGCCACCGCGAATGCATGCCTCCATGATTACACAGCTTTCATCGGCAAACGTCAGCGGCGGCACGACAAAGCAGTTCGTATTCGAAACGAACGGTCGCTCGCGCCAGGCCGCCTCGCCACCCGCAATGATGTGCAGCAACTCAAGACAACCGGCGACATGCGATGCCTCGCAAAAGCTGGTGCCAATGTGCTTGGTGGTGCCATCGCAACTCGCATAAAGCGTGTTGATGTCCAGGAGATAGTTGTCTTCGATGTCGCGACAGACAATCGGGCGTTGAAAAAAATGCACGTTGTCGAGCGCCTGCGTCAGGCAGGCCGCTTCGTAAAGGTCCTGCGTCGTCGATTCGCGATACATACGATTCTCGACATCGACGATGTTGACGGCGGCACCGGCCGTGCCGAAATGAACGCGGCGGCCCGACAAGTCGAGGTCGAATCGCGGATCACGCCCACACAGAGTCAGGTTGCGCGCCGCGACAGCCAGCATATCCTCGACCAGACTGCGCGGAAACCGCAAGCGCCCATCGTCGCCCAGAATGGCACCGACACGGGTCATCGCCTTGATAGCGGAGGGTGGCGCGTTGGCGAAACCGATGGTCTCCAGCACATCGAGCGCGGCATTGTGTATGCGCGCGACACCGACCTCGCTCAGCGGGCGATAGGTGCCGCCTTCGAGACCGGCTCTGATCGGACGGAGATGATCGGCGAGTGGCGCTGCACGCAATGCCCGCCGCGCCGCGCGACCGCCACTGCGTCGTCGCAATTTGACCTCTGCCATCCGCCCTCGCTGACCGCCAGTATCGATGTCCTTAAGAAATCAATCCATCACTTTGGCGAAGCGCGCTAACAGAAAGGCGCCGCTGGTTGTTCCAGCGGCGCCAAAATTTCTGCAAATGTCAGTGTCTCTACCGGCAGCCAGTTTAGGTGTTGTCACCCAGGATGCTGTTCATGAACTGCTGCGTGCTGCTGCCCGAGTTCGAATAGGACCCGCCCGACGACGAGATTGTGTTGGTGCCATAACGTTTCCAGGTCGCAACAACCTTCGTGCCAACGCGGACACGATTGTAGAGTTCTGCGACGTGCGAGTTGTGCATGCGGATGCAGCCCTTGGACACGTTGTGGCCGATCGTCCAAGGTGCGTCGGTTCCGTGGATGCGATACAGCGTACTGCCAAGATAGAGCGCCCGTTTACCGAGTGGATTGCGCGGATGCCCGCCCGGCACGACGCTTGGCAAGTTGGGATTTTCGCGCCGCATACTGGCGGTTGGCGTCCAGGTCGGGTTGACCTTCTTGCGGCTGACCCGCAGCGTGCCCTGCCAACGGCTCTGCGGGCGCGGCACGGCAATCGGATAACTGACGGCGCGGCCACGCGCGACGACGTGATAGAGCCGCCGATCGCCGAAGCTGACGATGATCTGGCCCGGCGAATAGCGCTTGCTGAAACTGACCGTCTGGGTGTCGTAGACCGAGCTGCCACCGCCGCTCCAGAATTGCGCCTGGGCATCACGTGGTGCGGTGACGGCAAATGTCATCACGGTCAAGGCCGCGATCGCTGAATAAACTGTCAGTGGCTTCATTTCATTCTCCGATTGCAGCGTCGCTCGACGCCGCATTTCATCATGTTACGCGCACCACATCTCCCACAGGCATGCGGCGCGAACCCTGTTGCGGCAATCTCGCAACGTCTCCATTTCCAGCTTCACAATTCGCCGAGTTGTTGGTTCCGCCGAAACATCGGCCACCTCACGCAACTAACGACTCTGTTTGCGAACCTTCCGCCGTATGATTGCACTCATTCCATAACCAATGGTTCACGTCGCTGCCAATTCGGGATTCCCGCAGCCAAATCGTCGCGATGTGGCCGCGCAGCGACAGTTTTAAGCTTGCGGTGTCTGAACACGGCAACAGGCCAGCCTATTTCAAAAGCTATCCCTCACGAACCCGTGATCTCACCGTGGCCCGTCGTGTCGGCTCCCTTTTAAAGCATGTCGCATCCAATCGGATTCAATATCAAGGCCGCGACCGCGGCCCGGCCCCGCGTGCGAAGCACGCAAATCGCGCTGTGGACGCCGCCCCCAGCGTGCAACGCACGCTAACGCGCGCATGGCGGAGGCCCCGAGCGGAGCGAGGGAATAGCCGTGAGCAAAAGAAAACTAAAGCGGGGAGCATTTTTATGCGACACACTTTAGCGCTTTGTTTCAGCCGCCCATGGCCAGCAATCGCGCCGCGGCCTGTCGCGCCGCGGCGGCCTGTTCGCGGGCCATGTCGGCGCACAATCCGGTATAGCCGGCCGGGTCAAGCATCGCCGCGATCGCGTCCGGCGGCAACTCGGCTGCAAGCTTGGGCGCCTTGGCAAGCGCATCGGTGAAGGAGACCTTGCCGGCAAGAACCTCTTCGATCGCATCGTAGACGACGTCATGCGCCTCCTGGCGGCCGAGCGCCTTGCCAAGCTCCATCATGATCGCCTCCGAAAGGATCATGCCGCGGGTCAGATCGAGGTTTTCACGCATGCGCTCGGGAAACAGCTCGAGGCCGGCGAAGATCGCGTTGAGCCGCGCCAGGCAGTCGCCAATGTGGACGCAGGCAGGGCCCAACGCGGCGCGCATCACCACCGTCGTCATGCGGTTGGCTTCGTGCTCGGTCATCATCGCATCGAGCGCCAGCGGCACCAGGGCACGGACCTGGGCGGCGCCCGCGACGACGTCCTGGCACAGGATCGGATTGCGCTTTTGCGGCATCGTCGACGAGCCGACCGTGCCGGGCGGTACCGGCTCGCTCGCCTCGGCGAACTCCTGCTTCATGAGTGTGTAGATTTCGTTGCCGATCTTGCCTGCCGTGCCGGCCAGCAGCCCGAGCGTCGTGACGTACTCGGCCTCGCGGTCACGGTGGGTGCGCGAGGGCACCGCTGTCGGCTTCAGGTCGAGCAGCCGCGCCAGCCCGGCCTGCACTGCGGGCCCTTCGGCACCGAGCGATGCGTAGGTGCCGGCCGCACCGCCGAGCAGGGCAATAAAGACGCGGTCTTCGAGGCCGCGCAGGCGCTCGACGTGGCGCAGCAGTTCATCGATCCAGGTTGCCACCTTGTAGCCGAACGTGATCGGCACAGCGTGCTGCCCGTGGGTGCGCCCCGGCATCGCCATCCCGGCACTCTTTTCCGCGATGTCGGCGAGATGGCCGAGCAAACTACGCATCTGCGCGAGCAGGATCGTGTGCGCCTGACGCAGCAGGATATTGTCACCGGTCTCGAGGATGTTTTGTGTGGTTGCGCCCCAATGCACATAGCCGCCGGCCTCCTCGCCGCAGACCCGGGCCAGTTCCCAAACGAGCGGCACCAGCGGATGGCCGGTCTTGGCGAGCCCGTCGCGGATCGCGACGTCGTCGAGTAGTTCGAGGCGGGCGCACGCGGCGATCCGCTCGGCGGCTTCCTTCGGCACGATACCGAGTTCCGCCTGCGCCTTGGCCAGCGCTGCCTCGACGTCAAGCCACGACTGCCAACGCGCGGCCTCCTCGAACAACGGGCGCAGGCCGGGGTCTTGAAAGCGCGCGGATGACGGCTGCAGGCTCATGGCGTTGCCTCATCGATTGGATGTTGGGCTGCGAGGCTATCGGCTGGCGCGTGATTGGCAAGGCGGCGAGTCGCTTATTCGGGTGGTGATGGGCGGTGGCTGCACGCCAAACCACCTGCTGTTGGCAAAAGCAATCGGTGTTTTTTCACAGCAGAAGCCCTGTCATGCGACGCTCCGGCTTCGCTAAAGCCTGTCGCATTCAATCGGATTCAACATCAAGGCCGCGACCGCGGCCCGGCGCTTCGCGCCGCCCACAGCGTGCAACGCACGCTAACGCGTACATGGCGGAGGCCCCGAGCGAAGCGAGGGAATAGCCGTGAGCCAAAAGGAATCCAAAGCGGGGAGCATTTTATGCGACACGCTCTAGTCTGTCTTTGCCAAGGCAGACAGAACTCTTATCAGGGTTTGTTGGTCGCGCAGCGAAATATCGTGCATGGATTGGTGAATCAGGCGGCCGTAGGTCTTCCACATCAGCTTGCGCAGTCGACGCCCCTCGGGCGTGATGAGAAGCACTTTTCCGCGCCGGTCATCGGTACAGACAGCTTCTTCAACCAGCCCGTCGACAACCATGCGCTTGAGCAGCCGCGAGAGGTTGGATTGCTCAAAGAGCAGGGACCGCTCCAATTCGAAGGCGCGTTTTCCCGCGCGTCCAGCGCGCTCGAGCGACCAAAGCACATCGTACCAGTGCAATGGCGGCAGTGCCTTGGCCTTCAAGGCCTGGTCCATCTCCCGATAGATCCTCCTTTGCGACCGGTTAAGGGCGATCCAAAGGGCTGTTTCGCCATCTGTCGGTGTGTCGCTCACTTCACGTTCTCGTGAGTCCCTGTTTCCACATATTGCAGGAGGCAGTTAGATGCATTTTCATCTACTTTCGTCAAGCAGTGATCAACCTGGAGTACAAAAATGGTCCGTTTCGGAAAGATTGCGTTTGCAGCAACATTGTTCTTCGCCTCCGCCTGCACACAAGCCGTTGGAGCAACCGAATCATATTGTACGGACCAGGGCCACACCGAGGTTCGCTTCGGCTGGAGTCACGTCGGCATTTCGAACCAGACCGGCGAGTTCACAAAGGCCAGCGGCAAGCTGGTCCTCGACCCGGATAATGTCGAGCGCTCCAAGCTCACTGCTACGATTGACGCGACCAGTGTTTCGACAGGCTACGGGCCGCTCGACAAGCACATCAAGAACCCCGACTTCCTGGAGGTCGAGACCTATCCGAAAATTACGTTCGTCAGCACGTCGGTGAAGAAGACTGGCGACAAGACCGCCGATGTGGTGGGTGACTTGACCCTGCATGGTGTCACCAAGCCGGTAACGTTCAAGACAACGATTACGCACCGCGGCCCGCATCCGCTCGGCAAGCGCCTGGACTACTACAAAGGTCAATGGGCCGCGTTTTCGGCAACGACGAAGATCGACCATCGATCCTTCAAGATCGGCAAATTCTCGACAGGTCCAATCGCTATATCGATCGTCACTGAAATGAAAGAGTGCAAATAGCGCTCACCATAACGCAGCCGCGCCACTGGATACTGCGATTGCGCACCGGACAATTGAGCGGTGGCAGGCAACCCAGCGGCCCGATGAGGCGAGGTCGTCATGCTCGGCAATACGCGCGAAGCCTATGGCTTGATCGCGCAGCTCCTGCACTGGCTGACGGCCGCCCTGATCGTCTTTCTGCTCGCGCTTGGCGTCTACATGCAAGAGCTGCCGAGCGGCACGGCTGCCGATGCTGCTCAGAAGTTCTGGCTGTACTCTCTTCACAAGACTGTCGGCATGTCGGCGTTTTCGGTTGCGATCGTGCGCGTGTTGTGGGCGATCGTTCAACCTCGTCCCCATCCGCTTAAGAGCCATCGCAAACTCGAGAGGCTGATTGCAGCAAGCGTGCACTGGACTCTGTACGGCGCGATCATAGTGATGCCGCTCACCGGCTACCTGCATCATTCAGCGACCACGGGATACGCGCCGATTTGGTGGCCCTTGCCGAAAGGCCTAGCCTTCATCCCGAAGGACCCGGCTTGGGCCGAATTCTTTGCAACGGCCCACTATCTTACGGCAAATCTACTTTTCATTTGCATTCTCTTGCACATCGCCGGTGCGCTGAAACACACGTTTGTCGATCGGGATACCACACTGCATCGCATGCTTCTCGAAAGCAGTCCGGCCCCGGAAACCACGCCTCCGGCTGCACGGCAAGAACGACTGGCGCCGGCGATCGCAGCTTTGCTGTTCCTCACACTTGGCGTTGCCACCATCATCATGGCTCAGCCAAAGCAATCAGTTACGTCCGAAGCACCTCCGCGCACGGCGCCTGCCGGCTGGCAGCTCGATCTGCAAAAGAGCCGACTTGGCATTCAGGTTGTCCAGTCCGGCAGTGTGATATCCGGCCACTTTCGCAAATGGACTGCCGCAATCGATCTCGAACCTGAAAGCCTTGAGAATGCACGCATCGATGTGGCAATCAAAATTGCCAGCCTGACGCTTGGTGGAGCGGAGGAACAGGCGGTGGCGCCCGACTTTCTCAACGCGCAAGCCTTCCCGGTCGCCCGCTTCGTTGCGCGCGACATCACGCGAATCGATACTGGCCGGTATCAGGCCAAAGGTCAGCTATCGCTCGCCGGCACGACGCGTGCCCTCACGCTGCCATTCGATCTGACAATCGCCAATGACCGTGCCGTAGCGGTGGGAAAGGCAAAACTCAACCGGCTCGACTACGGTGTTGGTGCCGAAGGCTACCCGGACGACGGACTGGTTGGCATAGAAGTACTTGTTGAGATCAAGGTCGAGGCGGACAAAGTCACCGCATCACAATGAACCAAACCGGAGACTTGGTATCACGTCGAGAAGGGACCACAGCAATACGAACCACTTGATCCGCGCCATTAACCAAAGCCAACCCTTGTCCCCGGTCCGACACCGTCAAGTAAAATATTCTCATCCCGTCCATTCAGGGGCCGCTGACCGGTGGCGACCATCAGGGGGGACGGGCTGCAGGTCACGCGCCGGTGCAACGTACGTCCGGCGTTATAGTGACGCCCTGCCGTCCTGCCTGTGGTGAGAGTCCCAGGTGCCCGCAGCTTAAAAGAGGCGAGACTCAGCGATAAATCCTGCACGGGGCGACAGCACGTCGCTCAAACTAAAAATCGGATGCGGTCGTGCTGTTGCCCCGTACCCCTTTATCCTCATACCTCCGGCGGGTTCCCGTGCGGAGCGCGGCGACGTGTGCCATGCCGCGCGAAGCGCTGCAGCATGTGTCAGGGCGTGCGAAGCCCGGCGACACGTAAACTAGAGCGCCAATGCACAACGAGGCAGCAAACTGACTAATTCTTGGGCTGGTGAGGGCAACGCCGCCATCGTAGTCGTGTAAGGAGCCAATGCGCGACCGCCAATGCTCGGCACGAGAATGTTTCATGCCCCACCAAGCTTTCAACATCAGGCCCGCCGTTGCCGCCGATGCAGCGGCCATCCAGGCGATTTACGCGCCGTTCGTCACCGACACCGTCATCTCGTTCGAAGAAGTACCGCCGACCGTCGATGAGATGGCTGCCCGGATTGCGAACGCGCAGGCCGGCGGCTATGCGTTTCTTGCCGCCGCCGAGGGCGACGCCATCCTCGGCTACGCTTATGCTGGCGCCCATCGCACGCGGCCCGCTTACCGCGCCTCGGTCGACGTGTCAGCCTACGTCGCTCCCGGCGCCCATCGCCGCGGCATCGGCCGCCGCCTCTACGAGCACCTTCTGCAAGACCTCACGGCAAAGGATTTCCACGCCGCCTTTGCCGGCATCACACAGCCGAACGCGGCGAGCGTCGGCCTGCACGAGGCGCTCGGCTTCACACATGTCGGCACCTACTGCGAGGTCGGCTTCAAGTTCGGTGCCTGGCATGACGTCGGCTGGTGGCAGCGGCTGCTGTAGGCTGGTTTGTCTCGCGGGCCGCACCGGGCGCCCGCAATTTCATTCCCCACAGCCTCACGAGGCGCATCCCCAGGGAGCGCCCCAGGGAGCGCATGCGACCCGGCGCGTTGCGCCGCCCCCGCGGAGGGCCAGGGCGCGCCAGCACCCGGTGCGGCCCGTGAGCGCGAACTACTGCGCCGTATAGCCGCCATCGACGACCAGGCCGGAGCCGGTCATGAAGCCAGCGTCATCTGACGCAAGGAACACGATGCCAAGCGCAATGTCATCGGCGACTCCAAGCCGGCCGATCGGGTGCAGGTTGAGCGCCTGCTGGCGCGCTGACTCGGTATCGTTCGAACCGGCCATGTTGGCCCGCGCCGTGAACGTCTGCGCGCCCATGTCGGTTTCGATCACCCCCGGGTGGATCGAGTTGACGCGAATGCGATCTCCTCGGCGCCCGAACGACAGCGCCGTTGCTTTCGTAAACGTCGTCACGCCGCCTTTGGTCATCGAATAGAGTTGGTCGAGTTGCGAGCCAACCAGGCCGGCGATCGAGGCCAGGTTGACGATCGCGCTGCCGTGTTTTGAATCCTTCGCGCTTTCACGCAGGGCCGGCGCGCAGAGCTTGGTACCCAGGAACACGCCGGTGAGATTGACCGAGACCAGCCGGTGCCAATCATCGAGGCTGACCTCTTCGACATCGCGCCCGAGAAAGACGCCGGCGTTGTTGACGAGAATGTCGAGGCCGCCGTGCGCGTCGGTCGCCGCTTCGACGGCAGCGTTCCAATCGGCTTCGCTTGTCACATCGAGGCGCACGAAGCGGGCGTCGCCACCCTCGTCGTTGATTTCCTGGGCGAGCGCCTTGCCGGGTTCCTCGAGCACATCACCGATCACGACTTTCGCACCGGCTTGCGACATGCGCCGCGCCGTCTGCCCGCCAATGCCGCGGGCCGCACCCGAGAGCAGGGCTACTTTGCCGTCCAACCTGTTCATTTTTTTCCTCCAGCTTTTCGATTGCCGGAAATGTTACGGCGGGATGACGCGCCGGACAAACCGCCTCGGCAACTTATCAGTCGGTCGCCAATGCCGGCTTGATTTCGGCCCGGTGCTCTTATGTGCCGCAGTCCTCATCCCAACACCGATTGCACGGCGCTGGCGGCATGGGCATGGTGTCGGTCCTCCAAGCAGCACCGAAAGCCATACGCGATGAACGAGCCACCACCGCCGCTTCCCGGGTACACGATTTACGATCCGACGGACCCGTTCGAGCAGATTGCCGGCCCGTTCTTCTGGAAGAAGCTCGATGATGGCACCGATCATCTCGTCGTGCGCACCGAGAAGCGCCACGGTAATCGCCAGGGCGTTGTCCACGGTGGTTTTTTGCTGACTATGATGGATTTGACGTTTGCGGTTGCCGCGAAGGAGTATCCGGATCAGCGCCTCGTTACGATATCGCTGTCATCGGAGTTCGTCGCCGGTGGCCAGGTCGGCTCGCTCGTCGAGGCCAGCGCCGAGATCGTGCGCAACACGCGCAGCCTCTGCTTCCTGCGCGGCCAGGTACGGGCGGATGGCGAAACGCTGCTCAACTCCAGCTGTATCTATAAGATTTGGCGCGACCGCTAGCTCGAGCCCGCCATCCTGGCATCGCCATTATTTGGACCACGAAAACACCGATCCTGATGCTGAATATATAGTTTATCGCATGCGCTTGCCGATATTGGCGTTCGGGCGGCCGGGACCGGGGGGACCATGACTCAACACAAGAAGCAGAACGAACTCGTGCTCGACTTGACGGATCAGGCACGCAAAGCCGGTGGCATCTCATCGGCGACGGTGATAACGGCCTTGGCCTCCTTCATCGCCTTGATCTTTTCCGGCATCTCACTTTATCAGACCGTCCTGAAGCGCGCGGACGTGCGCCTCTTTGTGCCCGAGACGGTCTCGTACACACGTGATCCGAACGGGTCCTTCGAGGTGCTGGCGGTGCCGGTCACGGTAGTCAATAGCGGCGCGCGCGACGGCGTCGTCACATCGATGCAGCTCAAGATTAAGAACGAAGAGACAGGCTATGTGCGGATGCTGAGCGCCAGTTATTTCGCGGAAGAAGGCTACTTCTCGACCAAGGAGGATTACCGTGCCGGCATCTCGCGCCCGAAGCGCCCGTTCGCACCGCTGACGATACCGGGCCGCAGCGGCCACTCGGCAACGGTGCTGTTTTATCCGCGCACCTACAACGAAAAACGCGTTGTCGCGAGCGCCGGCAAGTTTTCGTTCGATCTGAGCTGGCAGACGCTGGCGGTGGACCCAATTCCCTATCTCAGCGAATTGGCGCCGGGCAACGGCACGCAGCGCTTGGCCTTCACGGCCGACCTTCCGGCGATATCGAAATTTTTCGCGGGCCAGATGTTATCTGGCAAGTCGGTCCGCATGTTCGTCAACGCGCAGCCGCAATAGAGCCCGGGAAACTGTAAACCAGCCGGCCTGTAAGCCGGGTTCTGTCTGGGTGCACCCGGAGATGCGCCCGCGACGGCCATTCGTCTGGGGGCGCCATTGCTGGCGCCCTCGAGCAACCAACCCGGATGGTTGGTCTGAAAACGGACCTGGCGCCGAGTTGCCTCGCGCCCGACCATCCCTATTCGGTTTTGCTCCCGGTGGGGTTTACCCTGCCGGCGACGTCGCCGCCGCCGCGGTGCGCTCTTACCGCACCCTTTCATCCTTGCTGCCACGCCGGCCCTCTGCGTGCGCGGCACGCATTGGCGAGAGCTAGACGCTTCGGCGGTTTGCTTTCTGTGGCACTTTCCCTGGGGTCGCCCCCGGCGGCCGTTAGCCGCCACCGTGTTTCCATGGAGCCCGGACTTTCCTCCGCGGACCGGGGTGACGTGGTTTCCCGACGCCGGCCCGGCCAACAGCGGCCGTCCGGCCGGCTGGTAAGAGAACATAAGGCGATCACCGCCGCCGCCGTCAAGTCTTCCGAAAATCCCCGTTGGAGAATTGGGCCGCATAATACATGTAGCTTGTGCATCGCATCGGCATATCCGCGGCGACTCAACGCATGCTGAATTGGAGAAACAGCTAAACCGATGCGCCATCAAGTCGTTGCCGTTGGCTAGCGTTTCGGCGCTAGAGATTTTCTGTTGCGTTGCACAAATTTTGCCTTGTCTTTGTCACGAGGGCGAATTACCCAGCCTCCGATCTACAAAGTGGGGAGTAGAAATTTGCGCATTTTGGATAAAGTCGTCGCCGCATCCGTGTCCGGATTGGTGCTTTCTGCTGGTGCGAGCACGGCGTTCGCGGGCTCGCCGTACGGCAACTGGCTGCGGCCGGCCACCGGTGTCATCGTCAAGGTTTTCCGCTGCGGTGGCGGGCTGGGCGTCAAGGTCATGAAGTCGAGTGTGCGGAGCCGCATCGGCAAGGTCTACATGTGCGGCGCCAAGGCGACGGGCAAGGGGACCTACAGAGGGCGCCTGCGCAATCCGGAGGACAACGGCATCTATAGTGGCCGCGCCCGCGTGATAAACACTCGAAAAATGGAACTTTCCGGCTGCATCCCGAATACCAGTCTGTGCCGCAGCGAGGTTTGGCGCCGGGTCAGGTAGCTGTCCCGCACGCCTCGAGCGCGGCGCTCAGTGCGCGCAGTGTTGCAATCGTCGAGTCGTCCGGCAGGCCATCCACGCGGGCCGGCCGGAAATGGCGCTGGAACGCGCTGATCACACGCCCGGTTGCCGCGTCCAGTCTGCCATGCGTGGCAATATCATAGCCGTACTGTGCGAGCAGTTCCTGGCAGGTACGTACGCGCGCGTCAGGCGTTTCGGCGTCGAAGCGATCCAGCGCCAGCGCCTCGCCCAGGTCGCATGGTGCAACCCAGTGGCCCACGCCGGTGCGGTTGAGGCGCCGCCAATCGAACTTTTCGCCGGGATCGATCTTGCGCTGCGGTGCGATGTCGGAGTGTGCCAGGACATTGTCAGCCGCCATGCCGTGTCGTGCTATGATGTCCAGAGCTAGGCGTTCGACGGCGGCCATCTGCGTGTCGGGAAAGTCGGGATAGCCATGCGCGTGCCCCGGGTTCTGGATCTCGATGCCGACCGAGTGCGAGTTGATATCTTTTTCCCCGCGCCAGAACGACTTTCCCGCGTGCCAGGCCCGGTCCGCCTCGCTCACCATTTGCGTGACGCGCCCGTCGTCATCGATCAGGTAATGACACGATACTTCACATGCTGGGTCGCAGAGCACGTCAATCGAGCGCTTCGCCGTCTCAAGCCCCGTGTAGTGGAGAACCAGCAACCTGGGTTTGGAGGTCCCGCGGCGCGCGCCGATGTTCGGCGAGACAACCACATCATCAACGAACCGGCTGTCCGGTCCGCAGCTGGCAAGTGTCGCGGTAGCTTGATTCAAATCCCGCGCTCCCGTGCAATCCGTTCGTACGCCGCGTTAATCGCAGCGAGTTTCCGCGTCGCCATATCGATGAACTCTTTTGGAACGCCTCGCGCGATCACGGCATCGGGGTGGTTCTCCCGTACCAGTTGGCGATAGCGGGCGCGCAGATCGACGTCGGATACGTCGGGGTGCAGACCGAGCACAGTGTAGGCGTCGTCCGGGTCGTGCACGAATTGCGCACGCACCGAGCGGTACGTCTCTTCGCTGTACCCGAAGATCTCGGCGACCTGCTTGAGGTAGGCCTCCTCCGAACGATGCAGCACGCCATCGGCCGCTGCGATATTGAACAGGCCCTCAAAGACATCACGCTTCAATTGGGGCTCGGAGACCAGCATACTCGCCATCTGACGGGCATAGCTTTCAAAGCCGGCGACATCCTGCTTGGCCAGGTCGAAGATGTGCTGAACATTGTCCACTTCACTCGCAGACGTCTTGAAAATCTCCTGAAAGGCATCTCGTTCGATTTGCGACACAACACCGTCCGCGGCCGCCATTTTAGCCGAAAGAGCAACGACTGCGACAGTGAACGCGATCTTGCGTGTTGCGTTGTTGTCGTCAGGACAAGGACCCAGTCCAAGGCCGCACATCAAGCGATCAAGGATGGCCTTGAGTGGCGTGCCAACGCCCTGCTGTATCGCGTCCGACAGTCTTTTCAATGCCATTGTGTCATCGTCCTTCGCCACTGGCCGTTGACCGGGGCCATGGCGGGTTGTCCAGTACCCTGCCTAGGCGTCTATACCATTGGATCATGGCATATAAGCGAGGACTGGCCCGGTAGATAACGGCACGCGATCCTGGCTCTGCACAGGAAAATTCAGGAAGGCCGCGATGTTTTCTATTAGCCGCGGTTTTAGGTGTGATATCAATGCATGAGTGAGGCAGGTATAGATATTTCGTTAACTAAATCCTTGAGCCACCGCAGGTAACTTGCCGATTCGAATTGTTAGGTATCTGCAACAGGTCCGGTCAGATCGGCAAAACCTTCCGCATGCTGTCTTGCGACCGATTGATTGGCTGTTAGTTTCCGATGACGGAGGCATGGTTTAGAGCAGGAAGCCCAGTGGGGTCCAAAAGCGTCAATGCTGTACAACCATAGGATGATGAGCCGGTTATTTTCATCGCACACGTTGACCGTGGCGATCGTCAGTTCGGTCGTACTGATCAATTCCGTTGCCTGGGGCATCCCGCTCCTGGTCACGGCTGGCCAGCAGCGCACCGTACTCGACGGCCAGAAAACGACCACGGCAAGCGTACCCATACTGCCCCGACCGCTTGTTGAGCGGCACGCACACACGATGGCAAGGGGCACCGCGCCAAAGGCCCGCAAGCCGATTCCGTTGCCGGCCCAGGCACCTGGTTCTGAACAATTGCGGGCTCTGCTGCAAAGTCGTCAACCGGCGACGATGTTCCCCCGACCCGTGGCGGCCCCCGCTTCCTTAAGGACGTTGCCTGTCGGTGCTGCGCCGAAGCGCGGCGGCGTCCGTGACCATGGTCGTCCTCGCCGAGAGCGACATGCTGCCCGTGACATCGTTCTCGTGTCGCCGTATACGCCGGGGGTACGAATTGCCCCGAATGGCCGAGGCCATGAGTGGCGACATCGCAATCTGCGCTCTTCATCGGGCCCGACCACAATCGACAAGGCCCGCGCGATTGCCCGTCGGGCCGCGCTACGGTTCGAGCAGATGCGCAATCGCATGGCCAAGCATTACGCGCAGGGCGACGCCCCCACGGACAACGAGCGTGCACGCGGGCTTGCACTATTGCCGGTCGCGCCAAGGCCGCCGCGTATCGTGACCGGTTCCGTAGGCCGCAGTGCTACAAAGAGCGCCCGCAGCTATGTTCGCGCACGTCTTGTTCGCCGTCCGATTACCAGCAGCACCTTGCGGTCACCGCGCAATTTCTCACCTGCTTTCGTAATGAGCGTTGCACCGGCCCAGGCGGCAGTGCCGTCGCGGGAGGAAACAAGGAATGGTGTCGAACAAAACGTGGCACATCTGACCCCGCCAGCGACCGTTCGCGTTCAGCGCAGTCGTTTGCGCAACCGAACGGTCCGTCGGCGTAGAGGTGCAGCACGGGCGCGAGAAAAATGGCAGCGGGCAAGGCGACATCGTGCGACGCGCAACCGCCATACTCGTCGCACGCGACGGCGTAGTCGGGGGCCGCGTCGGATCAATGGCTTCCGTCGCGGTTTCCACCGACAACTCGTCGCTGCCAACTTCTTTGGCACCAATAATTAGCGTAAACGGATAACGAATCGACGAGCGCGAGAATGGTCGACCGTTGAGGAGACGCGTCGGCAATTCCTTACGGCCCGCCGATCGCCTATGGTGCAACGCAATTCCATCGGATGTGGACGGACAGAATATGAACGATCGTAGCGGCACGGCCGGGGCACAGTGGGATTTCTGGATCGACCGCGGCGGCACGTTCACCGACGTAGTGGCGCGCCATCCGGATGGTCGTATCGAAGCACGCAAAGTGCTGTCTGAAAATCCGGACGCTTATGAGGATGCTGCACTGGAAGGCATCCGCCGCTTTCTCGGCGTCGCCTCTACAGATCCGATCCCGGCGGATCGCATCAATAGCGTCAAGATGGGCACGACGGTCGCAACCAACGCCCTTCTGGAACGGAAGGGTGACCCGACAGTCTTGGTCATCACATCGGGCCTCAAAGACCAACTCGAGATCGGTTATCAGGAGCGGCCCGACATTTTCGCAAAAGAGATCATCAAGCCGGAAATGCTCTACAGCCGCGTTGTTGAAGCCAACGAGCGGGTCCTCGCCGATGGGTCGATTGAGACTCCGGTCGACCTCGACGCGTTGCGTGGTGATCTGACCCAGGCACTAGCAGATGGCATGAAGTCCATCGCAATCGTCTTGATGCACGCCTACGCACATCCGGCCCATGAAACCGCGATTGCGGGTCTCGCACAGGAAATCGGTTTCGAGCAGATCTCTATCAGTCACGAGGTGTCGCCGCTAATAAAAATCGTCGGCCGTGGCGATACCACTGTAGCGGATGCGTATTTGTCGCCGATACTTTCGCGCTATGTCCAACGCGTCACCAAGGCGCTGTCAGTGGCAGACGGTGCGTCGGCGCCACAGGTCATGTTCATGGCATCGTCCGGCGGCCTCAAGGCCGCGGAGCTTTTCCAGGGCCGTGATGCCATCCTTTCCGGGCCTGCCGGCGGCATTGTCGGCATGGCTGAGTCCGCCAAGATCGCCGGCTTTGAAAACGTTATCGGCTTCGATATGGGCGGCACCTCGACCGACGTGTCGCATTTTGCCGGCGAGTATGAGCGCGCCTTTGAAACCCAGGTCGCGGGCGTCCGCATGCGCGTGCCGATGATGCGGATTCATACGGTTGCCGCCGGCGGCGGCTCGATCCTGTTCTTCGACGGATCGCGGTTTCGCGTAGGTCCCGAGAGTGCAGGCGCCAATCCCGGGCCAAAATGCTATCGCAATCAGGGCCCACTGACGGTTACCGACGCCAACCTGATGGTTGGCAAACTGCAACCTTCTTTCTTCCCGGCGATTTTTGGCCCCAACCATGATCAACCGCTCGACGTGGAAGCCGTCCGCAATGCCTTTGCTGAGTTAGCAAAGGAAATTGGTGACGGACGCGGCCCGGAGGAGGTTGCGGACGGCTTTCTGCGCATTGCTGTCGAGAACATGGCCAACGCCATCAAGAAGATATCTGTCCAGCGCGGCTACGACGTAACCGAATACGCGCTCAACTGTTTCGGCTCGGCCGGCGGCCAGCACGCTTGTTTGATCGCCGACACGCTGGGTATGGAAACCGTCCTCATCCATCCACTCTCCGGCCTCCTCTCCGCCTATGGCATGGGGCTTGCGGACCTGCGCGCCAGCCGCGAGCGCTCCATCGAATCCGAACTCAATGCCGACACGATGCGCCACGTCGAGGCGCTCGGCTTCGAGATGTCCGAAGATGCTGTTGGCGAAGTCACTGCGCAGGACGTGCCGTATGAAGATGTCGCGACCACGACGTGGCTGCACCTGCGTTACGATGGGACCGACAATGCTTTGCCAATCGTGTTGGACGAACCGGATTTGATGCGCCGAGACTTCGAGCAGCAGCACCGCCAGCGCTATGGCTTTATCTCGCCTGAAAAGAAGGTATTTGCTGCGGCGATCGAAGTCGAAGCCTCGGGCGGCGGGGCCCGCATCGAGGCGACGGGGGCTCCCGGGACCGATCAAACGGAAGTTGCGGGCGAACTACCGGCAACGGACGCCCGCGTGAAATTTTTCTCGAACCGCGCCTGGCAGGAAGGGCCGGTGTACACCCGCGCTCAGCTCTCCAAGGGCGTTGCGGTTAGCGGCCCGGCACTCATCATTGAGCCACACCAAACCGTCGTCATCGAACCCGGCTGGCGTCTTGAAGTCACGCGCGACGACAATCTAGTGATGCGACGAATAGAGCCGCGTCAGCGAGAAGTTCTCGGCAAAGAAGCTGATCCAGTTCTCCTCGAAGTCTTCAACAACCTGTTCATGTCGATCGCCGAGCAGATGGGCGAAGCGCTGCGCAACACGGCGCAATCCGTCAACATCAAGGAACGGCTGGATTTCTCTTGTGCCGTCTTTGATGCCCAGGGTCAGCTGGTTGCCAATGCACCGCACATGCCCGTCCATCTTGGGTCCATGGACAAGTCCGTCGAGACGATTGCGCGTTTGCGCGCCGGTACGATGAAGCCGGGTGACACGTTCATGCTCAATGCCCCTTACAACGGTGGCACGCACCTGCCCGACGTCACGGTGATCACGCCGGTATTTGATACGGCATCTGGCGATGCCAACCCCGAGATCCTGTTTTACGTGGCAAGCCGTGGCCACCACGAGGATATCGGTGGCTTGACGCCGGGCTCGGCTTCGCCGCGAGCGACGCACATTGAGGAGGAAGGGGTCTACATCGACAACTTCAAGCTGGTCGCGGAAGGCGTATTCCTCGAAGAAGAAACTTACAAACTACTCACCGAGGCGCCGTGGCCGGCGCGCGCGCCGGGCAAGAACATCGCCGACCTCAAGGCACACGTCGCAGCCAATGCCAAGGGCGTCACAGAACTTGAGAAGATGGTCGCGCACTTCGGCCTCGACGTCGTCAAGGCTTACATGGATCATGTCCAGGACAATGCCGAGGAAAGCGTCCGGCGACTGTTGGCCAAGCTGCCCGACGGCGCCTTTCGTGTCGAGATGGACCAGGGCAGCCATATCGAAGTCAAGATATCTGTCGACCAGGCGGCGCGTACCGCCAAGGTCGACTTCACGGGTACCAGCCCCATCCAGCCAAACAACTACAATGCGCCGCGCCCGGTGACCCGTGCCGCCGTCCTTTATGTTTTCCGCGTGATGGTTGACGAGCCGATCCCGATGAATGCCGGCTGCCTCAAGCCCATTGAAATCATCGTCCCTGACGGCTCCATGCTGAGCCCGGAATTTCCAGCGGCCGTGATTGCCGGCAACGTCGAGACCAGCCAGATTGTCACGAACTGCCTGTTTGGTGCGCTGAAGGCGATGGGGCCGAGCCAGGGTACGATGAACAATCTTTTCTTCGGCGATGACAAATACCAGTATTATGAGACGATCTGCTCGGGTTCACCTGCCGGGCCGGGCTTTAACGGAACAGCCGCAGTGCATGTACACATGACCAATACGCGGCTCACGGATCCAGAGATTCTCGAACTCAGGTATCCGGTCGTGCTTGAGGAGTTCTCGGTTCGACGTGGTTCCGGTGGCAAGGGCAAGTGGACGGCCGGCGACGGTATCTATCGGCGCATTCGTTTTTTGCGCCAAATGACGTTAACGCTGCTATCGAGCTCCCGTGATGTGCAGCCCTATGGCCTGGAGGGCGGCGAACCGGGGGAGTGCGGCACCAATTGGGTGCGGCGATTGAGCGGTGATCTCGAGCGCCTCAAGGGCTGCGATGAAACGGTCCTGGAGGTTGGCGAGGCCGTCGTGCTGACCACGCCAACCGGCGGTGGTTTCGGAACGCCCGAATAGAAGTTGCCCGGCGGAGCGCCGGGCGCCCGAATACAGCACATTCAAGACGTGCCCGTTGCTAGAGCCGCGAGCCTTTAATTGGAACCATTCTGCCGAGCGGATTTGTTCCGAGATCAAGTGGACCGTCGCAGTGCGTAGCAGAGCTACGGACAAGACGGGACGCGCCGAGATCGGGGCGAATCCGCCCGGCCCATCTTCGTGTCGATGTTTCGAACACGAAAATCGAGTGGGTTGCCAAGCGGCGGCCGCCCAGTGCGTCGAACGGCTTGCCCGCAGCACCGCTGCGTGCCGCGCCCTTCTCCTGCTGGGCGACTCACCGCTTGGCAACAGAATTGTCTCCAATTAAAGGCTCGCGGCTCTATGGCGGCGCGTCCTCATAATCCAAAAATCTCCGAGGATTGAACTGCGGCCAAACGATGGTGCGGATGCCGGCTGCGCCATGCTCGAAGTGCAATGCTGCGTTGCAAAAACACGCCTACCGCGCCGCAACGACGAGGACTAGATACCCCTCAGAGCGAGCGGCAAAGCACTGCTTGCCACATGAGCGAGAACGCAATTCAAAAGCGGAGATGATCATCATGGCAGCTTCCACGTACAACGAAACAATCGTATCAACGGACAAGGCCAAACCATCCAAATCAGGGATTTTTGCTGGGCTATTCAATAAGTTTGTTGATGTGCAAATGGCCAAGGCGCGCGTCATTACTGCAGACTATTTGTCCGGCGTGTCTGATGAAGAGCTTCTCAGCTACGGTTGGGAGCCAAAGGACATCAAGCGGTTGCGCAACCGCTGATTCGCCCAAAGTGATGTCCGACGGCGGACGGCCGAGACATCCATTGCCAACATCCAAACTACGTGTGGTCGATACTCGATTGCTGCGATGCAGCAATCGAGTATCAGTTTTCTCTAGCCGTTGAGAACAGCGAGATGTGAGCGACCTTGTTCCGCTCACGTTTGACCAAATCGAAATATCCAGTGGAGATGATAAACGTGGCAACAACAGTGCTCGAGACATCCTTGGTCCGCGGCGACGCTGGCCAATCGCGATCCGGTTTCTTTGCCAGGCTTGCTAAGCAATTCGTTGCACAGCGCACGGCCAAGGCCCGTCGCATGACTGCGGTTTATCTGGAGATGTACTCCGACGAGCAACTTGTCGGGTATGGCTGGAACGCCGAGCAGATAAACCGGCTGCGCAACGTCGAGTAGGGCCCGGCCAGCAGGTGTTGAGGTAACGCCAACGACCGGATGTGTCGCATCCGGTCGTTTGTTCAGGCAGGTAAAAGGATTTGCGACGGGGCGAGATGATCGACGTTTCGTGCCTGCCGACTCACGATGTCAGAATTCTCAACGGCAGGATTCGTGGACCCCGAATAGGGCCACGCGCCCAGGTTACATCCCCCGCCAATTCAAAATGCGGCACCCGCGTCAGCAAGGTTTCGAGCGCCGTTCGAATCTCGGCGCGCGCCAAATGCATCCCAACGCAGCGATGGATGCCCATGCCAAAAGCGGCGTGCCTGTGGGCATTTTCCCGATCTATAATGACATCATTCGGCCGATCGAAACGTTCGGGATCCCGGTTGGCTGCGGGAAAAGGCAGCAGCAGCGTCTCTCCCGCCTTGAACGGGCAACCATTGATCTCGCGGTCCTTCGCAATTAGGCGCGCCATGGTCACCGGCGCAAAGGCGCGCAAGAATTCCTCAACGGCGTTGGGTATTAGGGACGGATCAGCGACGAGGCGTTCGCGGTCTGCGGGCGTTCGTGCCAGATGCCAGATCGACGCTCCGATGGAGCTCCATGTCGTATCAATCCCTGCAATCAGAATCAGTCGCAATGAGCCAATAATGTGTGTTTCCTTGAACGGTTCGCCGTCCTCATAGGTGAAACCCATGACGGAACTGATCAGATCATCCGTCGGCTTTCGCCGTCGTTGTTCGACCTGCTCTTGAAAGTACTCGGTAATCTCGGTGAGGCCTTCGAGATTGGCTTCGTCGTCAACAACGCCCTCGACGACGATTTTGTTGATCCAGTGACGGAACTTATCGCCGTCGCTTTCTGGCAGACCCAGCATCCCAGCGATGACACGAACTGGGATATGCTCCGCATATTGACGCGCACCGTCGAACGTTGGGCTCGCTTCAAATTGATCGATCAAATCGTTGCAGATGGCGCGCATGTCGCCCATGCGCTGCTTCACTTCAGTGGGGCTGAACGGAGGCAGTAGCATGCGCCGCGCCCAGGCATGTTTCGGCGGGTCGGACGTAATCGGTGGTGCCCCACCGAAACTCGAAGGTTCGGTTTCGCGCACAACGACTTGGCGTGACGAAAAATGCTCCGTTTCGGCCGCTATTTCCTGGATGTCCGCAAATCTTGTCGGGAGGTAGGCGCCGCCGTAGCGTTCGGTATGCGCGATCGGTGGATGTGAAGAGCGAATCTCGTCCCAGATACGATAAGGATTTTCGGTCCAACGCGGATCCATGTGGTCCCAATCTGTCATCCAGTCTTGGACGGGCGGACGGTCTTTCATCGTTGTCTCCTGGCGATCCACGACTAGTCGGCAATCGCTCAACTTCCGACTAGTTTCCCCTCAATATGCAGGATCGCAGCATCCACGTTGAGCAATACTTCCGCAAGCGTATCGAGGTCTTCACGAACAGCCGCATTGCTGGTCGGGAGTGGCGCCCCAGGGAACGGGTTCCATCCGGTAGCCAAATGAACAACCGCACCAACCGACCGCGCGACATAGGCAAATGGGCTCATGCCTGGGGAGGTCCCGACACGCGCTTGGCGCTTGTCGCGCGCATCGATCGCTTTGGAACGACGACGCAGGCGACGTTTATAGTGCAGCAGTTCTCTCTTTTTGTGGCGAAGTTCTTTGAGCGCTATGCGCGCTTCTCGTTCATCGGCCGCGAGCAAGGCGACGCGGGTTCCGTCTATGTGGACAAAGCGGGTATCGGCAAGCTGCATGGAATTGGAAGCTGCGTCGGGAAGTTGAACTGGCATAGCGATACGTGCCGAAACCTATCGCTAACCTGTAACCGGTGCAATCAGAGTGTTTGCGTAGCTACCGCAGCTTGAAGGCTGTCGAGCCTTGGCCCGATGTAACGGGTATCGCAGCCGTGCCGCGCAATGCGAATATCCCTGAAATAAATGCCGACACCATGCGCCGTCCGATGACGAATATCGCAGTCGGCTTCAAATGAATCAGCATCGATCAGAAGTGTCAGGCGGTTAGGAACTTGTTTTGGATCTCGAACTTCCAGTAGCGCGCCGCCCATTGAGATGTTGCGCACGATGCAAGGGATCCGATGACCATTCTTGTTGACAATGAACGCATGGATAAGCGCACGACGGCGTCCAAATCTGCGGTTGTCCAGTTTGACACGTGACATTTGTCGGCTCCGAAGATCAACATGATGCTGACCGAAGGCACAACAACACAGATCGCGCCAAATTTTCTAGCTTTAGTCGAAAACTCGGTGAGAAAATCGCTCTTGCTTGCACCATTCTGGGACATTTCGAGTGGTGTGACGAACTGACTAACGGAATGCAAGAAATTGCATCCGCTGCTGCAATACAGGCGAAACGGTGATCAGCGGAAATGGTCGACTTCATCAGTCGGATCAACGATAAGAATCGTGCGCCGAAAAATGGGGAAACGGTGCATAGTTGGCCTATTGGGGGAAGCAATGGTTTTTGCAGCGGTCGTAACGAGCAGCGGAGTCGTACTTGGCGGCGCTGCTGTTGCGCTTGTCTGGATGGGCTGGGCTCTATTGGCCGGCCATGCGGCGAATGCTGCGCCAGCGCGTGCAAAGCAGCAAAGGCCACCCAAGATTATCCGTGGGTAGAGCGACGCTCTCTCGCCATTGGACCGATTGGCTCCGCCTAGTCGACAATGACTGCCGCGCTTGGCCTAACGTTGTCGTGCCGCTATGACATACGGACCAATCGTCTGAATAAGGTCCACGGCAATGGATGATGTTCTGCGCAAACGCCTGTCGCCTGAAGAGCTCGAGCAGTATGACATGTTTGATCGCCGCGCCAGCATTGCCGGCCACTTTGTCGTCTGGCCTGCCATAGCAGGCGCCATCTCGTACAGCGCGGGGAAAGTGGGATCGCCGTGGCTCTGTCTGGCGATCGTCCTTGTCGCCTTTCCAATCATGGTGATGATGGGAAAGCGCGCCAAAAAACTGCGCGAATTGGCCGAAACTCGCTACGGCGCGATCATGGGCACCAACCCTAAAGATCAATCTAAAAAACTAGAATAGAAAGCGACGTTGCTGGCATTGCGCTGGTCAGCCGGCGGTTGAACCGCCGTCGACGACAAGCTCAGACCCGGTCATGAACGATGACTCATCGGAAGCCAGGAACAGAATGGCATTCGCAATCTCGTCCGGCCTGCCGAAGCGACCAAGCGGCACGCGAGCCAAACGCTGATCTCGATGGTCCTGCGGCACGGCCGCGTGCCCCATTTCCGTATCGATCGGGCCTGGATGCACGGAGTTGCAGCGAATGCCGTCGCGCGCGAAGTTCACCGCGATCGATTTCGTCAGCAATCGCACCGCACCCTTCGACGCGCCGTAGTGCGGCGCGATCGAGCCGCGTATACCTGCCGTCGACGAAATATTGATGATCGAGCCCCCTCCGCGCTGCTTCATTGACGGAATTGCCGCTTTGGCCCCGAGAAACGGGCCTTTGGCGTTGACGGCGAGGACGCTGTCCCATTCGGTTTCATCGACGCTCTCGAGCCCATGACGATAGTAGATGCCTGCATTGTTAACGAGGATGTCAACGCCGCCATGTTGTTCTGTCAGGGTTTGCAGTGCTGATTGCCAGCTGGCGGCTTGGGTTACGTCGAGCGCGACGAAGGTTGCCGACAAGCCTGCATCAGAAAGCTGTTGTGCCTGAGCAGCGCCAGCCCCCCGATCAACATCTCCAATGCCAACGTGTGCGCCCTCTTCGGCGAAACGCCTCGACGTGGCAGCCCCAATGCCCTTGCCGCCACCTGATATCAGCGCGACTTTTCCGGCCAGTCTCATGCGCAGACTCCTTTGTGCCGCGAACTTCAACCGATCAGCATCATGGCGTCGGCTAGCTCTATCCGCCAATCGGTGTTTTGATATGTGGGGGCGCAGATTGATTGGCTGCCGCAAGCCGCACAAACGCCGCTAATCTGTATCTCGATCAGACAAAACGGGAAGGAACTGGCGATGACTGCAGATGAAAAATCAGTGGTCCACTTCGATGTGGTCGATGGCATTGGAGTCATCACGATTGATTATCCTCCGGTAAACGCGCTTGGCCCTGGCGTCGGCGATGGTATCATCGCCTCGCTGGAAAAAGGCGAAGCTGACCCCGACGTCAAGGCGTTCGTAATGATCGGTGCGGGCCGCACGTTCATCGCCGGCGCCGATATTCGCGGCTTCGGCAAAGGGCGGCCGCAGCCGAAGAAGCGCACCTATGATGTGCTCGATCCGTGCGCCAAGCCGATCGTGGCAGCGATCCATGGTTATGCGCTTGGCGGCGGGCTCGAGAATGCGTTGGCCTGCCACTACCGGATCGCGGTGCCGGGCGCCAAGGTCGGCCTGCCTGAAGTGCTGATCGGGGTCATACCAGGCGGTGGCGGTACGCAGCGCCTGCCGCGGATTGTGGGGCCGGAAGCGGCGCTCGATCTTATTATTTCTGGACGCCATGTGCCGGCGCCGGAAGCCAAAGAACTCGGCATCATTGATGAAGTCGTGCCCGGCAACGACTTGCGCGCCGAGGCGATAGCGTTTGCCAAAAAGATTGCGGACGTCCGTCCCTTGCCACGCGTCCGCGACAAATCGGAGCGCATCTCTGAAGCGACGCCCGCGATGTTCGAAGCCAAACGCAAGGCCGTGGCGCGGCGTACGCGAGGCCAGCCCGCCGTCGAGAATGCGATCAAGGCGGTCGAAGCCGCTGTGTCGAAACCGTTCGACGACGGCATCGCAATCGAACGTACGCTGTTTGCGGAGCTTGAGTCGTCGGATGAGGCGGCCGCGATGCGCTATGCGTTCTTTTCCGAGCGCGAGATTGCACGCCTGCCCGGCATGCCGAAGAGTATCGAAACACCGGAGATCAATTCGATCGCCGTTGTTGGTGCCGGCACGATGGGCGGTGGCATCGCAATGAGCTTCGCCGATGCCGGCCTGCCCGTGAAACTTGTTGATGCCTCGCCCGACGTGCTCGAAAAAGGCGTTGCGCGCATTCGCGCCAATTATCAAACAAGCGTCAAGCGCGGTTCGCTTTCTCAAGAAGAGATGGATGCGCGCTTCGGGCGTATCGAGGCGGTTGCGACGATTGAGGAGATCGGCGATTGCGATGCAGTCATCGAGGCGGTGTTCGAGCGTATGCCGGTTAAGAAAGAGGTCTTTTCGAAACTCGACGACGTCATGAAGGACGGCGCGCTGCTTTTCACCAATACATCGGCGCTCGATATCGATGAAATCGCCAGCGTCACCAAACGACCAGAAGTCGTTGCCGGAACCCACTATTTTGTCCCCGCCAACGTTATGAAGCTCTTCGAAGTCGTGAACGGTTCGAAGACTTCGCGCGAAACATTGGCAGCCGCCATGAAGCTCGGTCGCGACATCAACAAGATCAGTGGCTTTGCCGGCAATTGCGACGGATTTGTCGCCAACCGGTCACGTATTCCGTTCAATCTCGAACAAGGCTTGTTGATCGAAGACGGTGCATTGCCGGAGCAGGTCGACAAGGTGATGGTTGATTTCGGCTATCCGGTTGGTCCGTTCGCAGTCAATGACATGTCCGGGCTCGACGTCAGTTATGATACGCGCAAGCGCCGGGCGGCCGCTGATCCGACCTATCGCGGACTGCCGACCACCGATCGTCTCGTCGAAGCGGGCCGTCTTGGACAAAAAACCGGTGCGGGTTGGTACCGTTACGAGCCCGGCGATCGCACGCCGCACGTCGACCCGGAAACGCATCGCATTATCAAGGAGGTTGCCGCAGAACATGGCTTCGAGCAGCGCACCATGACTGATACGGAAGTTCTGCATCGGTTGTTGTTCTCGTCGATCAATGAGATATGCAAGATACTTGAAGAGGACAAAGCAATCCGGGCAAGCGATGTCGACGTGATGTGGCTCAATGGCT
>JBPCVZ010000026.1:0-9340 GCA_051010015.1 Hyphomicrobiaceae bacterium
GTCATAGCGTGGCCGGGCGGGGCCGGCAAGCCTGGACGAATGAGGTCGAAGGATGTGTCGCGCTGTGACGAGGGCTTTTCGAAGCCTGCGCAATGTCGTGGGCGTTGGCAAGGCGCATTGACCACCGGCGCGGCGCTCGTCAATCCGTTCGAGAACGCCCCCTAAACCTCCCAGCCGAGCGCGTCGGCGACGGTGTAGAGGTCCTTGTCGCCGCGCCCGCACAGATTCATGATGATGATCTGGTCCTTCGCCATGGTCGGCGCCAGCTTGGCGACGTAGGCGAGCGCATGGCTCGGCTCGAGCGCCGGGATGATGCCTTCCATGCGCGTGCACAACTGCAGGGCTTCGAGCGCCTCGGCATCGGTCGCCGGCACGTAGGTGACGCGGCCGGTGTCCTTGAGCCAGGAATGCTCGGGGCCGACGCCGGGATAATCGAGGCCGGCAGAGATCGAATGGCCCTCGAGGATCTGGCCGTCGTCGTCCTGCAGCAGGTAGGTGCGGTTGCCGTGCAGCACGCCGGGGTCGCCGCCGCTCATCGACGCGGCATGGCCGTTGTCGACATCGACCCCGTGGCCGCCCGCCTCGACGCCGTAAATTGCGCCGCTGTCGTCGTCGCGGACCGGCTGGAACAGGCCGATCGCGTTCGAGCCGCCGCCGATGCACGCGACGATCGCATCGGGCAGGCGCCCTTCGCGCTCGAGCAGCTGTGCGCGCGACTCGTTGCCGATCACCGACTGGAAGTTGCGCACCATCTCCGGATAGGGGTGCGGGCCGGCCGCCGTGCCGATGATGTAGTAGGTGTCGCCGACGTTGGTGACCCAGTCGCGCAGCGCCTCGTTCATCGCGTCCTTGAGCGTGCCGGCGCCGGACGTTACCGGGTTGATGCTGGCCCCGAGCATGCGCATGCGCATCACGTTCGGGCTCTGGCGCTCGACGTCGGTCGCGCCCATGTAAACCTCGCACGGCATGCCGTACTTGGCGCACACCGTCGCCACCGCGACACCGTGCTGGCCGGCGCCGGTCTCGGCGATGATGCGGTTCTTGCCCATGCGCCGGGCGAGCAGGATCTGGCCGAGGCAGTTGTTGATCTTGTGGCTGCCGGTGTGGTTGAGCTCGTCGCGCTTGAAGTAGATTTTCGCGCCGCCGAGATGCGCGCTCAGCCGATCGGCAAAATAGAGCGGCGAAGGCCGCCCGCCGTAGTGTTGCAAGAGATCATCGAGTTCCTCCTGGAACGTCGGGTCGGCCTTGGACGCCGTATAGGCCTCTTCCAGCTCCAGGATCGCCGGCATCAGCGTTTCGGCGACGAAGCGGCCGCCGAAGTCGCCAAAGAAGCCGCGCTCGTCGGGCCCGGAGCGGAAGGTGTTGGGTTTCGGCTGGTCGGTCATGGTGAGGCGCTCCGGCAGGGGTTTGTGGCGCGGATCATACCGCTTTGGCGGATTTGAGGAAGGCGCGAATAAGCGCGATGTCTTTGGTCCCCGGCGCGCTCTCGACACCGGACGAGACGTCGACCGCGTTTGCGCCGGTCAGGCGCACGGCATCGCCGACATTGTCCGATGTCAGGCCGCCCGAGAGCATGTAGTTGAGCCGGCCGGCAACGCCTTCGAGCGCGCGCCAGTCGAAGGTCAGCCCGTTGCCGCCCGGCAGCACCGCGTCCTTGGGTGCCTTGGCGTCGAACAGGATCATGTCACACGGCCCTTCGGGAGCGGCGTAAGCGAAAGCCGATTCGGCATCGTCACGGGTTGCCACTTTGACGGCCTTCATCACCGCGCAACCGCTACGCAGCTTGATCGCGGTCGCGCGTTCCGGCGTCTCACTGCCATGCAGCTGGAAAATATCGGGTCGCAGGTTGGCGGCGATGGCATCGACGAGGGCATCGTCCGGGTCGACGGTCAGCGCCACGATCTTCGCCTTGCCGCGCGCCATCTCGGCAAGCGCCACGGCATCGGCCATGTCGAGCGTGCGCGGGCTCGGTGGAAAGAACACGAGCCCGACGTAGTCCGCGCCCGCGTCGAGTGCGACGGTCATCGTTGCCGGCGTCGAGAGCCCGCAAATCTTCACATCGGTTGTCATCTAATCAGCTCTGTCACAGCGACGCACGGGACGGCCCGGGGACGGCCTGCCGATCGGCGATCCCGGTTCGCTTATTCAGCCAGCGCCAACTGCTGTTTGCGCTCGATCACATTGGCGTCGCGTTCACGCGCGAGGCGCTCGGCTTCGGATTTCCAGCGCATCGCTTCCTGTGTGCGCTGGCGTGCTGTCCGTCGCCACTTGCCCTGTGTGAACCATGTCGCCAGGCCGCCGACGATCGCGCCGATCGTCAACAGCGCGAACATCAGCCAGAAGAACGGCATCGACAGCGCGAAGGCAGGGTCCTTCGGATTGAACGGGTCGAGCACCAACTGCACCTCGTTGCGGTTGATGACGAACAGCGTGATCAGGATCACCGCCATTACAAAGGTGAAGATCATCGAAAGGATACGACCGATCACGGCAAGCAAGCTCCAGGTTCTACCGTTTGTCACGCACGATTGAGATCGCCTTGACGATCCATCGCACTCACAATTCCATCAGGCACGCCAGCGCTCAATTCTCGGCGGCGTCGCCATTCATGCGCTCGCGCAATTCCTTGCCGGTCTTGAAGAACGGCACGAATTTCTCTTCGACGGCCACCGAGGCCCCCGTGCGCGGATTGCGCCCGATGCGCGGCGCCCGGTACTTGACCGTGAAGGCGCCGAAGCCGCGCAATTCGACCCGGTCGCCGCGCGCCAGGGCATCTACGATCTCGCCAAAGATGACATTGACGATACGTTCCACGTCGCGGTGGTAAAGATGTGCGTTCGAGGCCGATATCTTTTGTATAAGTTCGGACTTGATCATAATGCGGGAGCCTATCAAACTCGTTGAAATAATTTATCTTTTTCCAGGGTGCCAAACCGATAGCAGGCCGTCAAGGCCGCTCGAGTGGACATCGCCGAGTGTACCGGCCCCCAGCCAGCCTGCAAGGCCCCGCAGCAGATAATTTGCGATTGCGTTCGGGAACGGCCAGTCGAGCTCCTTTTTCGGCTTCCAGTCGATCACCTTGAGATTGGCCGGAACCTTGCGTTTGTCGACCAGGTATTTGCGCGCTTCTTCCTCACCCCCGATTTCGTCGACGAGCTTGTAGCGCAGTGCTTCGCGGCCCGAGTAGACGCGGCCCTTGAGCAGGCCGGGGATGGCGGCCGTGTCGACCTTGCGGCGATCGCGCACCAGGTCCAGGAACCAGCGGTGGCTCTCTGCGATCATCTCGTTGAGCAGGCGGCGGTTTTCCTCATCGAGCGGTTTGAACGGCGACGGCTCTGCTTTCATGCTGCCGCTCTTTACCGTGTTCATCTTGACGCCGATCTTGTCGAGCAGGCCCGTCAGTTCCGGCCATTGCATGATCACCCCGACAGACCCCGTGATCGAGTTGCCGCGCGCCACGATATGGTCGGTGCCAAGCCCCGCGATGTAGGCAGCCGATGCGGCAATCGTGCCGAACTGTGCCACCACCGGCTTCTTGGCCGCCAGATTGCGCAGGTTTTGGTAGAGCGCTTCACCACCGGTCGTCGTGCCGCCGGGGCTGTTGACGAACAGGATGACGCCCTTGATGTGGTCGGCTGAGGTCAGCTTCTTGAGCAGCTCGGTCTGCTTGCGATCCTCGGTGATCATGCCCTCGACCGTAACCCGCGCGATCTGGTCCTGCTTGACGAGATCCTTCGCGCCGGTGCCGATCAGTGCCAGCGCACCGAGCGCCAACATGCCGGCAACGATTGCGAGCCCGCGCCACAGCCCGAGTTTGCGGCGCAGTCGGCGGCGATCGAGAATACCTTCGGTTTCCTGCGTCATCGAGGGCATATCCTAAACACGTCCGATTATTGAGACCCGCCATATACGACGGAAAGGCGTCGGAGAGAACCTTTTCCAATAGCAATTTTAAGCGTCGGAAAGACGCTGTTGCCGTTCAATTTGGGACGATCAAGCGATCCGCCGACGCTGCGATCCGGTTTTCCGAGACCGCGCCGGCAGGAAACGCTTGCGGTTGGTTCCTTCGTCGGCAAACGGAAGAAAGCCCCGCCGGCTTGCCAGCGGGGCTTTGTATTGTACGCGGCGGTCAGCCAATGGCGCCCGCGTGGGTATGCAAGGCAAGACTTCGTCGGTGCCTTACCCCCTTACTCTTTCGTTTCTTCGTCACCGGATTGACGCTGCTTGAACGCGGCGCCGAGGATATCGCCGAGCGACGCACCGGAATCGGATGATCCGAACTGCGCGACGGCCTCTTTCTCTTCCGAGATCTCGAGCGACTTGATCGACACGCCGATGCGGCGCGCGGCCCGGTCGACACTGACGACAGATGCGTCGATCTTGTCACCGACGTTGAAGCGTTCAGGCCGCTGCTCGGAACGCTCACGCGACAGGTCGGAGCGCTTGATGAACGTCGTGATGTCGGATTCGGCGATCTTGACCTCGAGGCCGTTGTCCTGGACCTGCATGACTTCACAGGTCACCGGGTCGCCCTTCTTGTATTTGGCGATGGTGTCGAGCGGGTCGCCGCCAAGCTGCTTGATGCCAAGCGAAATGCGCTCTTTTTCAGGATCGACATCAAGCACGACGGCCTTGACGTTGTCGCCCTTGTTGTACTCCTTGATGACATCGTCGCCCGGCCGGTTCCAGTCGAGGTCGGACAGGTGCACCATGCCGTCGACGCCCTGTTCGAGGCCGATGAACAAGCCGAATTCCGTGATGTTGCGGATCGGACCTTCGACCTCGGTACCCTTCGGGTGAACCGCCAGGAATTCGTCCCAAGGATTGTCCTGGGTCTGTTTGAGGCCCAGCGAGATGCGCCGCTTTTGCGGATCGACTTCGAGGATCTGCACGTCGACCGTCTGCGATGTCGAGACGATCTTGCCCGGATGCACGTTCTTCTTCGTCCAGCTCATTTCCGAGACGTGGATCAGGCCTTCGACGCCCGGCTCCAGCTCGACGAACGCACCGTAGTCGGCGATGTTCGTGACGGTGCCCTTGAAGCGGCCCTCGACCGGGTACTTCGCTTCGATGCCGGCCCACGGGTCATCCTGCAGCTGCTTCATGCCGAGCGAAATGCGCTGGGTGTCCGGATTGATGCGGATGATCTGCACCTTCACCGTATCGCCGACATTGACGATTTCGGAGGGGTGGTTGACCCGGCGCCAGGCCATATCGGTGACATGCAGCAGGCCGTCGATGCCGCCGAGATCGATAAACGCACCATAATCGGTGATGTTCTTGACGACGCCGTCGATGACCTGGCCTTCGCCGAGACGGGAGACGATGTCGGCACGCTGTTCGGCGCGGGTTTCTTCGAGGACGGAGCGGCGCGAGACGACGATGTTGCCGCGGCGACGGTCCATCTTGAGGATCTGGAAGGGCTGTTCCTGGTGCATCAGCGGGCCGATGTCGCGCACCGGCCGGATATCGACCTGGCTGCCCGGCAGGAAGGCAACGGCACCATCCAAATCAACCGTGAAGCCGCCCTTGACGCGGCTGAAGATCACCCCGGTGACCTTTTCGCCGGCTTCGAACTGCTTTTCGAGGCGCACCCAGCTTTCTTCGCGGCGCGCCTTGTCGCGTGACAGCACGGCTTCACCGAGCGCATTCTCGATCCGCTCGAGGTAGACTTCGACTTCGTCGCCGACGTTGAGCTCGGCCGCCTTGCCAGCGACAGAGAACTCTTTGAGCGGCACCCGGCCTTCCATCTTGAGGCCGACGTCGACGATCGCGAATTCCTTTTCCAGTCCGACGACCTTGCCGCGCATCACATTGCCTTCATAGGCGATGTCTTCGGTCAGGGTTTCGTCCAGCATCGCCGTGAAATCTTCAATCGACGGATTCATGCTTTCCTGCGTGCTCATCTGTTCTCCAGGTTCGTCATTCAAGGGTAGAGGCAGACGCTTCCGCGATCGGATCGTCCATCTGCCGGTTTCGTTCGACCATGCGGGTCAAACGCCCAAAATGGCGCGGCCAACGGGCACGCGCCGGCGTTTACCACCGGTCAATGTCTATGATTTCTGGTCAGACGCCGTCTGCGAAGGGGGGGCCCATCCAACAGAATTAGGCACCAGACATCGAGCGATGTCAGGCGCCTGGTTGGCCGATCTTCCTCTTGATCAGTTCGACGGCGGCGTCGAATGCCTCGTCTATACCCAATTTCGTCGTATCGAGCAACAGCGCATCGGCAGCGGGTTTCATCGGTGAATCGGTGCGTTCGCTGTCGCGCTTGTCGCGCCGTGCGATCTGGTCGAAGATCTCGGCCCGGTCGACCGCCTCGCCGCGATTGACCAGTTCGAGGTAGCGGCGCTCGGCGCGGACCTCCGTATCTGCAACAATAAACAGTTTTACGTCCGCATCGGGACAGACAACCGTGCCGATGTCGCGTCCATCGAGCACGACGCCGGGTGGCCGGGCGGCAAATTTCTGCTGAAACGCGCGCAGGACTTCGCGCACGACCGGAATCTGGGCGACGACCGAGGCGGCATTGCCGATACCGGGATGGCGCAGCGTTGGATCATCGAGCGTTGTCGGGTCCAGTTCGCGGGCCGCCTTGCCGGCATCTTCGGGGCTGTCGAGGGCGCCGTCGACGGCGCGAACGTCGCGTGCGACGGCGCGGTAGATCAGCCCCGTATCAAGGTGATGCAGGCCGAAATGGCCGGCAATGCGCTTGGCCAGCGTGCCCTTGCCCGAAGCGGCCGGCCCGTCGATCGCGATGATCATGGCGTGCTCTCCGCGACCGCCTCGAACGACGCGCCAAGCGTGCCCATCAAGTCCGAGAACTCCTTGAAACTCGTCGCGATGATGCCGGCATCATCGACCGTCACGGGCTTCTCGGTGGCGAGCCCGAGCGTGAGGAACGCCATCGCGATGCGGTGGTCGAGATGGGTCGCCACGGTGCCGCCGCCGGTCACCGTCGCGCCGCCGGTAACGATCAGGTCGTCACCCTCGACCCGCGCTGTGACGCCGTTCGCCGCCAGCCCGTCGGCGGTTGCCGCCAGGCGGTCGCTCTCCTTGACCTTGAGTTCGGCCAGTCCCTGCATCCGCGTCTCGCCGTCCGCGAAGGCGGCGACCACGGCCAGCACCGGGTATTCGTCGATCATCGATGGCGCGCGCTTCGGCGGCACGGCAACGCCCGTGAGCTTGGACGTCCGCGCCCGGATGTCGGCGACCCGTTCGCCGCCCTCGTCGCGCGCGTTTTCAAAACTGACATCGGCGCCCATTTCGCGCAGCGTCGTGTAGAAGCCGCTGCGTGTCTCGTTGATCAGTACGCCTTCGACCGTCACGTCGGAGCCGGGCACGATCACCGCCGCCGCGATCAAAAACGCCGCCGAACTCGGATCGCCTGGCACGATGATGTCGCGGCCCACCAGTTCCGCATCGCCGCTGACCGTGATCGCCGTCATGTTGTCGCGCGGCTCACATACGACCTCGGCGCCGAGATAGCGCAGCATGCGTTCGGTGTGATCGCGTGTCGCCTCGGCTTCGAGCACGGTCGTTGTGCCGCGCGCCATGAGGCCGGCAATCAGGATCGCCGATTTCACCTGCGCCGATGGCACCGGCAGCGTGTACGTGATCGGCACCAGGCTGGCCGAGCCGCGGATCGTCAGTGGCAGTGTTTCGCGGTCGCCGTCGAGCACCTCGAGCCCCATCGTCCTGAGGGGGCCGAGCACGCGGCCCATCGGGCGCCGGCTGAGCGAGGCATCGCCGATCAGCTTGACCGTCATGTCGTGGCCGGCAATGACGCCCATGATCAGCCGTGTGCCCGTGCCGGCATTGCCGAAATCGAGCGGCTCGGCTGGTTGTATCAAGCCGCCGACACCGCGTCCCGCGACCCGCCAGCTGCCATCGTCGAGGCGTTCGACAACCGCGCCGAATGCGCGCATCGCGGCCGCCGTATTGAGCACGTCCTCTGCCTCCAGAAGACCCGTTATGCGCAGGCTTCCGGTCGCCATGCCGCCGAACATCAGGGCTCGGTGCGAGATCGACTTGTCCCCGGGTACACGGACGCGGCCGGTCATGGCATCCGCGCGGCGCGCGCGCAGGGGTTCGAGGGCGGCGGCGTGGCTGTTATCGTCCTGGGTCAATCTGCATCTCATTCGTGTCGGTAAAGGGCGGCGGCACCGTGTGATAGACCTTGCTCCGCCCTTTGAGAAGGCGCATTGCTGCGATTGCGCCGGGCTGGGGCTGTTCGACCCGATGCGCCGAGCGTGCATTAAGCTTTTGACATCAACCCCAACCCGTGGCAAACGGCGCGACAATCAGGAAATTGCGAGGGTGGCATGGCGACCAAGGAAGCGCGCGGCACGAAGCGTACGTGTCAGAACGACGACTGCGAGACGAAGTTCTACGATCTCAACCGCGACCCGGTCGTCTGCCCGGAGTGCGAGTCGGTCTACCAGCTCGCCGCCGTGCCGGAAGAAGAGGAGGTTGTCCCCGTCCCGGTGGTGGCGCCTGCACCGGTCGCGAAAGCCCCGGCGGCCGACGGTGACGAGGTCGCGGATGAGGATGATGCACTGGTCAGCCTCGAAGACGCCGACGCCGAACTCGGTGCCGACGAGGATGACGACGAAGATGATGATACCTTCCTGGCCGACGACGACGATGACGATCCCGGTGTTGGCGACATCATCGGCGGTGTCGAGAAGGAAGACGAGGAAACCTGATGCCGATCGGCGCCTGCCCGATCCGTCGCGGCGGCCGTGTGCAAGGCAATTTTGGGCTTGAAGTTTCGCCCGGAAGAGCCTACTGACTTTTTTCCCGCTTCGAAGTGCGCGACGGCGCGAATGGGCGCTTTGCGCTGTGAAGCGGCCTGGATGGGGCCATAGCTCAGTTGGGAGAGCGCTTGCATGGCATGCAAGAGGTCGGCGGTTCGATTCCGCCTGGCTCCACCAAGCACTATCCAACGCCTTGCCGACATTTTGTCGAAGACGAAAATCGGTGACTTTTCCGTGGGTTAGTGGCTGGTCTGTGCATCAGTTGACGACCTTTGCGGGTCTCTGGCGGGCACTTGCATAGCCAAGTCAGCCAAAGTCTCCGGTCTTTCAATATCATTTCCGCAACGTGATTGCTGTCGCGACCAGCGACGCGTTCGCACGGGTGCGGAGACCGGTTCGCAAGCAATGCATTAAGTCAGCGCAATTTTAAAGCATGTCGCATCCAATCGGATTCAAAAACAAGGCCGCGACCGCGGCCCGGCGCTTAGCGCCGCCCCGGCGGAGGCCCCGAGCGAAGCGAGGGAATAGCCGTGAGCCAAAACGAAGCTAAAGCGGGGAGCATTTTATGCGACACGCTTTAG
>JBPCVZ010000027.1:0-5339 GCA_051010015.1 Hyphomicrobiaceae bacterium
AGCGAAACTAGAGCCCCAGCACATCAACCATCGAATAGAGCCCGGGTGCCTTGCCGCGCCCCCACAGCGCCGCCTTCACCGCGCCGCGCGCAAAGATCCCGCGATCGGTCGCGATGTGTGAAATCACCACCCGCTCGCCTTCGGTTGCGAAATACACCGAATGCTCGCCGACGACGCTGCCGCCGCGCAGGCAGGCAAAGCCGATGTCACCAGCCTCGCGCGCGCCGGTGATGCCGTCGCGGGCCCGCACGCTGCGGCTCTTGAGGTCGATGCCGCGCCCGTCGGCAGCGGCCTGGCCGAGCATCAGTGCGGTGCCGGACGGCGCATCGACCTTGTGCTTGTGGTGCATCTCGAGCACTTCGATATCGAAGTCCTCGTCGAGCGCCTGTGCCACCTTGCGGGTCAGCTCGAGCAGCAGGTTGACACCGAGGCTCATGTTGCCGGCCTTGATGATGGTGGCTTTTTCACCGGCCTTGGCGATTGCCTTCTCGTGTCCCTCGTCGAAGCCGGTTGTCCCCATCACATGGATGATCCCGGCGTCCGCCGTCATCTCCGCAAATGCGACGCTCGCATCCGGACTTGTGAAATCCACGACCGCGTCGACCGACCCGATCACCGCTGCCGGATCGCCTGAGATGTCGATACCGAGCGTGCCGACACCGGCCAGTTCGCCAACATCGCGGCCGAGCGCATCGGATCCGGCATATTCGGCGCCGCCGGCGACGACGCAGCCGTCCTGCGCATGGATGGTTGCGACCAGCGTCCGCCCCATTCGCCCGGCGGCTCCCAGCACCGCAATTTTGAGATCGCTCATCGTTTTCGCCTCCACACCAGATGTTCTTCGCTGTTAAGCGATGGCGCGGGGGCTGTCAAAAGAATGGCGGCAATCGGTGCTCATGTCGTCTGCACAAACGTCAGCTTGTTACCGAACGGATCGGCGATCGTCGCCTCGATGGTGCCCCAGGGTGTCGGCGCGCGGTCTTCGGTTCCTGGGCCTGCGAACTTGTAGCCCTTTGCGTTGAGTGCACGCATGTAGGCCACCACGTCATCGGTCGCAATGCGCACGGTCACACCTGGCGATGAATCGCCGTAGTGCTCGGAGATGTGCAGTCGGCAGGCGCCGTGTTGCACGCCAAGATAGAGCGGAGCGTTCTCCGAGAAGCGGTGTTCGAACTCGATCTCGAAGCCGAGGAAGTCGATATAGAACTCCCGCGCCTTTGCTTCATCGAAGCTGCGCAGGATCGGAATGACGTTGCCAAGCTGGACCATAATCGAGCGGACCTCCAATAGAACGAACTGCGATGATCACGAGCACCGTTAGGCCTCAACAAGGCTCGTGTATCAATCCCTTGAATTATTTTGATCGCAATCGCCGCGAAGCCCGCATCGCCCGGTCGCGGCGACAGTATCCATCCGGCCACAGCGATCGGGTTTGAATGCTCCGACTAAGCATTATCATTGCAATTTCAGCCATCTGACAAAGATACTGCATCCGCCATTTTGAGCACTGGGTCCTTGTGGCGGGCACTTGCCCGGATCGGTGACTGGTTGGGTAACGGTTTGCGGGGTTGTCGCGATGCGTTGTTTTCGTTCGTTTTTGCCGGCGGTCGCAGCTCTGGTGGCGTGCGGGGCGCTATTGGCCGACGTTGGTCTTGCCACGGCCAAGGAACCGCCAAGAACGAGCCGGGTCTACCCGGTTCCCAATTCCGATATTGCCAAGCGGCTTCAGGTCAAACTCTTCGACGCCGGTTGTTATGGCAATCAGCTCAGCCGTGATATCGAACTCGATGGCGGCAATTTCCGCATCAAGTCGCGAAAAGCGCTATGGGTGTTCATCGACACGGTGAACGCGCACATCGCCGGTGCCAAGAAGTTCGCCGGTGACGCGTTGACGCCGCAGGCCATCGAAGCAGCGTTCAGTCTTGGTGCAATTTCGGGCACTCCGCAGTTCTGCCGCAAGTACGGTGCCGAATTCCTCAATCAGTATTTCACGGATCGAAGCCAACACCTGGATGGTGCGTTTGTGCGCAGTGGTCGCAAAGGCACCTGCAGCACGACGCAGGTCAGTTACGATTATCTCAAGGACAAAGGGGGCGACTATGCGCGGATGGTCGATACGCTCTCCAATGCCTTGAGAAACTTCAACACGGTGTTTGCCGGCAGCGTCAACTTCAAGGACGGCTGGGAAAGCGAGACGGCCGCGGACTTCGACAAGCACAGCCTGCCCGTCGTCGATAAAGCCGCTGCCAGGAAGGCCTTGCAGCAGGCCGCCGACAAGTGGCGCCAGTTGAGTTTCTCGTTCGGGCTGAAAACAGCCGCCTGCAAGCTTTGCTACAAGATCAATGACTGGATCTATCTCAGCAACATCGCGCAATCCAACGGCGGGCATCTCGCAAGGACGGTACCGGCGCCGGATGGTCAGGGCCTGGCCTACTACCGCACTCCTGTCCGCCTGATCACCGAGAAGATGCTCGATGAGGTCCTGCCGCTCATCAAACTACACCGTGGCGTCACCGCCAACCTCAACCTGCAACTGCATTATCTGACGGACCCGAACGGTGTGCCCGATGGCATGAACGAGCTCGAGATCAATGCGCGCGCCGGCGAACTGGAAGGCGTCCGGCAAAAGGCGCTGCTCGATATCATCAAGAAGCTGCAGGCGGCGACGGACGACCAGAAAAAGCACGATGAGAACAATCCGTTGATGGTGAAGTTGGTCAGCGAGACCAACTGCATCGGCTTCGATGGTCGCTCGGTCGATCAGGACAGCGGCATGCCCGCTCAGTAGATCGCTGACGGATCGGTCAAGCGACCGGTCCGGAGGTGCACCCCATAGGGACGAACAAGCGAGAGAATTACAATGTGCAGCGAAGGAGTATCGTACATGTCTGGCTTCAAGGGTTCGCGGCAATGCCGGACCAGCGCAACTGCAAGGGGCGTTTCGCGTGGAATTCTCGCTGTCGCCATGGCGTCAGTCTTTGCCATCGCGCCAAGTACGATCGCAACGGCCAGCGGCCCGATCATCATTGGCAAGAGCAAGCCCAAAACGATCGCGAGCGGCGGCAAATGCGTGCGCTCCCAGGCCAACGCAGAATCGTGGATTTCCAAGACCGTCGTCATGCAGCGGCTCAATCAGGCCTATCGCAAGGCCATTGAAGACATGGATGGTCTTGACGCAAAGGATTTCCACTACAAGGGAGGCCGCGTCGGCGGCTACTGGAAAGACCAGGCAATCGCCGACATCAAGAAAAGTGGCCAGGCATTGCTGAGCAAAGCGGAAAAGTATGCCTCCCGACTGATCAAGGCCTGTGATGTCTGCGACGCCCTGGAAAGCTGGGCGATCCTGCTTGATGTCGCCCGCGCCCAAAACCCGACGCAATTTGTGCGTTTCGCAAATCAAAACATCAAGATCGTCAAATACAAGACCAAGACGGATTCAACGGGCAACTACGACGGTTTCGAGCGTGACACAGGCAGCAATACCACGGTCGATCTCTCATCGCTGACGGAAGAGCAGGCGAGCGGTAAGGATTCCAACGGAGTCCCGCTTGCGGACGATAAGTCGGCAATCTTTGCAGCCAGGAAATTTGTCAAGCTTCATCAAATCAAGTCGGCGGTTGTCCTGCGCGATGATGATGTCGGCGTTGATGAAACCGCATGCGCGAAAAACCTCGGCAAGGCGGAGCCAACGGCCGGCAAATGCGCGCCGTACATTCATGAGCAGCATCTGAACTATTGGTCGAACGAAGTCGTCGATCGACTCTATGCCGCAAGGAAAAGAACAACCGAAAAGATGACGAAAAAACTCAAGGCGTTTCCAACATTCCTGACGGATTGCCCGGGCTCTCTGTTCAAAGACAGTGATTTGGGGGAACTGCGTCGGTTCCAATAGAGCAAGTCGAGGCGGTGGCGCGCGGGCTTATTTGACAAACGCCGAAGCCGCGTCACTCGGCGCCGGCGTGTTTGCTGGCTCGTTGGGCAGGTCTCATGCCCTGAGCCCGCCGGTCCTACGCCGACCAAACCGGCGCGACGTCAAACACCTGGCCCGAGCACCACGCAGAAGATGAACCCGCGCGGGTAGTTGCTCTGCGGGCCCGGGCTGCAAACGTGCGTGCGCAGGTCGGGGCTCGACTGCGGCAGGACCTTGTGCGCCGGCACCTGCACCCATTCGCCGTCGACCAACACTTCGAGGCCTTTGTCGAGGTAGCGGCTCTGCGTCGGGCGGCAGTCCTGGCCGTTGCAGCACGGCCGGCCCTGCCAGTCCCTGAGCGTCAGGTACCAGTGATGCAGCGCGTCGTGGCCGTGGCCGTGAAATCCCCGGTCGGCCACCGAACGCGCCAAGCCGGCCTGGCAAAACACCGCCATCGCCAGGAAAACCAGCGGCCAAACGCACACCCGTTTCGACATGCCAACCATCCCGAAGCGTACCTTTCCAGCCCGAATCTGAGGCTTCGCCGGGCTCGCGCCCGTCCGCCGTCCCACCGCCAAAACCCGCGGCGACATTCCGCTTTCAGATTAGGCCAAACGCGCCCATTGGCAATCCCGCAGGCTATGTGTTGGTCGTCGGGGGTGGCTGCTGCGGGATTGGTCGGGCAGCCAAGACATAGGCGGAAGGCAAGTGAGGCAGGATATAGAACAGGGCACCTAATCGTGGGCCACAGGGTGAGGACGTTGGGGATTGAAGTTGAACGACCGCCAGCTTGCGCAAATATCCATGCGAAGCAATAGTGTGGCGCACGTTGGGTTCGGCCAGTGATGGCGATCCCGCAGAAACTGCCAGCGCAAACAACGGAGACGCAACGTGAGCAGCCGTGATGCGAAGGGGGATTGGCGCCCCGATCAACTGATCAAACTGCCGCCGATCTATGCCTGGCCGCTGCGCCCGCTGGTCATCTCGAAGTGGTTTGTCGGCTTTCCGGGCTACCTGTGGCCGCTCAATGCGATCGTGCTCGCGATCACGCTTGTCACCTGGTTCTTGCTGACGCCCGATCTCGCGCAGATGAAGACCGTCGAGTTCTGGTGGATCGCCTGGCTGTTGGTGCGCAACCTGGCTTTGACGATCGCGTTCTTCGGCGGCCTCCATCTCTATCTCTACGTTTTCCGGCAGCAGGACGACAAAACCCAGTTTTCCAACCGGCCGTTCGCGACCAAAAACCGGCGCTTTCTGTTCGGCGATCAGGTGCGCGACAACATGTTCCGTTCGCTGGGCTTCGCCGTGCCGATCATCACCGCCTATGAGGCGCTGACCTACTGGCTGTTCGCCAACGGCTTTCTCGGTTTCATTCCGCTTGCGGAAGGCTCGACCGGCTACTGGGTCTGGTTCGCAGCCCTCCTGCTCA
>JBPCVZ010000028.1:0-6535 GCA_051010015.1 Hyphomicrobiaceae bacterium
GTCGTCGCGAACATTGCATCGATCAGCGTGTTGCCTGAAGTGCCAGTAATCTTTGTGACTGGAGAATAGGTGGTTGGCGTCGGCATGACGATTCCCTAAGCAGTATGAGTATGAGAACAACCCTGCGTTCCTAATTTGCATCTCAATCCAACGCAATCCATCGATCTGTCAATTGGGTCGTTACCAACAGGGGAGTAAGACGGGGTGGGGCAACTTGCCGTGTCCCAGTTAGACCTTGGAGGCTGCGTAGTCACCTGTTGGCCCCTTCCAGCCAGTCGGCGTTCGGCTGCTTTTTGAGGAACTTCAGCCGGTGTTACGTTTCGTTTCGTGACCGGCCGTTTCTCAGTGTCAAGCTGTCGTTATCGGCGCGCGGCGACCGGCAAAAGACGACTCCTCCTCGGGCATCGCGGCTCGACGTTCTAAGCACAACCCGGTGACAGTCTGGCGTCAATTTGCGTGTCGTCAGGTCGCAACAATTTGTTGCGTTTCGATACAATTTGAACTACATCCTTAAGGCGTCGACAGGCAGAAATGGGATTTCAGATATGAAGAAACTACTTGTTTTAGCTTTGGCGATGGGAGTGATTTCCACTGTTGCCACAACTAGTTTCGCAGCCGAAGCAACGGACAAAACAGTCAAGGCAAGGCGCGCGTATTTTCAGGTGGTCTTATCAAATGCAGCTCCACTGTTTGGAATGGTCAAGGGCAAGGTGGCTTATGACGCCGCCAAGGCGAAAACGTTTGCGAACAACCTGAAGCTGCTTATCGAAATGAAGAATGGGCATATGTGGGCTAAAGGCTCAGACAACGGCAATCCATCATTGAAGGGCCAAACACGTGCGCTTCCTTCTATCTGGGCGGCTGGCTCCGATGCCGGTGCCCTGAGCAAAGCCTGGAAAGAGGCGGTCATTGCCCTTGATGCTGAGGCGGGAAATGGCAAAGATGCAATGGCTGCCAAAATGAAGCTTGTTGGAGCGGCCTGCTCGGCTTGCCACAAGAAACATCGGGCTAAAGATTTCTAGAACCGACAATCGGCTGAAAGAATCCGGACGGTGGTCTCGGCGGACCGCCGTCGAAGCGCAAGTTCGATTTCTGCGGATATCACTTCCCAAGAAGTTTGCAGTCTCTTCAATGCGAACTGGCGCAACCACGGCAGATCGAGTTCATTGGCGTTTTTTGGTTGTTCGTCGGGCAGGTTTCTCGGCCAGGCGACAGAGCATGTCGACGTGGTCGTCAAGCCATTCATGATCCAGCGGCAATCCCGCGATGAGCTTGCGGAAATAAGGAACGGCAATTGCCATCTCGACAAGTTCACGTGTCGGCGCATCAGGCAAAAGTTCTCCGCGAGCGTCGGCAGCAGCAAAGACAGCTTCGACACTCGCAATTCGCTCCGTCATGAATCCATCGATCACAGAACGGGCTTCTCTATCTGTGGCCGCTGCGGCGATTACTTGCGGGGCTATCTTTCCCCAAGGTGTTTCATTGAGGGCTGCCATTAGAATACCGAGCAACCAGGAAAGGTCGGCTCTCAGAGGACCATGTGTTCTTGGAGAGATGCTTGGTGGGGTGGCCGCTCGTTTGAATGCATCGTTGCGCAACTGATCGAGGCTCGGCCAGTGCCGATACAGAGTGCTACGGGATATGCCAGTTTGAGCGCTTATCGAGGCATGTGTCACCCCCAGCACTCCTTCATGTCGAAGAACTTCTAGCGCAGCGTCCAACGCAACGTTGCGGGTCGCGATTTGGCGTGGATCGTCTGGTTTGGTCATGGCCCTGGCTTGGTGACTACGGAGCCCACCTCAAGCAGAATATTGCTCTATAGTACAATTTGTACTATATCGATTGTCGCTGTCTGGCGGTTCTGGATGCGATGCGTAGACCTTAGCCAATCAGGAAGCAAGGACAGAACTGCCTCTCGGACAAGGCTGATTGGCTTGGCCCATTGGCCGCTGGCCAACGCAAGTTCACCACGGCAGCCGCGCTATGTAGGAGACTATTGCCATTTCCAAAGTCCTTCCCAATGGCGTGCCAGATGATACAGCAGAATCTTCTGGGAAACGCTCGGTAAAGCCCAGTCCGATCCAACCTGCAAAAGGAACGACAAGCATGAATTTCGTTTGTAAGACGGTGATGATTCTATTGTCGATTTCAATGGGGACAATCGCTATCAGAGCCCAACCTCTGAAACTGCCGAAGCGAACGGGTCCTCTGCCCTATGTCTCGTCTCACGTCCCCCACGTTCAGGTAGGCGTCGAGCCTGATCCGGAAATCTCAAAGGAACTGCTGCGTCGCGTTTCTAACATGCCGGGAATTGAGATCCGCGATACGGTGATGTCGATGCCGGGGGCATTGGGATTTCGACTGGCTAAAGATGTTGAACTCGCTCGGCCCGACTTAGGCGTTCGCCAACGCGAGTTCGCCCATATGCATCCCGATGGCAGTCTTCATGCATTCCTTTCGCCGGAACTTGCGGTCAGGGCCGTAAATGCTGGCTGGGGCGCTCACCACCCTTATTCCGGGAAGTGGCCCAAATTTAAGGGATTTGTCATGATTTTTACACCCATGACGAAGAGTGACTTACGTGTTGTGTTGCAGTTCGTCCGGGAGTCCTACAAGTTGGTTACAACCAAGCTGTGAACCCGACAAAATCATGAACGAGTGTCTGCTGTGGGCCTCTCCCAGCCAGTCGGCGCTCGGCAGTTCTTCGGGGAACTTCAGCCGGCGCCAGGTTTCGTTCCGCGACCGGCAGCTTTTGAGTGACAAGCTATCGTGATCAGCGACCGACGACCGGCAAAAGATGACCCAACTCAGTTATCGCCAACTTTCCCGTCTCGCAGCAACGATCGCACCGCTAGAAGCGGACCCGAGCAGGTGCAGCATCGCCGAGGCCAGCAAACGTCAGCAATGATCAAACAAACCGACTTTTGTGAAATTCAGTGGCAGCGGATTCTCGCTTTCGCTCGGATGAACGTCTGTCACTCAAAGTGCTGACAATTGTTGCGCCAGGAACAGGGCCGAGTGGAGCTGCCTTTAGACTATCGACCCACGCTGGTTCCATTCTACACCGGTTTTGCCACGACAATCGAGGCCGTCACGGGCCTCACGTAGGCATTTTGGGTTCCCGTGATCTTCGGCTTTGGTGATCGGGTTCGTCAACATCTCAGTTCTCATCGTTCTTTCCCTCGTCGCCTTCACTCACATCGACTTCGAAAATGTCACGCATGTCAGCGCCCCCTTCCTGTTTGGCGAGTCGCCAACCTTGGGGTTGGTGGAGCGGCACAATGAGGCTAGATGGTTGGACTACGCCGCTTGGTTCAGCGCTGCAGTTCCCTTCCAGATGAGCGCAGTCGCCGCAATGAGCAGAAGCCAGCGGAAGAGGCCGAAATACCGCTCCGACGACAGCCTTCCAGTCAGCTGTTTCCCGCCCCAAAGGCCGGCGTATACGGCGGGCATCACCAGCAACGCCTCGACGGTGAGTTTGATCGTAATCAGTCCCGCGACGAGCGTAATCAGCGCGCGCCACAAGTTCATAAACCCTGAAATGACAATGTTGGTGGCCCGGAACTCGCGTGGGGTCGGTGCCGCCCAGCGAATATAGAAGGATAGGAAGTAGTTCGAGCCCGCGCCGGCGACGCCAGAAATGAGCCCTGCCAGTGTCGCCAGCGAAAAGGCAACTGCGAATCCGTCGAGACGCAACCTGGATGCCAGACGCTCGGCAAGCCGGGCCATGTCGGTCAACACAGCGGCGCTGAGCACCAGCCCCAACACGATGGTTAGCCACGCTGCGCTGAGCGAGACAAATATCCAGACGCCAATGATGACGGAAACGATAGTTCCAGCCAAAATCGGCTTTGCGATTTTCCAGTTCGCATCGCGGAATCCTTGTGGCAGCAGCTGAACTTGGGCGAAGACCGAGGTCAGAAGCGCGAGCAGTATCGCGTCATGCGGCGGCAGAATCCAGGCACTGCCCAGGACTGCCGGCATGGCGGAACCGAAGCCAAGGATACCTCGAATGAAGAAGGAGAGATAATAGACTGCGAACACGACGGCGATTGAAATCCCATCAAGGTTCGCAAATGGGATGAAGTCAAATGTCATACACAGGCGTTACCTGATTGGCCATCTTTGCGCAAACAATCGAAGGCCAAACTTCACACCGGGACACATTTCCGAGAAGGGTGGCACCTACCGCTGTGTACTCCCGGTCATGTCCCACCTAGCACCTGTCCGAGGTGTGTCGACGGGCTGGCCAAGGCCTTTTGGTACTTCGGAGTTGTCAAAACTCCGTGCGACTGCTCAAAAAATTCCGACACCACAATAACCACCTCATTAACAACCTCCTTGGATTGCAGGCTTTCGATTGACTTGCAATCATTGCAAGCGGACTGACGCGCCAAGTAGCGAAACGCACGACGGTCCGCAGCGCACCGGCATCACTATTTCCGTTATGGTCCTGAGGGCATTGCCGCATTATGATGCGGCGGCGGGACAAACTGTCAGCCCTAAGGGAAAGCACATGAAGTTGATCGCCAAGTTGATCTCGTTTGTCTGGGTCGCGGTCGTTGCCTTGGCGGGAGCAAGCTCCCATTCGATCGCGCAGGATGCAAAATTTAGAACGGGGACACTTACCTGCAAGGGCCGGGGAGGTATCGGCCTCATCATCGGATCCAAGGAACGGCTCGACTGTAGTTACAAGCCGTCAGGCAATCGCCCGAGTCGACGATTCCGTGGAACAATTACACGGATTGGCCTTGATATCGGCGTCAAGGGCAAGAGCGTAATCATTTGGGCCGTCTTGGGCTCCACGAGCGCGTTGCCAAGCGAGGCGCTTGGCGGGACGTTCGTTGGCGTGGCAGCTGATGCATCGCTCGGGCTTGGCGCAGGTGCCCAGGTCCTGGTCGGTGGCAACAAGAAGTCCGTAACGTTGCAGCCGCTCAGTGTGAAAGCTCAAACGGGTATCAATCTCGCAATCGGTGTCTCGGGCCTGAAACTCGTCCCGCTGCGCTGAACCGGCATCCCGGTTACCGGCTGCACGATCCGGCACAATGCCCGGTCTAGAAAGCTGGTGCTCGTTGTTTGAAAGTGAGCTTCAATCTTGCGCTGTGCTCTGCAGTCCAATTCGGTGGCTCCAAGACCGCCACCCATGCATCAATATAATCCCGCGCATGGTAGTAGTGGCCGTAACCGGGGATGTCGAGAGCAAGCGACGTATCGAGCGCCACTTGCAGCATCGTGACAAACGGAAACCACCGCAAGTGCGGTGATACATCGAACGCGCGCGGCTGTGCCAGCCAATCCGGTCGACGATAGGCACTCGCAAAGGAGAACAAGACGATCGGATCGCTGGCATAGTTCAGGAAGACCAGTCGCATGGGTCCCCAGGGGGCATCGTACTGTTCCAGACCGGACTTTTGGTTTGCGGCGCGGACGAGAGAACCATTTCCGTATCGTGGTAACCAGGCTGGACTGTCGGAGTGGCGTGCATCCCGAACGCGACGCCAGATGGGACTGAAGAAGGGCGACCCGACCCAAAGCGCACCGTCAATCGGGTCATTGAGAAAATCCAGAATAGGAACCGTCGTTTGTGAAATCTGGGCGCCCTGGCTCAGCCCGTGAACAAAAAACCTAGGGCGCGCATTCTTCGGAAGCTTTGACCAATATTGATAGATCGTATCGAACAACGCCTTTGACTGTGCAAACCCGATCTCCGAGTTGGCGAGTACCGAGAAGGCCCCTTTCAGATATGAATACTGCACCGCGACCGTTGCAACGTCGCCGCCAAGAATGAATTCGAGCGTATCCTGCCCACCCGGATCCATCCAGCCAGTGCCGACCGGCACCATGACGACGAGAGTCGAGCGTTCAAAACCACCAGCGCGGATGAGTTCCCTCAAAGCAAGGTTTGCACGCTGCTGCACGGTTTCTGCAGCTCGCAGACCAACGTAGACACGTACCGGCTGCATGGCGGTGGGTCCGGCAAACTCAGCGATATCAGAAGCGGTCGGGGTGCGATTGATGTAGTCGCGGCCCCACCTGCCGAGCACTTCCCACTGGACCAGTGAGGCAGTACTTCCCGTTTGAGTGGGATCGTTGGGCCGCTCAGTTTCTGGTTCAATCAGCTGATCGGCAGCGCTGAACGAACTGTCGATGATTTGAAACCCAAAGCGCAGTACGACGCCTTGGCCTAGCGCCCAGAAAAACCAAACAACCAATATAAAACCGACGAGCAGGCTGACGCGGGGCGGAACGAATTGGTCGAGGAGCAGGCGTGCTCGGTGCAGCACGACCCGGAACAACATTAAGATGCACCACAGCAGTGCAAACGTGCCAACCGCGACGATCGCGATAATCAACGGATGCGCCGAATCAACGGGCGGCAACTCCATCATCGCTCGGGTCATATTCTGCCAGACCGCCGCGCGCCACAGGCAGGCCAGCACGATGAGCAACGCAGCAGCGTAGGCGCCGCGACGAGCTTGGTCGCGCCACCGAAGATCGATGCGAGGTATCTCGAGGAATCTCCAAACGCCGATCG
>JBPCVZ010000029.1:0-33313 GCA_051010015.1 Hyphomicrobiaceae bacterium
TCTGTTTGTGAATTGACCGGATGAAGCCAATGAAGACGTACAGCGGTGATCGAACAATCGACGGAATCGTCGTTCTGGTTGACGACCGGCCACTGGATGGAGCGCTGAGCGTTGAGACGATTTGCGATGACGGCTTCGAGTGGGGCTTTGAAGGTCCGGCGTCGTCTCAACTGGCGCTTGCCCTGCTGGTCGATCACCTCGGCGACCCGGAGCTGGCCATGAGACTACATCACGTCTTCATGCAGCAGATTGTTGCCAACTTTGCCAACGAATGGGTTTTGACGAGCACGGACATTGCCGATGCCGTTACCCAGCTGGATCAGTAGCGCGCTGTGACGAGCACTGTTCTCGCAACAAGGTTCACTGTGCGGAAGAACGGAGAAATCAAATGGAAATCGCAACGAGCAAAATGAGTGAGCGCCAGCGCGGGTATCGCAAGACGTATCGCGAGCGCGTTGCGGGCTGGTACAATGGCTGGCTGCATATCTTCATTATCTACACGATGGGCTTCGCGGCGCTCTACATCTATATCGCCAATATGCAGAGTATTACTGCCGCCGAATATCTTGTCGTCCCGGCGACGTTCCTCATGTGCAATTTTTTCGAGTGGTGGATTCATCGCTTCGTCATGCATCGCCCCTCCAAGATCCCCTTGTTCCGCGCGGTCTATTCACGACACACGCTGATGCATCATCAATTCTTCACCGAACATGAGATGCGTTTTGCGGATCATCATGACTGGCGTGTTACGTTCTTCCCACCCTATTCCCTGGTTGTCTTCACGCTGATGTCGATTCCCGGCGCCTTTGTGCTCGGCTGGCTCTTTTCCCCGAACGTCGGTTGGCTTTTCATCTCGACAACGACGTCGATGTATCTGATCTACGAGTTCATGCATTTTTGCTGTCATGTTGACGACAACTGGTTCGTGCGCAGCATGCCGTTCGTCAACACCATTCGCCGGCATCACACGGCTCATCATGACCAGAACATCATGATGGAGCGGAACATGAACCTCACTTTCCCGATCATGGATTGGATGTTCGGCACCTCGGACCTCGATCGGGGTCTGCTCGGACATCTCTTCAATGGTTATGACAACCGTCACATCAAGACGGATATGCGCAGAACATCGCCGACTCCGCGGATTCGCGCAAAAGCCGCAGGCCATATCAGCCCCGCCGAGTAGTGCTGAGATGTTTCGATGCCAGATGTCGCAGTGATTGTCAGTCAGACGAGAAGAGTTAGTAAACCGGCGCCTCGAGAGAGGCGCGGGTAAACTCCTCGATGTAGTCGACGAGATGATCCGAGGCTCTGGCAGCATCACGGCGGCGGCCTGCTCCTATCGCATCGGCAAGATCCGCGTGCAGTTGTGCGCAGCGTGGTAGATCCAACACCTGCTTGTAATGAACGTACCAGAACCTGCGCGACAACCCGTGCGTCAACGTCATGGCACGCTGCGCATACTCGTTTCTGCACGCCGCCGAGATGAGCAGATTGAGTTCCCTGTCCAAGCGCATGAACGCGACGTCGTCTTTTTGCTTGGCGGCCGCACGCATACCATGGGCAATATCCCGGAACTGCGCACGTTCTGCTTCGCTGGCACGTTCCGCCGACAGCCTGACCATGAGCCGCTCCAGCTCGCGGCGAACCTTGAGCAACTCCAACTGCTTTTTTATGTCGATCTCGGACACCGCGATGCCGCGCCTGGGCATCACAACGACCAACCCCTCTCGCGCCAGACGCTGCAACGCCTCGCGAACTGGCGTGCGCCCGATACCCAAGGCGTCAACCAGCTGTCCTTCCGAAAGGGTTTCGCCGGGACGCAATTGCAGGGTTACGATTCGCTCTTCCAGTTCCTGATAGGCCGTATCGGTTAGCGTCAAAGCATCACCCATCACGCCGTGCCGAGTTCAACCTCGCCGTCTGCCGCACCTGATCCGCCTCCAATTTCTGGACTGCCTGATAACTGACACTTGATATATCAGTCCGACGTATGGATGTCAGTTTTTTGATCTAGCCTTGCTTGTTGTTCAATCCTTGCGCGCGTTTGCGCTTGGAATACCGGTGAGATATCCGGGCTAGCCCTGCCAATACGCACCGGATCGATGATTTTCACGCTCGATGGCCGCGATTCGTTCCCGGGTTTTCCTGCCGCCGCGGCGCACGACCATGCTCAAAAGTGCTTCGAACAAGACAACCAGTGGCACAGCCGAAGCAAAAAAATGCGGGCTGTTGGTCGGCGTCACGAAGACATGCGCCGCGTCGACGGCGATCGGTGCCGCGTAGCTGTCCGTGACTGCAACGACCGGCACCCCTGCCCTGCGAACTCTCTCGGCTGCTTCAACGGCATGGCTTGCATAGGGCTTGTGGGCCAAGACAATCATCGCATCGTGAGGACCGAGCTCACTCAATCCCATCTCGGGCGTTTCATGATTGCGCAGCACGCTGCGCCAATGCGGAAAGGCCATACGCGCCATATAGCTCAGATAGTCGATGAGTGCCGCCGAACTGAGTGAACCAACCAGGACAACATTGCGCGCCTTAGCCAGCAAATCAGCGGCCTGCGCCAGCGAGCCCGGGTCGGTCGTCTCAACCAGGTTTTCGATGTTGACGATGCTCGCGGCGGCGTGGGCAGGCAGGAATGCTCCCTTCGCGCTGCTCTGCCGCCGCTGCAACGAGGCAGCCTTGTCAGCAAAAGATCCAGAATTTTGCTGGATTTCCTGGCGGCAAAGCTCGCGCAGTGCCTCGTAGTTCTGGAGGCCGAGCGATCGTGCCAGACGCGTGAAGGTTGGCGGGTTGAGGTCGGTGATTTCAGCAACCTTGCGCAGCGAATGCATGGCAACGACGTCGGGGTTCTTGAGGACATAATCGGCCGCGAGGCGCAACGTCGGGCTCAGCTCCTGCACGCGCGGCAAGACCATCCCTCTTAGCCCCGCATCAAGCCCAGCATCCACAGCCATGCAACAGGATTCCGTTTCGAAACGTACATTTCTACCGTTGACACTCATGAAACATATGTATCATAGAGATGCAACACGAAACTTTTGTCTGGCGTGCGAGCTGGGAACGACCTCCTCCTCGCAGTAATTTCCAAGTGTACCAATGAACAATCAGCCGCTTCCTTCCCATGCTTCCGTCGTCGTGATTGGTGGCGGCGTCATGGGCTGCTCGACGTTGTATCATCTCGCCAAGCACGGTCTTTCCGATGCCGTATTGCTTGAACGCAATAAGCTCACCTCCGGTACAACCTGGCACTCGGCGGCCCAGGTACGCGCATTGCGCTCGACACGCAATCAGACGAACCTCATCCGCTATTCGATTTCGCTTTATTCGGAACTTGAACAGGAGACCGGTCAGGTCACCGGCTGGATCAACAAGGGCTCGCTTTCCATCGCCACCAGCGCCGATCGACTGGTCCATATCCGCCGCCAGGAAGCACTTGCCAGGCTGTTTGGCGTGCCCGCCGAAGCCATATCGGCAGGCGAGGCCAAGGAACGCTGGCCGCTCATGAATGCCGACGATGTGATCGGCGCCGTTTGGTCACCCGACGATGGCAGGGTCAGCCCCAGCGATCTTTGCGCGGCCCTCGTCAAAGGCGCGCGTTCACGCGGTGCCAGGGTTTTTGAAGATACCGGCGTCACGGCAATTCTTACGAAGGCCGGAAAAGTCGTTGGCCTGGAGACGACGGCGGGACAGATCAAGTGTGATGCCATTGCGCTGTGCACCGGGCTCTGGAGCCGGGAGGCCGCCGCCATGGCGGGTGCGGAAGTGCCCGTCTGGCCCTGTGAGCATTTCTACCTGCTAACGAAGCCGGTCGACGGCTTGACCGGCAACGTGCCAACGCTTTCCGACCATGATAGTCACCTTTACATCCGTGACGATTCCGGCGGCCTCCTGGTTGGCTGCTTCGAGCCCATGGGCAAGCCCATCGCGCCCGAGACCATCGGTCACGACTTCGCCTTTCAGCTTCTGCCCGAAGACTGGGATCACTTCGAACCGATGATGATGAATGCGCTCCACCGCCTGCCGGTGCTCGAGACGGCAGAAGTCAAGATGCTGCTCAACGGGCCGGAGAGTTTCACACCGGATGGCTCATTCCTGCTCGGTGAGACCGCCGAAACGCAGGGCCTGTTTCTCGGCTGCGGCATGAACTCCTTCGGCGTTGCGTCGGGCGGCGGTGCCGGCATGGCGCTGGCGCATGCGATCGTCAACGGCGCACCTCCGATGGACTTGCACGAGGCCGACCCGAAACGCTTCGCGTCTGCCTTGAATTCGGTCGAAGCCCTTACCGCCCGTGTTCCGGAGGTCCTCGGCAAGCACTACGAGATCACCTATCCGGCGCGTCAGTGGAGTACATCGCGGAACCTCTCACCGACACCCCTGCACGACAGATGGCTGGCAGCCAACGCGCATTTTGGCCAGGTAGCGGACTGGGAGCGCCCGCTCTACTTCAACAAGACAACCGAGCCCCGGTTGACATTCGCCAAGCCCGACTGGTTCGACAACGTCCGCGAGGAGGTCGAACAGGCGCACAATCGCGCAGCGATCTTTGACCAGTCGACATTTGGCAAGATCGATGTGCACGGTCCGGACGCATGCGCCTTCCTGAACCGTGTCTGTGCCAATCAGATGGACAGAGCGCCAGGTCGGGCGATCTACACGGCCATGCTCAATCAAGCCGGTGGGATCGAAAGCGACCTCACCGCCGTCCGTCTCGACGACGATCACTATCGCCTCTATGTCGGCACCACGGCAGTACGGCGCGACCTCGCCTGGCTGCGCCGGCATATCGGCGACGCCCGCGCAACGTTGACGGAAACCACCCGCGACTTCGCCATCATTGGTTTGATGGGGCCGGATGCAGCACGCATTGCCAAGGCCGTCGGCGCCGATGCCCTCAATGAGCTCGGCTACTTCCGCGCAGGGCTGGCGCAAATCGCCGGGTGCGAGGTCCTTGGCGTACGCTTGTCGTACGTCGGCGAGGCCGGCTGGGAGGTGACCTGCAAGACGCACGAGGCGTCGGCTGTCTATGATGCGCTCTATGCCCGGGGCGCGCGTCCTGCCGGCACACTGGCGCAAACCTCCATGCGCATCGAAAAGCGTTTCCTGGCATATGGCCATGACCTTGATACGGACATCAGCCCGATCGAAGCAGGACTGGCGTTCGCGATCGGCTGGAACACCGATTTTCTCGGCCGGGAAGCGCTGCAGCGCCAGCGCGATGCCGGCAAGGACAATCGCGTCGTCTCGCTGGTCTTCGATGACCCCGAAGCCGTCCCCCTGGGCAACGAGCCGGTATATCTCGACGAAACGATTGTTGGTAAGACGACATCGGCCGCATTTGGATATCGCACCGGCAAACCCGTCGCCATCGCCGATCTGCCGGCACCGGAAGCGAGGAACCCGGAAACGCGCGTGCACGTAGATTTGGCAGGTCAACGATTCAGCGCCTGTGTCGAACCGGGCGCCGTGTTTGATCCGGCGGGCACGCGTCTGCGCGGGCAAGATGGCGTCTAAAGCGCGTCGCATAAAATGCTCCCCGCTTTGGAGCCGCGCGTCAATGCGGCATGGGCCACGGGTTGCGGCAGCCGCCATTACGGCAGTGCACAAGGCGTCGTCGGGCCACGGTTTGCGGATCAGCTCGACCGGGTCGAGGCCGACCGGGATAATCAAATCGGCGGCAGTAGCAGTCGACTACTCGATGGCGCCGTCGCTGACGATGCACGCAAATCTCCGTTTCTACCGTGGGATTAACTTGCAGCGTGCCGATCCCGACCCAGCCGCCCGATCCATGCTCCGGCTTTTCCATCGACGGCACCTAAAACGACATTCGCTCGGCGCAACCGCCTTGTTCAGCAGTTGCGCGTATCGCGCCGGGCGTGAACGGGACGCCCGGCTGACTACCATACGAACTCGGCGTTTGCCCCCTATTTCTGCATCAAGGAGCCCCCACCGCCAAGGCCCGCGAATTTTATAAGGAACGTCGAAAGTTCCGGTATCAACGCGACGATCACCCAGACAATCAGGAGCGACAACAGGAAGGGCAGGACCTGCCACACAATCCTCAAATAGGGCAGCCCGGTGATCCCCGAGGCCACATAAAGGTTGAGCCCGTAGGGCGGCGTAATGAAGCCGATGGCGTCGCCGATCAGGAAGATGACAGCGAAGTGAAACGGGTCGACACCGCTGTCCTTCGCGATTGGCGCCAGGATCGGTGCCAGGATGATCGTGTTGGGAACCGATTCCAGCAGCGTTCCCGTCGCCAGCACCATGCCCATCATGCAGAACAGGATGATGTAGTACCCGCCGAGCCCGGTCAGCAGACTCTCAACGAATTCCTTGAGCGCGGCATCCGAGAAGAAGTTCATCTTCGTTCCGTGCCTGCCAAAGATGGTGTCCTTGCCGGGGTTTTGAGTTTCACCGCTGATCGTGATCAATCCGGCTTCGTTGGAATACATCACCTGCTGCTGCGCGTAGTAGGCTGCTTCCATAACCTCGTCACGCAAGGCAGAGCCGAGGCTTTCGAGCTTGCGCACGTTCATGGCCGTGTGGCCGGTTCCCGGAATGAATTTCAGGCCGACGTATTGCGAAACAACCGGTGCCATGTTGAAGGCGGTTGTCGCCGTCGTCCATGTTTCCATGCCGTCGATCAAGCCGTTCTTGAGGCTGTCGAGCGTTTCGACCCAGGCGACCGGCACGGGATTGAGATCCATCAGCTGCATTGCGATGCGACCGAGCTGCGTGTTTGTCACGCGGTTCTTGGTGCCGGCAAGATCACCGATTTTCGTGATCGGCGGCTTGTCCTTCCATTTGAGCCCCATGTAGAGGTTGCGCATTTCGCACAGCGAGAACAACAACTCCATACGGTACTTCTTGCGATAGACGTCCCGCAGCAGCTTCTCGGATTTCGGGTTGTACAAGAAATGATAGAGCTGGCCGCTCGACTGGAACATGTACGGGAAATCAATGGCGTTCAGCCACGGCGCAACACTTGAGGCGTTCTGCGTCGAGGACAACGCGATATCAAGCACGCCCTGGATGGTTTTCTGAACGCATACCTGCTCCGCACATACGGAGTTGGACCCAAGGATGTCGATCCGGATTTCACCATCTGTTCGATCTTCGAGGTCGCGGGCGAAATGATAAGTTCCGAGCCGGATGATCCGGTTGTGGTCGAAGCCCGAAACCGAACCGAGTTTCAGCGTATGCTTCGCTTTTTTCTTGTGTCGGCGGTCGTATTCACTCTTGGCTTTCTCGGCCAGGGCTTCAGCTGAAAAGAAACCTGTCATGCCGGCGGCGGCCATGTAGGTGGCGGTCAGGCCGTAAGACCGGCTTACACGCATAAAGTCCCGGCGACTGACGCCAGAGAGCTTGTCGTTGAACGCCTCCGATGTATCGAGCTGCTCTTCCGTCAGCTAGCTGACTTGTTGTGCGCTTTCGGTGTCTTTGACGAAGTCAGGCAATTTGCCTGCATATTTTCCTGGTTGCTTCCTCACTTCACGACTCCATTATTGTTTATGCCATCACGTCGCATTGACATGCGACAGACAAGCTCATGGTGCGTCAAGCTTTGATCACAACGACCATCATACTGATCTCGTTACCAGGATGCGTACTGAAAGTATGCTCAATCTGATCTTGTGCGGCATCGGGAAACGTCGCAGCGCCATCTCCGGAGCGCCGTTCCTGAAAAGCATCGTGAGCCGCAGTGACCGATATCAATACCGCATTGTCTGGCGTAAACTCCCGGCAGGAAGCATCCTTGGATTTTGAGGCGACATGACCGAAACCGAGCAAAAAACACAGTACAACGAGACTTTCGCCAACGCGCTGCAGTGGTTGTGGGGCGATGGGTTCTTGGCACCGGGCGGGCCGGAAGATGTTGCAGCGCTGATGCAGGATGTCGATGCGAAAGGCCGCGATGTTCTCGATATCGGCTGCGGCCTCGGTGTCATATCCGTGATGCTGGCGGACATCTACGGCGCCAAGAGCGTTGTCGGCATCGATGTCGAACAGCACTTGATCGATCACTCGACGCAGCGCGCGGCGGCGGCCGGCGTCGCCGACCGGGTATCGTTCAAGCTCGTCGAGCCGGGACCTTTGCCATTCGACGACGCGTCGCTCGATATCGTGTTCAGCAAGGATGTCATCGTGCACATTCCGGACAAGCAGGGCTTCTACAAGGATATCCTCCGTGTTCTGAAACCGGGCGGTGTCCTGGTTGGCAGCGACTGGCTGCGCGGCGGTGAAGGACACTTTTCCGACACGGCCGACCAGTGGCTCGAACTTGTGCACCTCAATTTCCAGATGAAAAACCTCGAACAAACCCGCGAGGCATTGCAGGCGGCTGGATTTGCCGACGTCGAACTCAACGACCGCAATGCGTTCCATCGCGACGAGGTTGCAAAAGAAGTTGCTCTGCTGAGTGAGAAATTCGGCGAACTCGTCGAACGCATCGGCCAGGAACAGGCGGATTACCGCTTGCGCAGCAGCAAGATGCGCCAACGCGTGATCGATGAGGGTTTTCTGCGCCCGACACACTTCGTCGGCTACAAGCGCTAGCGCGCGGGATGGCGGAACACACGATGCCAGAAACAGTTGAACCATCCCAGTATACCAAAGACCTGCATCGCCAAGCGTGCACCGATCCGGTTTTCAACTGGCAGGACCGGCAGGACTTTGATTTTGCCGCGCGCGGCCTCATGCATCGTCCTGATGACCCGGCAATATTTGACGACGACGGAAACCCGATCTGGCATCACGCGGCGTTCGAGAAATTCCTTCACGGTGACGCGCCGGAAACGGTTCATCCGAGCCTGTGGCGCCACGCGCTGCTCAACAATTTCCGTGGTCTGTTCAAGGTAACCGACGGCGTCTACCAGGTGCGCGGCGAGTCGCTTGGCAATGTCACGTTCGTCGAAAGCGACCGCGGTTATATCGTGATCGATCCGCTGACCACGGTCGAGACCGCCGCCTACGCCCTCAAGCTGCTCTTCGACCACGTCGGCGAGAAGCCGATCGTCGCGATGATTTATTCGCACACGCATTCCGATCACTTCGGTGGCGTCAAGGGCATGATCACGGAGGAGGACGTATCGAGCGGGCGCGTGCGTGTGATTGCGTCTGACGGGTTTGTCGAGTGGGTGCTCAAGGAGCAGGGCCTCGCTGCCGAAGGCATGCCGGCGCGCAACGACTACATGTACGGCGAAAACCTCGAGGTCAGCGCGACCGGCCTCGTCGATACGGGGCTCGGCCAGGCGATCGAAGGCGGCCAGGTCACCTACATCGAACCGACGGAAACCATCGGCAAGGAAGGCGGCCGCCTCACCATCGACGGCATCGACATCGAGTGCATCTATGCGCCGGGAGAAGCGCCGACCGGCATGCACTGCTACTTCCCGCAATTCAAGACGTTGCACGTGGCAGACAACTGCTACATGTGCCTGCACAATGTCTACACGATCCGCGGTGCCTTCCCGCGCGATGCCATGCAGTGGTCGGACTCGATCGCACGCTCGCTGCGCTTCGAAGACACCGAGTATTTGATCAGCGGCCACAACTGGCCGGTATTCGGCAGGGCCGAGATCCGAAAATTCCTCGGCGAGCAGCGCGACGGCGTCAAGTACATGCACGACCAGACCCTGCGCCTGATGAGCCATGGTTATGTGCCGTCCGAGATCGCCAATACGATCGAGTTCCCGCCGTCGCTGGCAAGGCTCTGGCACCTGCGCGGCTACTACGGCACGCTGAAACACAACGTGCAGGGCATCTACGCCTATTATCTCGGTTGGTACGACGGCAATCCGGCCAACCTCGACAAGCTGCCGCCACGCGACCTGGCGCGCCGCACGATCGAGTATATGGGCGGGGTCGATGCCGTCCTCAACCGCGCAAGAGCTGACTTCGAAAAGGGCGACTATCGCTGGGTGGTTCATGTTCTCGATCAGGTGATCTGGGCCGAACCGGACAATATCGAAGCCCGGGAACTCGCCGCGGCAGCGCATACCCAGCTCGGCTTCGCCAATGAAAATGCGACCTGGCGCAACGCCTATCTGTCGGCAGCGCAGGAGCTGCGACGAGGCATTCCCGAAGGTGAGAAAAACCACCGTGTCTTGCGCGATGTCTTGAAGGGCATGAGCCCGGTGCTGCTGTTCAATTCGATGAGCATCCGACTGAACGGCCCGAAAGCCGTCAATGCAGCCTGCACGATCAACTGGCAGACGACTGATACCGGCGAGTGCTGCCACAGCGAGCTCACCAATGCCGTCCTCGTCAACCGCGACGGACTGGAACCGGCCGCGCATGCAACAGTGGAACTGCCACGCGACTTGTTGAGCCGGCTCGCACTCGGCGAAGTGGGCCTTGCTGAATTGCAGGTGCCGGACGTAACGATCCATGGCGACGAGAATGTCGTTGCCGATCTGCTTGCTGCGCTCGATACCTTTCCGGCCTGGTTCCCGATTGCGCGCCACGACCTCAAGTTCGGAGAGCGCTGAGTGGCAACCGATTTATTCGACTACGTTATCGTCGGCGCGGGCTCGGCCGGTTGCGTGCTTGCCAATCGCCTGAGCGAGAGCGGTGAGCATACCGTGCTGCTGCTCGAGGCGGGGCCGATGGACCGCAACCTGATGATCCATATCCCGGCCGGCGTCTACAAGGTCTACAAGGACCCGAAGATCAACTGGAACTACGTTTCCGAAGATGAACCGGCACTCAACGATCGCAACGTCGAGTGCCCGCGCGGGCGGGTTGTCGGCGGTTCATCCTCGATCAATTCGATGGTCTATATGCGCGGCCACCCGCTGGACTATGACCGTTGGGCGGGCGAGTTCGGGCTCGGCCGATGGACCTACGCCCAGTGCCTGCCCTACTTCAAGGCGGGGGAAACCAGTGATCGCGGTGCCGATGACTGGCGCGGTGGAGAGGGCCCCTTGAGTGTCACGCGGTGCGATCTCGACAATCCATTGTTCGACGCGTTCATCGCCGCCGGCGGCCAGGCCGGTCAGGGCCAGTCAGACGACCTCAACGGCTACAAGCCGGAGGGCGTCGCGCGCTTTGACGCCACCAAGCGCAATGGTCGCCGGTGCAGCGCGGCCGTGGCCCATTTGCACCCGGCACTCAAGCGCAAGAACCTGACGCTTGTAACGCGTGCGTTGTCGCAGCGCATTGTTGTCGAAGGTCAGCGCGCCGCTGGCATCGAGTACGAAGTCCGAGGCGAGCGGCGGACGGTTCGCGCCGCCAAGGAAGTCATCCTTTGCGGTGGTGCGATCAACTCGCCGCAGCTCATGATGCTCTCCGGCATCGGCCCGGCCGATCATCTGCGCTCGGTCGGCATCGAGCCGATCCTCGATCTGGCGGGCGTTGGCCAGAACCTACAGGACCACCCGACGCTGATCATGAAGTGGGCTTGCAAAGCACCGGTGAGCATTCACAAGGTGGCGCATCCGCTGCACAAGGCCGCCGCCGGCGCGCAGTGGCTGATCAACCGAACGGGCGTCGCGGCTTCGAACATCTGGGAGGCCGGCGGCCTCGTGCGCGGCAATCGCGATGTCGCCTACCCGAACCTGCAGTACCATTTTGGTCCCGTCGGCGTGGACTACGACGGCGATCAGATCAGGCTGGATCAGGCGTTCTCAGTTCATATCGACCAGCTGCGGCCAACGTCGCGCGGCCAGATCCGCCTCAAATCCGCGAACCCGGCCGAAAAACCGGCATTGCATTTCAATTATCTCGCCACGGAACATGATCGCCGTGAACTGGTCGAGGGAGTTCGCCTCGCCCGCGAACTTGTCGCCCAGCGCGCCTTCGACGCCTACCGGGGAGACGAAATTTTCCCCGGACCGAACGTGACGACCGACCGGGATATCGAAGCTGCCATACGCGCCATGACGGAAACCGACTATCACCCCTGTGCAACCTGCCGCATGGGCACGGATGACAAGGCCGTCGTCGACGAGGAGATGCGCGTGCACGGCATCGACGGTTTGAGAATCGTCGATGCCTCGGTCATGCCTCAGATCGTCAGCGCCAATCTCAATGGCCCGACGCAGATGATCGCCGCTCGGGCAGCAGACTTTATTCTGGATCGCCCCCAGCTTCCCGCATTCCATGCGAACTTCCATTTCTCGGACTAAACAACCAACCATCGGTCGAGATGCCCGAGCCTGTCGTGAGGACGACAAGCGGCCAATGTTGTCTCACGACCTCCAAGGGTTTAATTGTCGGGACAACGAGAGATCGGTCAGCGACGGCGTGCGTCGGCCCGTTTGTTCTGGTTAGGAGCAGGTACCATGACCCTCGAGACAGCGAATGCCCGCGATGGCAACGGCGATTGGCGTCCTGCCGAGCGGATCAATCTGCCCCCAATCTATGCCTGGCCGCCGCGCCCGGCTGCCGTAGCCAAATGGATGTTCGGCTTTCCCGGCTATCTTTGGCCGATGAACAGCCTGACGCTCGGGATCACGCTTGTCGTCTGGTTCTTCCTCACCCCGGAACTCTCGGCCATGAAGAACTTCGAAGCGTGGTGGATGACCTGGCTGCTTGTGCGCAATGTGGCGCTGACCTTCGTGTATTTTGGCGGACTGCACCTCTATCTCTATGTGCTCAAGGGACAGGGCGATCATCTCAAGTTTTCCGGCAAAGCGTTTGCGACGAAGGACAAGCGTTTCCTGTTCGCCGATCAGGTCCGCGACAACGTGTTCCGGACGCTTTGTTTCGCTGTCCCCATTTTCACCGCCTACGAAGCCTTGACGTACTGGCTGTTTGCCAATGCCTTCATCGGCTTTGTGCCGATCGCCGAGGGCTCATTCGCGTTCTGGGCCTGGTTTGTTGCGCTCCTGCTTCTCGCACCGGTGATCCATTCGGTGCACTTCTATTTCATCCATCGCCTGCTGCACTGGCGCCCGCTCTATCGATCGGTGCATCGCATTCACCACTACAACGTCGATGTCGGGCCCTGGTCAGGGCTGGCCATGCACCCGGTGGAACTGGCGATCTATTTTTCGACGGTGTGCGTGCAATGGCTTGTCGCACTGCATCCCGCGAACGCGATATTTCAGATTCACCTTGCTGTTTTCAACGCAGCGGTCAGTCACACCGGCTTTGACAGGCTGATTGTCAATGGCAGGTTCGCAATCGAGAGCAACAATCATTTTCATTACCTCCACCACAAGCATTTCGAGTGCAACTACGGCAGCACCATTGCGCCGATGGATCAGCTACTCGGCACCTTCCATGACGGCTCGTCGGAAGCGCAGACGGCGATGCACGCGCGCCGCTTGGCGCGGCGTGGCAGTGAGGCGTGACCCGCAAACAATTGGAACCGGCGCGGCGATGCGCTATCCGTCTTCGCCGTTATGCCAGTCCCGGAAGTGGTTGCGGTGGGTTTCGCTGTACGCATCGGGGCGCATGTGCTTGTCGTAGAAGTCAAGGTCGAGGTGGTGCGCCTGCATGAAGAAGTTGAGATGCATCGAGTCCGTCGTGCCAGGAAACTGGCCATAGGTTTCGTAGATGTAGCGGCATATGTCCTTGACGCACGCAATGCCTTCTTGCGATGCCTGCGGGGTCGCCGCGTCGAACTCGGCATTGTCCGCCAGATGCGGCTTTACCATGCCAAGTGCCTCCCACTCATCCATCTTCATCGTGACGCCGGTGAGCGCCGCATCGACCGCCTCATCCATTGATGGATACCACGGCGGGCAATACGCTTCGAACACACCTTCACGGCCAACCGGGATCGGAAACGGGTCGGTCTTCGATTGTATAAAGCGGAAACCGAGGCCGCGCGCGGTTGGTGTGCCGCCAAGTACGACGGTCGATGAAAAACCGGCATAGAGCCAGCCGCCAACGCCGATTGCCTCGGTGGCAAGATAAATGAGCTGTCCCATGAAGGCACCTTCGGCCTGCATGGCCGACGCGAGCAGGGCCTCGACGCGCGACAAGGTCATGACCTTGGATTTATTGAGAAACCCGGAGTCGACCCAGTGTTGATTGCCACACGGACGCATGCCATTGCGATCATCGACAATAAAGTAGCCACCACCCTCACCGGAGTAGCGCCCCGCCTTGGCATCGGAGAGATTGAGGATGAGTTTTATAAGATCCTTGGTGGTGTCGATGACCGGCATGAAGATCGTCGAGCCCGGCCGGTTGCAGTCCCAGTAGTTGTGAGGCCAGATGCCGGGCTCCTTCGGCGGCAGATCCATACGTCCGTCATCGAGTTTTTCGACATAGTTGTCGTAGAAACCGATGACTTTTTCCCGATCCGCGGCACTGGCGTACTCGCGCATGGCGGTCATTTTCGCCTGATCCGCCTTGACCACGTAGACGCCGCTATCGTTGGTGAAGAACAACCGCGCGCGGTGCGATCCCATCGCCGACGGGTAAGGCTTTCCGATCGTCTTGACCATGCCGCCCGGCAGCTCGGTCTCTGCAAGAACCGGTCCCGTCGTCGCCGTTGCCGCCGCAACGAGCATGGCGGTTTCGAGTTCGTTGAGCGGCACGGGGTCCTTGTTTGACCGATACTGGAATGGGCCGTTGTTCATCTCCATGCCAAGACCGAAGCGCCGCGCCCGACGTCCCATGATCGCTTCGAATAGCGGATAGTCCCAGGCTGCATCGGCTTGGCGGGGTAGACCGGATGGTTTCTGTGTCACAACTTGGACCCTCCCTAGGTCGTGCTCTTCTTGCGATTGCCGAATAGAGCGTAACGTGGCAGGCGCAGAGCAAACAACCAGAACCGTGCGCTGAAAACCATCAAGCCGAGCAGCTTGAGAAAATCGTCTTGTGAAACGTGTGTTTCAGCTTCCCAGACGCCCATTTTCCCGCCGAGGACGATTTCCCGATCCTCAATACGGACGGTCTCAATGTCAAAGCCGAACTCGCCGGCGGGTGATTTGATTTCCATCGATGGCCTCGAATTCCGTTTGCGAACGACGTCCGGCTCAAATCTCAATCGAAGGATTTCCAATAGGCATCCTTGCGCGCAATCAGACCGTTCGAGATGCGGTAGACATCCAGTCCGCGCGTGTGCCGCACTATTTTGCCGGCGCCTTTTATCGTGACGTCATAGGTTTGGATGACCGTGTCGCCGTGGTAGCGAAACGTGACGTTGCTGAACTGTGGTCCCGATGCCGAGTTGAGCCGCTGGTCCAGCGCCCTGCGAATAGCTTTACGGCCCTTGAAGACCTTCCCGTCAGGCAGATGCCATTCAAACTGGGGCGCGAGGCAGAGCATGACCGCATCGACATCGCCAGCCATGAAGGCGGTTGCAAAGCGTTGCATCAACGACCGATTGCGCCGCTTCTCGGCTTCCCGTGCATCGTTCTCAACCACGCGCATGGCCTCCTCAACCCATCTCCGATTGCTTCCAGTGTTTTATATCCGCTTTCCAACGGGCAACAAGCAGCGCCACTTGAGCTCTCATACGCGTCACGTGTTGCCATTGCGACGCCTTAGGGCCCGGAGGGAGGGGGCGAGGGTTGTCGGGAGGGGGGGTGGCGTTTTTTTTTTTTTTGTTCGGAGAACAAAACTAAGTTTAGAAAAACTGGGGGGGAGCGAAAGGTTCCCACGGGCCCTAGGGCATGCGCCCCTTGTTCATCTCGCCCAGAATCGGGCGGACAAGCCGCGCGAAACCTGATGCCGCATCGTCATGCGGGAAGCCGGACAGGCAGAACGAATGACATCCGACGTCGATAAACGCTTGCAGCTGGGTGGCGCATTGTTCCGGATTTCCGACAACCGCAATGCCCGCACCGGCACGCACCTGTGTGATCCCCGTCCAAAGATTTGGCCCGATCATCTCGCCATGCTCGCGCGCGAGTTCCTGAACGCGTCGATTGGCGGCCGAGTTGTATGTGTTCTCGATGATCTCCTGGCGGTGGTCCTCGCTGCCACGTTCAATCAGTCGGCGAGCCGCATTCCAGGCTTCGTCCTCCGTCTCGCGACACATGATCTGCAGGCGCATACCAAATCCGATCTCGCCCGCTCGGCCGTGTTGCGCTGCCTTGGTCTTGATCCGGGAAATGTTGGAAGCAATGCGATCCGGCGTATCGCCCCAAAACAGATGCACATCGGAGTGCCGCACAGAAACCGCCGCGGCTTCATCCGAACCACCGCCGAGATAGAATTTCGGGTGCGGCTTTTGGTGGATGTCGGGAACGATTGACGCCTGCGTCAGCGTGTGAAACTCGCCGTTGAAATCGATCGGCTCCGTCGCGCCCCAGAGCAGTTTCATGATCTCGACTTCCTCGGCCATCAAGGCGTATCGTTGCTCCTTGGTGTATCGGATCCCATCCGACTGGAAGTCTGACTCGGCTTGTCCGGCAATCAAGTTGATCGCCAGGCGACCTTTCGTCATCTGGTCGAGCGTTGCCATTGTCTTGGCAAACAGAACGGGATTGACATAACCGGGCTTGGCCGCGATGAGCGGTTTGATCTTCGAGGTTTTCGCAGCCAGGAATGAGGCAATGACCACCGCTTCCCAGCAGTAGTTCACGACCGGAATCAGGATATATTCGAACTTGGCATTCTCAGCCGCCAGAATGATGCGTTCCATCATCTCCGGCGACGGCGGAATGGTGGCACCTGGATCATTGAACGATGTCGTGTCACCGTTTGTCGGCAGATACCATCCGAATTCAAGCTGTCGCATGACCGTCACCCCTGCCCATGGAACAATCCGTCAATTCACGTTGCAACGGAGCCGTGGCAACATTGCCGTACCGGAATTGTTTGACATGCCGGCGATGCTACGCTCCATCCGCTCACACGCGCAACTTTCCAGTGGCGGCCACATGAAGCCGGTGCCGGCCAAGACCCTTGATTTGAGGAGAGATCTGCTCATTGATCTGAGCGACGGTCGCGGTGACCGGCATTGTTGGCGTTGGCTGACGCCTGCCACCGGCACAAATGATCAGCAACGAAACGCTCGCCAGCTACAATGGACGTCGCAACGACTCTCATACAGACGAGAAACATCGCGGCGTCGCGGGAGAAACCGGAGATGAGGAAAGCTATGGCGGATGATTTCCGGGCGGTGGCCGCCTGATGCATGCTGGTGACCGCGAATTTCGTGCCGTTGGTCAAGCACTCCGGCGCAAGGAAGATGACCGCCTGGTTACCGGCCAAGGTCGCTTCAGTGATGATTTTTCCGAGGACGGTCAGGTCCAAGCCGTGATGGTGCGCGCGCCCTCGGCCCACGCACGCATCAAATCGATCGATGTCGCCGGTGCGGCGGCGATGCCCGGTGTGCTTGGCGTGTTCACCGGTGCGGACTGCCTCGCCGACGGTCTTGGTCCGATCCCGCACTATCCCCTGCCGAAAACGAAATTCGACCTCAAGCTGACCGCCGCCGATGGCGGTGATGTGTTCATTGGCCCGCACATGCTGCTGCCGGCGGACAAGGTGCGCCATGTCGGCGAAGCGGTCGCCATGGTCGTTGCCGAAACCCGGACGGCGGCGCTCGATGCGGCGGAACGGGTCGAGATCGATTTTGAGGCGTTGCCGTTCGCCTTGACCGTCGAGCAGGCGATGGCCGAGGGGGCCAACAATGTCTGGGACGAATTGCCCGGCAATGTCCTCGTCGACACGCAGTTCGGCGACAAGGCCGCAACCGATGCGGCATTTGCCGAGGCCGATCATGTTGTCGGCGCGCGCTTTCACATCGATCGCGTTACCGGCGTGCCAATGGAACCACGCTCGGCGCTGGCGCGTTTCGATCCGGCGAGCGGGCGATACACGCTCCATGCGGGCAGTGGCGGCGCCGTCAAGCAAAAGGCAGAGCTGGCCCTCGCACTCGGCATAGACAGCGCCCGGCTGCGGGTGCTGTCATACGACGTTGGCGGCAATTTCGGCACGCGCAATCGGGTCTACGTCGAGTTCGGCCTGGTGCTTTGGGCCGCGGAAAAGCTGCGCCGTCCGGTCAAGTATACGGCGACGCGCTCGGAATCGTTTCTCAGCGACTACCAGGGCCGGGACCTGCTGACCACGGTCGAACTGGCGTTGCGCGCCGACGGTCGTATCCTGGCGCTACGCGCCGACAACATCTCGAATGCCGGTGCCCGCTGTGTATCCCTGTCGCCACTTGGCAAGGGCTCCGGATTGGTCACGGGCAGTTACGATATTCCATTGGCCAGCCTGCGGTCACGTTCGGTGTTCACGAACACGGTGCCGACGCAGGCGTATCGAAGCTCGGGCCGGCCGGAGGTCACCTACGCGATCGAACGGCTGATCGAGAAGGCGGCCCGGGAAATCGGGCTCGATGCCATCGAGTTGCGACGGCGCAACCTCATTGCACCGGCGCAGATGCCCTACACCAATGCCGTCGGGATGACCTATGACAGCGGCACCTACGAATCGAACCTCGACCAGGCCATGCGGCTTGCCGACTGGGATGGCTTTGAACAGCGCCGTCAGGCCGCCGGGCAGCGTGGGCGGTTGCTGGGGCGCGGGCTCGCGCACTATGTCGAATCGTCAATCGGCGCGCCCAAGGAACGGGCGGAGGTGCGCGTGCGAAAAAGCGGGTCCATCGACGTCGTCATCGGCACCCAGCCCAGCGGCCAGGGCCATGAGACGAGCTTCGCCCAGGTCATGGCGGACCTGCTGTGGGTGATGCCCGATGACATTTCGATCACCTATAGCGATACGGATCTCGTGAAGGTCGGCGGCGGTTCGCATTCGGGACGATCGATGCGCCATGCGGCGACGGTCATGGCGCTGGCATCCGAGGTGCTGATTGCGCGCGGGCGGGCACTCGCCGCGCTTGTGTTCGGCTGCGATACCGACGCGGTGGCATTCGAGGATGGACGCTTCGTGCAGTCCGACACCAACCACTCGGTCGACTGGTTCGAGCTGGCCGGTGCAAGCGAGGTGATTGATCTGCCGCCGGATCTCGGCGACGGCCTTGTCGCCATCTCGGATAACGAAATGCACGAGCCGGTTTTCCCCAATGGCTGTGCCTGCTGCGAAATCGAGGTCGATCCGCAGACGGGCCAACCGACGATGACACGCTACGTCGCGGTGGATGACGTCGGGCGCTGTATCAACCCGATGATCGTTCACGGCCAGACGCATGGCGGTATTGCGCAAGGCGTCGGGCAGGCGATGTTGGAGCTGTGTGTCTACGATCCCGAAACCGGCCAGCCGCTGACCGGGTCGTTGCTCGACTACACCATGCCGCGCGCGGATGACCTGCCGAGCATCAGCGCCGAAATCGTTGAAGTGCTCTCCCCGACCAATCCGCTCGGCATCAAGGCCGGTGGCGAAGGCGGCACAACGCCGGCACTGGCCGCCGTCGTCAACGCCGTACTCGATGCACTGGCACCACTCGGCGTCAACGATATCGGCATGCCGGTCACCGCCCATCGCATCTGGCAGGCGATTCAAGCAGCAAAGGCAACGCCATGACTCCGTTGAAACTGATCACCTTCCCCGGTGCACCGAACCTGCCGATCTTTGCCGCCCTTGAACGCGGTTACTTTGCAGAGGCGGGCATCGCCCCCGACTTGAGCCACACGCCGAACTCGGCCTACATGGCCAAGGAACTGGTCGCCGGCACTTATCAGATCGGTGGCACCGCGTTTGACAATGTTGTTGCCTACCAGGAAGGCCAAGGTGTTGCCGAACTGAGCCGCGCACCGGATTTGTTCGCGTTCATGGGGGCGACCCAGATCGAGTTGTCGCTGGTTGTTGCACCTGAAATAGAGCGCTACGCGCAGCTCAAGGGGAAGATCATTGCGCTTGATGCTGTGACGACGGGTTTTGCATTCGTGCTCTATCGCATGCTGGCCAACGCCGGGCTTGGCGCCGACGACTATGAATTCGCCGCCGTCGGCGCGACACCCCAGCGATGGGAGGCGCTGAAGGCCGGTGAAGTTGCCGGCACGATTACCATTGAACCGTTCACAAGTATCGCGCGCGCCAACGGCTTCCGGGTACTGGAAAAGAGCACCGATGTACTGTCGAGCTATCAAGGCGGGTGTTTTGCGGCCAGTCGCGCCTGGGCTGCGGCCAATCCGGAAACGCTCGAGGGTTTTATCGCGGGCTATCTCAAAGGGCTTGCATGGACACTTGACCCAGCCAACCGTGCCGCGGCTTCTGATCTCCTGATCGCAAGGATGCCGCAAATCAGGCCCGGCGTCGTTGGTTCCGTCATGGAATCGCTGCTATCGCCCCGCTCAGGGCTCACACCGCACGGCGCAATCGTGATGGCAGGTGTCCGCACCGTTCTCGAGTTGCGCACGACGTTCGGCAGCGAAAGCGTGCCGCTCACCGAGCCGGAAAAGTATATCGATCTCGACGTCTACAATGCGGTTCGAAGTCAGTGAAACAACAGGGATGCTCGCGCACAGGCCGGCACGGTTTGTCGGGCAGCCACCGTCATCGCTCATGTTTCCGGTACGCCGAGTTTCCGGAGATAGACGGACAGTCGCTCGAGAGCAGACGGAGAAAAAACCATCGCGTGCTTGAAGCGCTCGATGGTTAGATCGGGAAACTCGGAGAACAAGACCTTTTTAGATTGTTCAGCCTCGGCTTCCCGCCCGGCCGCCAAGAGCACCGGCGCAAGATTGCGGTGAATCCAATAGGCCGTCGGGCGCTCGAGCAATCCGCGCTGGAAGAAGTCTGCCGATGCCTGGTAGTTCTCCGCGACCTGATGCGCGCTGGCGATGCCGACGTAGTTGTTGAAGTTCATAGGATCAAGCGGGCTCAACCTGAGCGCGTGCTCGAAGTGGGGAATGGCTGACTCCGGTCGGTCGGCGTAGACCTCCAGCCATCCAAGCCGACTTCGGGCCCAGGCCGCATTTTCGTCCAGCGAAATCGCCCGCTCAAGAAGAACACGCGCGGCTCCATAGTTGCGCGCAAACGTGTGCACCGAACCTAGGACCGCCAGTATGAGTGGGTCTTCTGAAGACAGACTGGCGGCGCGTTCTGCGTGCGCCAAGGCCTTGGCCTTCGCCAGGTCAATATCGTCAGCCCAGTTGTAGACGGAATGCTGTGCCCAGCACCAAGCGGCCAACGCAAGCGCCAGAGGATAATCAGGGTCTATGGCGAGAGCTTTCTCGAGCAGATCGAGCGCCAGTATCGAAGCGTCCTTGTCGAGCAGCCAAACATGTCGCATGGCGCGCATCGTGTAGTCATAGGCGCCGAGCCCTTCCGGCGGCTTTCGATTTACGCGTTCTATTTCTGCCTTCTGGATCGAAGGAAGAATTGCACCGGCGACCTGTTCCGTAATCCGATCCTGCAGTTCAAAAACATCATCGTCAGTGCCATCATAGCGCTCGGCCCACAGGTGAGATCCAGTCGCGGTTTCAATCAGCTGGACCGTAATGCGCAACCGTCCGGGCGCGCGCTGCACGGAGCCTTCCAAGAGATAGGCAACGCCCAGTTCACGCCCGATCTCGCCGACGTTCTTAGGCGTGCCCTTGTAGGCGAACGCCGAATTGCGCGCGATAACGAAAAACGAGCGAATTCTTGAAAGGGCGGCCGTCAGCCCCTCGACAACCCCGTCGGCAAAGTACTCCTGCTCCGGATCCCCCGACATGTTGTCAAACGGCAGAACAGCAACCGATGGCTTGTCCGGCAAACTCGGAAGCGGATTAGGGGCTGTCACCTTTGAAGCAGTTGTATCGGGTGGCCAAATATAGATCTGAACGGGCTGCGCGATATTCTTGAGATTGTGCTCGCCGCCGCTCGTAAACGTCTCTGCGACCTTGCCCTTGACCTGCTCGTGGGCGCTGGAGCTGAGCGTAATTCCGCCTGGGTGACACACTTCCTGCAAGCGCGCGGCGATGTTCACGCCATCGCCATAGACATCGGTCCCCTCGAGAATGACGTCACCGAGGTTCAGTCCGATCCGCAGTTCGACGGCCTCGTGCGCCAGGACGCGTGGCTCAAACTTGGCCATTGCCTGCTGTACAGCAACCGCCGCATTGACCGCGTCAACAATGCTGGCAAAGATGATGATGGCACCGTCACCCATGACTTTGGCAATTCGGCCACGGTAAGCGGCGATCTGCGGTGAGACGACGCCGTTCTTCAAGCTTCTGAGAACCGCGAGCGTCCCCTCCTCGTCTGCTCCCATGAGACGGGAGTAGCCGACGACATCAATCACCATTATCGCAGCAAGCTGCCTCTCGGCCCGTTCGGTCGTCACCACACTTCCTCCTCGCTAAGGCTGGCGGATTTACGCACGCCCAGGCAGACAGAATCAAGTCTGCAACCCGATCGGCATCCGGTTCTGTCGTGGCATCACAGATCACGGATATCCGCATGACCCATTCTCCCCGCCAGCGCCCGCCGCTCACGAATATCTCTCCACCGTCCTGCAATCGTTTGATGACCTTCTCGGTCGCGATCTTCCGGGTATCGTCTGACGCTCGGCGACCGCCAAAACTCACGACTATTTGGTTGAGCACGACGTCGTTCAGAACGCTCACGCCAGAACAAGCGCGCAAGCGTTGCGCGATATGGTGCGCGATTCGGCAGTGCCGATCGACGATCTCCTCGACACCTTCTCTGCCGAGCGTCTTCAGCATCGCCCAGGTCGGGATGCCGCGCGCGCGCCGGGACAACTCGGGAACCAGAAAACACGGAATGCGTTCTTGCTCGTTACGATCCGGAAGATAGCTCGCATCAATGCCCATCGCTCGCTCGAGAGCATCACGGTCACGGACGATCGCAAAACCACTGTCGAACGGGGTCTGCAGCCACTTGTGCCCGTCCACGCTCCAAGAATTGGCGCCGTCAATGGCGTTCGTCAGATGCCGATACGCCGGATGGGCACGGGCCCAAAGACCGAAAGCGCCGTCGACATGCAGCCACGCACCCGCCTTCCGGGCAATCTGCACAATCGGGCCAAATGGATCGAAGGCGCCCGTATTGATCTGACCGGCCTGGGCAATGATAATCATCGGACCTGACGCCGCATCGACGGAGCGTGCAAGCGCATCAGCGTTCATTCGTCCTTCGTCGTCGGTTGCAATCCGATGCACCCGATTGCGACCAAAACCCAAATACCCCAACGCCGAAAACACCGATGTATGGGCATCATCGCCGACAAAGATCTCGACCGGCGGCGCCCCGAAGAGCCCATCTCGATCGGGATCCCAGCCATGTTTCCGGAGCACCGAGCCACGGGCCGCTGCCAAGGCCGTGAAGTTACCGACGGTGCCACCCGTGACGAAGCCGACAGCCGCGTCACGCGGCAGGTCGAGGATCTCCAGGAGCCAATTGCCGGCGACCTCCTCGATGGCCGCGGCGGTCGGAGATGAAGCATGAAAAGCTGCATTCTGTCCCCAGGCGCTGACCAGCCAGTCAGCGGCAACGCCCACGGGTGCAGAGCCGCCGAGTACCCAGCCAAAGAATCGCGGATGCGCCATCTGGGTCAGCCCCTGCTCACCGCTCTCGACAAGTTCACGTATGACCTCAACGCCGTCGCGCCGGCAATCTGGAAGCGGCTCGGAGAAAACCTTCAGCATCTCCCCGAAATCACGTTTCGGCGCACACGCGTTTTCGGGCAGGTTATGCCGATAGGACATCGCTCGTTCGAATGCCGCTTCAAGTATTTTTTGCTGATCAGTCATGTCAGTCCATTTGATAGTTTGGTGTGGACCTCGAAATGACGATTTCCTCTTCCGTCATCTCTTCGGCAATGCTTTCGAACAACGGCGTCGTCAAATAGCGCTCGCCGGTATCGGGCAGCATGCAAAGAATCGTCGAGCCCGGCTCAGCGTTCGAAGCGACCTCGATGGCGACGGCCAATGTCCCGCCACCGGAAATGCCGGTAAGGATGCCCTCTTCCCGCGCCAGGCGCTGTGCCCATTCGACGGCATTGGGACCAGAGACCGGGCGCAGGTCATCGTAGTAGCGATGGTCTACGGCTTCTTGCAGAACCGCCGGAATGAAATCAGGTGTCCAGCCCTGGATCGGATGCGGCTCGAATGCCGGATGACTTGCTGCGGGGGCGCCATTAGCCGCTCTTTCCTGTTGCTGTCCACTGCCGAGCAGCTGTGCAATTTCAGGTTCTGCGAGTACAATTTTCGTCCCCGGCAGCTTTTCTCGCAAGACCCGGCCAACTCCTGTCAAAGTGCCGCCGGTCCCGTAGCCGGTGACAACATAGTCCAACTGTTCACCGGCAAAATCGTTGATGATTTCCTGAGCCGTCGTCGACGCATGTATTTCGGCGTTGGCCTCGGTCTCGAATTGCCGTGCGAGGTGCCAGCCATGCGCCTCGGCCAACTCGACCGCTTTGCGATACATGCCAAAACCCTTCTCCGCCCTCGGCGTCAGCACGACTTTCGCGCCGAGCATGCGCATCAATCTGCGACGCTCGATAGAAAAGCTGTCAGCCATGGTAACAACCAGCGGGTAGCCCTTTTGCGCACACACCATTGCCAGTCCGATGCCGGTATTCCCGCTGGTCGCCTCTACCACCGTCTGCCCGGGCTTCAGAGTCCCGTTGCGTTCGGCGGCTTCGATTATGTTCACGGCGAGGCGGTCCTTAACCGATCCAGCAGGATTGAACGCCTCGAATTTCACAAAGAGATTGACCTTCTCCGGGCCGACGTTGTTGACACGAATGGAGGGCGTATTGCCGATCGTGTCGAGTATGCTGTCGAACGTATGGCCGAAGCCTTTGGTGGTCCTAAGTTCTCCGCTAGTCATCTGTTTCCTCACCTTCGGTTCAGGGGCATTCAATGTGTTCGCAGCGTTGTGAGCCGCGCGTCCATGAAGACCACCGTAAGTCGCAGAGGAGACGGAGTCTTGAGCGGCTCTTGAGGAATGCCTGAGGATTTCGAGAAGGGAGAAGAAAAGTCGAACCTCGACAAGGAGGCCGTGCCGGGCCGCAATCTGCTCCGCTGCCGACGCGGCGCGTCAGAGCAGGAGGGGCGCAAGGGTAGGGAATACAATATCCGTCGCGCGTGATCGATCCGCATTTCCGCTCAAGAAATATCGTGCCTTGCCAGCGCAGTGGAGAAGCGGGCTCGCACCTGGCCGTCTTCGAAGGGGAAGGATCGGAAGAAATGTTCCTGAGAAATATCGTGCCGGTGTTCGCGGACCCGACGCGCCCAATCAGCGGCTTCTTGATTGTTGCCCGCGAGTTCATTCGATATGACCGCGATCAGTGAGATTAGATCATGGGCACCGGGGGCATTGGCTGCGCGGTTGGCCCACTCGGCTGCTTCGGCATCGCGGCCCTCCATGGCAAGACCGAGCGCCCTCGTTCCGAGCATGGCATATAGCAGCGGGTCGAGTGGGCTAAGGTCACGCGCTTCGTCAGAAAGACGCCGGCCCAACTGGCTTGAACCGGACACCGTCTCCGTCCAGGCCCGAGCGTAAATTCCTTGCGCAAAGTTTGGACTGACAGACGTCGACCTGTTTAGCCAGCTCTGCGCCCCGCTCAGGTCTCCGACCAGCCAAAGCGATCGACCCATGTTGAAATTCGCGAACGGATCCATTGGATCGAGTTCGATGGCGCGTTCAGCCGCACGACGCGCCGCAGTTACCGCGACGCCGCGATCAGGCGCATAGTGCATAAATGCCGTCTTGAAATGCGCAAACGACAGCGCCGCATGGGCACGCGCGAAACTCGGCTCCATAGCAACGGCTTTTTCGAACATCATGACGGCGCGTTCGTTCTCGCTTTCGTCAAATCGATACAGCGACTGCAATCCGAGATGATAGGCAGACCAGACGTCGATGTTCTCGGGCGACTTGAGACGGGCTTTGGCAGCCTCGCTCAATGGGATCTGGATCTCTACGGCAAAAATGACCTGCGCGATGATTGTTTCTCGCACCGCATGGACTTCTGCCATAGTCGACTTGAAGCGGTCAGCCCAGATAACTTGGCCGTCCGCCGTATCCGTGAGCACGACGCCGATGATGACGTTCTGACCGAGAACCTCGATGCTGCCGGTCAGGCAATATCGCACGGAAAGGCGCTGCCTGATCTCGTCAAAATCTCCGGTTCGCGTGTGAAATCGAAACGAAGAGCCGCGTGCGATGACCGAAATCCAGCGCAAGCGGGAAATGGCGGCAATTAATTCGTGCGGAATTGCCTCGCTCAAAGTTTTGGTAAATGCATCGGCGCCAAGTCCATCGAACGGCAAGATTGCAATCGACGGACGCTGCGAGGCTTCCAGCCAAACATCTTCCTGCTTGTCGATATCGTGCTCGGCCGTCTCTGCGGGATGGCTGACGATCTTGAACGGCGCCACCCAGCGCAGCCCTTTGCCGTGAACGGTTTTGATGACGGATTGACGACGACCGGTATCTCGCACCGCACGTCGAGCGGACTTGATGCAGGTGGAAAGCGCCGAATCGGTCACCGTCCGATCGTCCCAAAGAGCAGCAAAGAGCTCTTCCTTCGAGACCAGCCTGTCGTGGTTTTCGATCAGAAGCCGCAAGAGATCCAATACCATCGGCTCGACATCCACGGCTTCGCTTCCGCACCACAGCTCCTGGCGCGCGATGTCCAACCTGAAATCGCCAAACTGATAGATCATCGCCAGATCATAGCAGAACATCGAACCCGGTCGAGTTGTACCGATCTCAAAGTAAGCGGCCGATTTCCATCGTAGACGGTCGAAGGCCTTCTCGTGCCCTCGGCGGATCAAGCCTCCAGACAGGTAGACGGGTCGCGATCAACGCTCGGACCGGGCGGCTGCAGCCTGTTGTCCAGCCTCACCTCCGTTGAATTCGAATTGCCCCGACCAGAACTTGACTGCCTCTTGGAAGATGCAACAACGCGGCAACGGTCGCGGGGACCGGCATTTGCGCCGACCTTGACGACAGAATCAGCAAGCTTGCAAGCTCGCTTCAAGTCTAGGAGTGTGTCGATCGGATCGTAAATGGGCGATGCCGGAATTGCAGGTCAGGACCAAGCGGCATGATTGAGAACGAGGCGGCGGTCATTGCAGACAGCCTTTGGAGCGCAACCGCCAATCCAACACCTGACTGTCCGCCACTCGACGGTGACGCCGAGACGCGAGTCGCAATCATCGGTGCCGGATTTACCGGGCTGTCTGCCGCTTTGCATCTGGCGGAGCGTGGCATCGAGACAGCCGTGCTTGAAGCAGAAACACCGGGTTGGGGCGCATCCGGGCGCAACGGCGGCCAGGTCAATCCAGGATTGATCGAAGATCCTGACCAGATCGAGGAAAAGTTCGGCGCTGAGATGGGCGCGCGCATGGTGAGAATGTCCGGTGCCGCGGGCGACCTTGTTTTTTCGCTGATCGAGCGCCACGCCATCTCCTGCGATGCCGTGCACTCCGGCTGGATCAGGGCTGCGCACAATGAGACAGCGCTGCAAGCATTAACCTCGCGGGTCGAACAATGGCAGCGTCGCGGCGGTCCCCTGAGATTGCTCAGTCGCGAAGAGACCACGCAGATGATCGGCACGGATGTCTATTGCGGCGGTGCGATCGATCCTCGCGGCGGCAACGTGCATCCGCTCAACTACGCACTTGGCCTCGCCGATGCAGCAATCGCTGCCGGCGCCAAAGTTCATGGAAACTCACGGGCGCTTGGTCTCGAACATGAGGCCGGCAGATATGTCCTCGAAACGGCAGACGGTCGTCTGACGGCCGACAAAGTTCTACTGTGCACGAACGGCTACACGGACGGCTTGGTGCCACCGCTCGCCCAGACCGTTGTACCGGTACGCTCGACGCAGGTCGCCACCACACCGTTGTCGGACAATCTGCGCGCCTCGATCCTACCGGGGTTGCAGGCGCCGTCGGATACGCGCCGATTGCTGCTTTACTTCCGTATGGATGCTGCCGGCCGCTTCATCATGGGCGGTCGCGGGACCTATGGCGCGCACGGTACGCGGCGTGCGCAGGAACGACTGCGCGCGGTTACGCGCGACATGTTTCCGCAACTGGCAGATGTCGAGTGGCAATATGCCTGGGGCGGCTTCGTCGCGGCAACCGCAGATCACTACCCGCACCTGAACCAGATGGGCGACGGCATCATCGCCGGCCTTGGCTATAACGGGCGCGGTGTCGCGATGGCAACGGCGATGGGCAAGGTAATGGCGGACTGGGCGTCCGGCACCCCCGCATCCGAGCTTGATTTTCCGATGACACCGCCCAAGCCAATTCCGTTTCACGGCCTGCACAAGCTTGGCGTCCAGGCGACAATCGCCAAATACCGCGCCCTGGATTGGCTGGGCGTCTGACCGCCGGCTTCCACGCAATACTGCGGCAGAAATGTAGGCAAACGGAAACGAAGCGGACAGGTTGCAGCGCTCAATCGGATTGCAATCGAGAAGCTGCAAATGGCCCTTCTCGATAGGGCCGCCACGACGACAGCCTCTTCCACGTACGGTCGTGCATGATAACTTCGACCGTGCTTTGGTACGGCGGCAGCTATGTCCGGAGGCAATTGAAATGTCGGTGTTTGGGCAGCGTCTTGCTGCTTCGCTTATAGCTCTTGTTCTCGCAGGCGCGTGCCATGCAACGGCTCAGGAGCGACCACTCGAGGCAAGGCTGCAGATTGCGTTCGACAAGGGACAGTTGTCAGGGCTGCACAGCTTCCTATTGATTCACGACGGTGAAATCCTGGCAGAACGCCACTTCGCAGGAATTGATCGGCGGTGGGGCGGAACCTGGAGCACGCGCAAGAACAGTGCCGGCACCCTGCATGGTTTACGCTCAGTCACCAAATCCATAATCGGCTTGCTTTACGGCATTGCCTTGGCCGAGGGCAAAGTGCCTGACATTGACAAAAGCCTGATCATGCAATTTCCGGAGTATGCGGACCTGGCCCGTGACCCAAAGCGCAAGGCAATTCTTGTTGACCATGCGTTGTCGATGAGGATGGGCACGGAGTGGAACGAGGAGCTGTCCTATCTTGATCCGAAAAACAGCGCGCGGGCGATGGAGTATACAAAGGATCCCGTCCGTTTTGCTTTGGATCGGCCGATAGTCAGAGAGCCGGGAAAGCAAACGACTTACAACTCAGGTGCAGTCGCCGTTATTGCAAAGCTGATTGAGCGTGGTTCCGGTTTGCCGATCGACAAATACGCGGCACTGAGATTGTTCAATCCTCTCGGGATAGAAGCCTTCGAATGGGCTCGCAGAGCCGACGGCACAGTCGTAGCCTACAGCGGCCTTCGCTTAAACATCCATGATCTTGCCAAGGTTGGTGAGCTCGTAATTCAGAATGGCAAGTTTCGCGGGCGACAAATTCTTCCTGCGCAGTGGATTGCAGCTTCCACAAGACCGAGATCGGTTCATAAGAATGGTACCAATTACGGATATCTGTGGTGGTTGATACCGGAGCGCTGGAGAGGCCTGCCTGAATTGATCGCCGGACTTGGCAATGGCGGCCAGGTCCTAGCAATTCACCCGAAGCGCAAATTTATCGCCGTGATGTTCGCCGGCAACTACAATGATGCCGACTATGGCAAGCTCCCGCTGAAAGTCATGACAGAATTTGTCGTCCCGGCGATCATGAACAAGCCGGAGAAATGACCACTTGGGATCTTGGCCGTGTGAAAACGCTGCAGTCGTTCAATGGTGCTCAGAGCCAGCAGCGGTCGTCGCTCCGTTGGCAGTTCAGTGGCCCAAAGGGGCCGCCAAGACAAACAATGGGCATCCGTTGTATTGATCGAAGCGACCACAAACGGACAACCGCTATGTTCCCAGATCGTCGGCTCCCAAGCCTGTCAGACAGAACAGAGGAGATGTCAGATGTCTCAACACTACGCTTTTGTTGGCTGCTATACAGGATACACGCCTGGGCAGCTTGGATGGGTCGGCTCAACTCTACCTGGAGCAGGCATCCTCTCCTTTTCGTTCGATATAGAAAACGGCACGCTCTCCCCAACAGGCAAGGTGACGAAACAGGACTCACCGACATGGCTGGAGGTTCACCCCGAGGGGCGCTTTCTCGTTGCGGTGCACGAGCTTTCCCAGTACACGGGCGTGCCTGCCGGCATCGGGTTCGTGACGTCGTATCGAATCCAGTCCGATGGTGGGCTCGAGAGGATCGGTACGCAGTCGACCGGCGGCCGCGGCAACACGTGCGCAACCTTTGACCGTACGGGGCGGTTCTTGCTCGTCACAAGGTACTGGGAAGGCGGCATCTCGGTGCTACCCTTTGACCCCGATACCGGAGCGGTCGGCGAGGTTACGGCGCGGCCAGACCACGCTGGAGCAGGTCCCCACCCACTCCGTCAGTCAGCGCCTCATCCCCACGGCGTACATGGCGATCCCCGAACGAACCTTGTCTATGCGATGGACCTGGGGACAGACAAGGTCCACCAGTACATCCTTGACACGACAACGGGGAAACTGTCGCCGCACGGTGACGTGGAGCTAGCTCCGGGGTGCGGTCCGCGCGGCATCAATTTCCACCCGTCACTACGGGCGGCGTATGTGAATTGCGAACTCGATGGCACCGTCGTTGTATGCGCCGTTGATGACGAAAAGGGACTGCTGCCAGTACAGACTGTGCCTTGCTATCCGGATAGTTTCGACGGACGCGGCCATCCGGAAAACCTCGGCAAGGCAGATCTCTGGGGTGCCGAAGGCTGTGTGTCGGCGGACGGATTGCACTACTACTACATCTGTCGGGTCCACCAGAGTATCGCGGTGTTCACCATTTCGCCTGACGACGGCAAGCTGAGGTTTTCGAGCCGACACGTGCTCACGGCTAACTCGAACGCACGAAACCTCACGCTCGACCCAAGTGGCAAGTACTTGCTTGTGGCGAGCCAGGATGCCGACTGCGTCGAGTGCTTCCGAGTTGACGCAGGTACCGGGGCGCTCGAGCTTGCGCACACCGAGCACGCACCTTGTGCCGCCGACGTCGCGGTCATTTGATCCAAATGCCCGGCAGCGCTGCTGCTATAGCGAGCGCGCGCACGCGTTGCCGCGCGACCGACTGGAGACTTCAATTGTCAGTGTTTCACACTGGCGTTCGCCTTGGATCATGAGCCGTCCACGGCATCACTGGCGCACTGGCGCGCGCCGGCACCACGCTCCGATCCAAGTCCGGCGATCGTTGCTGTGCAGGAGTTGCGGGCCTGCGCGCAATTTCAAGGCAGGGCGCAGAGATATCCACTTGAACCGAGACCCTGGCCTCGTCGATCGCAGCAATTCGCGGCAGCTGACACGGAAACTCCTTGTTCACCTTATAACGCAGGCGCGATGCGTTAACCACATATGGCGATCGCCTGGATGCTGTTAACGTCATGTGTACAAGCCGAAGTCATCTTGGACCCGCATTTGGCTTGCGATGCTCCGAGTTGCCAGACACAGGGGAAATATCATGGCGCTGCGTTCCACTTGTCCCAATCGTTCGGTGCTCCGCACAGCGTTTGGATCAATCGCGGCGGCGTGCTTGGCAGTGGTCCTTTGCTCGATCACGCCCCACACCGCGAACGCCGCTGAAAAGGTCATCCTTGTCTTGGATTCGTCAGGCAGTATGGCCGGCCGGATAAAGGGCGTGCGCAAAATAGATATCGCCCGTGGAGCGATCTCGGATCTGCTGGCCACTCTTGGCCCAAAAATCGAACTTGGATTGATGGCTTACGGCCATCGCCGCAAGGGTGACTGCTCGGACATCGAAACGCTATCCGATGTCGCCCGGCCGAACACCGGTCAAATCATGCGCGCTGTCAAGACGCTGCGCCCAGTCGGTAAGACGCCGCTGGGCGACAGTGTTTTGCAGGCCGCCCGCAAGCTCAACTTCACGGAAGACAAGGCCACCGTCATCGTCGTGAGTGACGGCAAAGAGAATTGCGGTGTCGATCCCTGCAAACTCGGCAGTAAACTGAAAAGCCAGGGCATAAATTTCAAGACGCACGTTATCGGCTTCAACCTGTCGCGGGGCGAAGATGCAGGATTGCGATGCCTTGCCCGCAATACGGGCGGCATGTACGTCGAAGCGAAGGATGCGCCGGCGCTGAAAAAAGCGTTGCAGGTCACTGTGAAGCAGGTGACGGTCGCGCCTTCGCCAAAACCAAAACCAAAGCCGGCAGCGGCACTTACAGGGGTCAAGATTCGAGCCCTCATAAAGGAAGGTGGGCTTGAATGGACAGGACAGTTGGGCATCACGCTCTACGGACCACCGCAAGGGTTGGAAGGTAAGCGCAAGAAGATCGCAAGCGCGTGGCGCAAGAAGTCGGGCCATGTTCTCAAGGGCGTCAAAGCCGGCAAGTATCTGCTGGAAGTGCTGCTGGCCGATCATCGACATATCAAGAAATCACGCGAGATTACCGTGCCGCAGGGTGCGGGACTGACGGAGACCGTGGTGCTCAACATCGGCCAGGTCCGCTTCGACTATTCGCTTAGCGAGGGTGGGAAGCCTTTCAGCTGGCAGGCCGGCTGGAATGTTCTGGAGCCGAAGGCGAATTTCGAGGGCAAGCGCAAGCGGCTCGTGAACTTCTGGCGCAAGAAGTCGGGGACGGTGTTCTGGTTGCCGGCCGGCAAATGGCTGATCGGCGGCGTACTCGCCGATGCGCGATATATGAAAACATCAAAGACGATTGAAGTTGTTCCCGGCGGCGCTGAACGCCATACATTCAACTTCAATGGCGGTCTGGTGCGGTTCGATGCCAAGCTCAGCGAAGAGAGCCAACCTTTCAAAGGCAGTCTCGCATGGAAGGTTCTCGGCAAGCCGAAAGGTCTCGAGGGAAAGCGCCCGACAATCGCAAGCTTCTGGCGCAAAAAATCGGGCAGCATCTTCGTCTTGCCGGCAGGTGAATGGCAACTCTTCGGGGAACTGCCAGATCATCGCCACGTTCGGCTGACGACCAAAATCGCCATCAACCCGGGCAGTGAGGAACTTCACGTCTTCAATTTCAAGGCCGGGACCGTGCGCTTCGATGCGACGGTCGAAGGCAAGAAGGTGGACAACCAGCTCGGCATCGAGGTCCTTTCAGGCAAGGCGGATTTGTCCGGAAAGCGCAAGAAGATTGCTTCCTTCTGGCGCAAGAAGTCAGGCCACATAACAATCCTGCCCGCCGGCGATTACGTGCTTTCCGCACGTCTTGCCGACGTCAAGAACGTCAAGGGCAACACAGGGTTTTCGGTGGCACCCGGCGACGAAAAGGCGGTGGCTGTCGATCTCAAGAAGAACTAGCCGACAGCACGTTTTCGTAGCCAGTTTGCTCGTCGTGTGTTTGATCGCCAACGGACGCTTTTGAAGTTGACACAGAACAGGCAGCACCAGTGCGGCACGCTCAGCGAACCATAGGCCTGCTACTCATCGCGCTTTTCGTATCGATCAGCTCGGGGCGAACGATTGCTCAGGATGCCAGTGGCGCTATTGCGAGAAAGATCCCAACGGCAGTGCACACGGTTCA
>JBPCVZ010000030.1:0-2602 GCA_051010015.1 Hyphomicrobiaceae bacterium
GCGCCCTGTAGTAACGTCTCTTGCGGTTCACAAAACGATGACTCGATTCGGGGCACGATGAGTCTGATTGGAATCTGTTGTCTTAGATTGACTCACAAATTGTGGCAGAGGCGAAGTACCAGGCGTCAACTAATACTCATCCCAGTAGGTTGATATCTGGTACGTTTAGGTGGTACAGTGATGCAAGATATCAGTTCGGAAGATTTATTATTTTCAATTAGTTAGGGTTTGATTCTTCGCGTCCTACCCGCGGAGCCAAATCCACCTAAGTCATTGATCCGGAAAGTCTCTTTGTTTCCGGTAACTTGCTAACCCGACTGCTGCAATTGAGTGTTCCAGTCGAGGTATGACCGAAGTGGCGAAACACCCATGGCCAACAAGACGTAAGGATGTCTTCTACGTCCGAGGCCCTGTTGCCAAAGACATTGTTGAGACGATTGGCAAGCGGGAAGTCACGTACTCGTTGCGCACGAAGGATTTGCATGAAGCGCGCGCGCGAATAGATATCGAAGCCGGTGATATAAGAGCGCAGTTCGACAATTATCGAAATCTGAAGCAACCGCGCTCACAGAAAACCTTCAGCCGCACAATAGGTGCATGTCGATGTGCTGGGGAGTCATGACACCGGACCGCGCGCTGGGCCTTTTCGCCGCGATGCACAGCGATGATCGATGATGCGCAGCATCTTGACGGCTGGTCCGTCCTTGAGCTTGTGCGAGCGCCTTTGGTAGGAGTGTGACCCACGTTCAAATCGACTCAGTTCCATCGCTGACCGAAAGGCACTACCTTAAACAGCAATTCTCAATGCGCGCCGCTGTTGCGACGCGTGCCGTGGTGGAGGTGGCCTGATGTGACCAGCCGTCCCAAGATTGCGTTGATGTCGTGCGGCGGAACGATCGTGAGCGTTGATCAACCCGGTGTCGGCGCGAAGCCGACTCTAGACGTAGCAGAAATAGCGAGCCAGATACCGGGCGTCGCTGAAATCGCAGATATCTCGTCCATCCCTGTGGCGCTGGTCCCTTCGCCGCACATGAGTTTTGGCGATTTGCACAACCTCGCGCGTACTGCCGCTGCCGCAATCGAAGACGGCTGCGACGGGGTCGTTGTCACACAGGGCACTGACACGATCGAGGAAATTGCCTATGGCCTCGACCTAATGATCGCGCAAGAAGCGCCAATCGTCGTTACGGGTGCGATGCGCAATGCCAGCATGCCTGGTGCAGAAGGTCCGGCAAACCTCCTGGCTGCGATCGCTACCGCAGCATCGCCGGAAGCCCGCGGCCTTGGCACACTCGTCGTCATGAACGATGAGATCCACGCTGCGCGATTTGTTCGTAAGGCGCATACGGCCAGCACCGCAACATTTCGATCGCCGCATACCGGACCACTGGGCTGGATCGCCGAGCGCGACGTCCGCATTCTCGTAAGACCGGCTGGAAGATTTCACGTCAACGTGCCTGATGATGCTGATCCGGCCGCTGTTTGCTTGTGGAAGGTTGGTTTGGGCGACGATGGACGGCTACTGGATACTCTGCCACAGGCGGGCTACGCCGGCGTCGTGCTGGAAGGGTTCGGTGGTGGGCATCTGACAAAAGAGATCGCGAAACCAGGTCGACTGGAAGAACTCATGGCAGCGATGCCCGTCGTACTCGTCTCCCGTGCCGGCAATGGAGAGGTGCTGCGCGGCACATACGGTGGATTTGCGGGCTCTGAAACGGATCTCATCGCACGCGGTGTGATCTTCGGCGGCGCACTAGATGGCCCTAAGGCCCGTGTCTTGCTGACGTTGCTATTGATGCGCGGCGCCAGCCGCGCGGAAATTCAGAACGTATTCGAAACCATCGGGCCACGCTGCGGTCCGCCGTCACCAACTTGACAAGTGGAGATCCAACATGGCTGAAAATTATCCGCGTGACATGGTCGGGTATGGCCGCGATTGGCCTCATCCCAATTGGCCCGACGACGCCCGCATCGCAGTGCAATTTGTTATCAACTTCGAGGAAGGGGCGGAGCAAAACATATTGCATGGCGATGATGCCTCCGAGTCGCTGCTGTCCGAATTCGGCTTTGCATTGCCTCGCCCCGGCGATCGCTACCTGCCTGTCGAATCCATGTACGAGTACGGCCCGCGAGTCGGCTTTTGGCGGCTGCATAAGCTCTTCACAGAACGCAGTGTTCCAGTCACCGTCAACGCCGTTGCGATGGCATTAGAACGCCAACCCGACGCTGTAGCTGCGATGGTCGAAGCGAACTGGGAGTTGTCGACGCACGGTTATCGCTGGATCGACTACCACGGTATCTCCGAGGATGTGGAACGGGCACACATTCAAAAGGCGATCGATGTGCATGTGCGCATGACGGGGCAACGACCGCTCGGCTGCTTTATTGGCCGGCGCAGCGAAAACACCGTGCGCCTGGTCGCAGAGGAGGGCGGCTTCACGTACACGCAGGATTCGTATGCAGATGAAGTACCGTACTGGATCAAAGAAGCGGGCCGCGACCTGCTCGTGGTGCCCTACACTGCCGATGTCAACGATCATCGATTCGCAACTTCACCTGGTTTCGATTGGGGTGGGCCGTTCTTCGAGTATCTCCGCGACAC